>NZ_JBQFOD010000004.1:0-314604 GCF_056533095.1 Ruegeria sp. H3 | reverse complement strand
CCAACGGATACTGAACAGGCATCTCCCATCCCGCAAAATCAACCATCTTTCCACCCAACTCAACATGAAGAGAGTACAAGGGAGTGCGTTTCGGGGAAGTCATGGCGGGTACTGCCTTTCGTCTCTAATGGTCGCAACGCATGCGCATCAGTCTGCCGCAAGCAGCAAAATTTGCAACGATTCAGCCCCGGATTCTAACTGCGGGGCTTTGCTGCGGCAAACCTGTATACGGGCGTATGCATCAATAATGTTCCTATAGGAAACTTTTTTCCGTTAGGCAACACTCGTTGCAATAGACCCTGCGCTTCACCGAAATTAATCAAAGGCGCGAACCCCGCCAAAGGGACTTACCCTGGGGTCAATACGCTGAGAAGTCTGGATATTCCATGTCTTTCATACGGATCACCCAGCCAAGGCTCTTACAGCATGTTCCAACACGCAAAGACCAGCGACTAGGTCATCCTCGGCCGTATCCTCGGCGAAATCATGGCTGATTCCATTGATCGAGGGCACAAATAGCATCGCAACTGGCATCAGGCGGGCGACATTGGTGGCGTCATGCAGCGCACCCGATGGCATTCCGCGCCAGTTGTCGGGCGAGACCTGTTGCGCACCACGCTCCAGCGCCGCGCGCAGGGTCGAGTCCATGGCCACCGGCTCCAGCCCCAGCATTGGGCCGTAACTGAGGGTCATGCCAAGCTCGTCGGCGACCTGCTGCGCGGTGGATCGAATGATCTCCTCCATGCGGATCAGCCGGTCCCCATCGCCATCGCGCCATTGCATCGAGAACCGTACACGCCCCGGCACGATGGAGGATGCATTGGGATGCAATTCGACGCGACCGATGGTCCATACGGTCTGAGGGGCCACCACGTTACGGAAGCGGTCATTCAATCGCGCGTTAAACAAAGACAAGGCCTGAAACGCATCGCGCCGCAAATGCATCGGCGTGGTACCCGCATGGTTCTGTTGCCCCTCAAACGTGATCGACATATCCCGGATTCCGACAATATCGGTGACAACGCCGATTTGCTGCCCCGCTGCGTCCAGCGCGGGGCCTTGTTCGATATGCATCTCGATGAAACCGCGGAACCGGGATGGTTCGACAAAGCCTTGTGTCAGGTCAGCCATCGCAGATCGGGCCGCGCCAAAGGGAACTCCAGAGCCGTCGGTCAGCTGATCGGCCTGTTCCAGCGGCAGCCCACCTGACCAAACCGCCGATCCAGTGGTCACGCCAAAGCGACCCTCTTCATCTTGAAAACTGACAACCGAGATCGGTTGATCGCTGGCCCGTGCAATCTCGAGCGCGGCAATCACGCCCAGCGCCCCGTCCAGCCAGCCGCCTTCTGGCTGGCTGTCGGAATGTGATCCCATCAGCAAGGACGTGCCTGGGGCAAGTCCAAACAGGTTCCCAACCGGATCAAAATGCGGCTCCAGCCCCGCTTCGGTCATACGGCCCGCCAGCCATTGCCGTGCGGCAATGTCTGCTGGGGAATAGGCCGGACGCACGACACCTTTGCCAACACCCGACGCCCCGAATTCGCGCAGCTTGTGCAGATCGGCCAGAAAACGATTTGGATCGATGCTCATAGGTCCTCCAGACGCATAGTCGCGGCAACCATAGCCAGAACACAAAAAGCTGTAAGGATTTTTTGCCACCAGAAGGAAACCCCTCTGGCCCCGGCCCGGAACCTGCCCTAAGACATCCGCATAAGAGGGACCGACATGTCACATATTACATTGGTGCGGCACGGGCAGGCCAACACGGCGGCGCGCGACGAGGCAAACTATGACAAGCTGAGCGATTTGGGGCATAAGCAGGCCCGTTGGCTGGGTGCGCATCTGCGCGACACGCGCAGCCATTATCCCCGCGTCTATTGCGGCACGCTGACCCGGCACGCCGAAACAGCGGCGAGCATGGAGCTAGCCGACCCGATCCGTGACCCGCGATTGAATGAGATCGAATACTTCACCCTCGCGCAATTGTTCGAGGAGCAACACGGCGTTGCCATCCCCACAGATCGCGAAGGCTTTGTAGAACATTTGCCCAAGACGTTTGCCGCCTGGGCCAATGGCGAGATCGAGAACGCGCCCGAGACCTTTGAACAATTCGAAACCCGCGTCAGCGATGCGTTGCGGGACATCGGGACCGAAGGTGGGCCGGCTATCGTTGTCACATCAGGCGGGTTGATCTCGATGGTGGTGCGGCAGGCAATGGGTCTGGATATCCCTTCGATGGCCCGCGTCGCCCTTGCCATCATGAACACGTCGCTGCATCGTCTGCACCCGATTGGCGCACATCTCAGCCCGGTTCTGTTCAACGCCGTTCCGCATCTGGAAACGCCCGATCGGCAATTCGCACAGACGCATCTGTAAGGAGACCCCTATGCAGCTTTACTACGCCCCTCGCACCATCTCGGTTGCCGTTGCCATCGCTCTGGAAGAGGCGGGGCTGGACTATGAGGCTATCAAGCTGGATTTCGCCGGGGGCGAGCAGACCAAACCGGCCTACAAACAGATCAATCCCAAGGGTCGGGTTCCTGCGCTGGCGGTCGACGGAGGCATTCTGACCGAGACCGGCGCGTTGCTGGAATTCATCGCGGCCAAAGCGCCCGATGCCGGGTTGGTGCCTGCCGATCCGGTGATGGCCGCCCGAATGCGCGAGGTGATGTTCTACCTCGCCTCAACCATGCATGTGAACCACGCGCACAAGCAGCGTGGCCATCGCTGGGCGGACAAGGAATCCAGCTGGAAGGATATGACGGCCAAGGTCGCGGAGACAATGACTGCGTCTTGTGACTACCTCTCAGCCAACGGGCTGCGCGGGCCTTTTGTGCTGGGCGAAGCGGTCTCGCTGGCGGATGCCTACCTTTATGTGGTGTGCAGCTGGCTTGAGGGCGACGGGGTAGATGTTTCGGCCTTTCCCAAAATCGTCGCTTTCCGCGAAGCCATGGAGGCGCGGGGGTCGGTTCAGGCCGTGCGTGCCGCCGGAATGCTCTGAACAAAGGAAACTGCATGACACATCTGTGGGTCCGGGCAGAACAGCGCCCGAACGAGGAACGGGTCGGTCTGACCCCCGACGGCGCGGCCACGCTGATCGCGGCGGGTATCCGCGTGACAGTCGAAGACAGCTCGGTCCGCGCTATTCCGATTGATGGGTACAAAGACGCAGGCTGCGAGATCGCGGTCGAGAATTCCTGGCCCGAAGCCCCATTGGATGCAATCATCTTTGGCCTCAAGGAATTGCCCGAAGATGGCTCGCCCCTGCCCCATCGCCACATCATGTTCGGCCATGCCTATAAGGGTCAGCATTCGGGGCGCGCGTTGTTGCAGCGATTCAAGGCCGGGGGCGGCACGCTTTATGATCTGGAATATCTGGTCGACGAAAATGGCCGACGCGTCGCCGCCTTTGGCTATTGGGCTGGCTATGCGGGTGCCGCGGTCACGCTGAAAACATGGGTCGCGCAGCAACGCGGACAGGAATGCCCGCCCGTTGACGTCTATGCCAATAAAGATGCCCTGAATGCCGAATTGCTGGCGGAACTCGACGCTACGGAGGCCACCCGCCCCCGCGCCATCGTCATCGGCGCCCTTGGCCGCGTAGGCACCGGGGCAGCGGACCTGTGCGAAGCGATGGGCGTCAGTGTCACCAAATGGGACATGGCGGAAACCGCCAGCGGAGGACCATTCCCGGAAATCCTGGATCACGACCTGTTCCTGAACTGCATCTTTGCGCGCCCCGGCACACCGGTCTTTGTCCCGCGCGCGGCATTGACCGCATCGCGCAACCTGACCGCCATTGGCGACGTGGCCTGCGACCCGGACAGCGACTATAACCCGGTGCCGGTCTATGACCGCGCCACCACGTGGGAGACCCCCGCCCTGCGTGTGGCCACAGACCCGGTGATGGACGTGATGGCCATCGACAACTTGCCCTCGATGCTGCCGGTCGAAAGCTCGCAAGACTACGCGGCACAACTGGTGCCGTCCCTGCTGACGCTGACCGATCTGGACAGCGGCGTCTGGGGTAGGGCAGAAGCGACTTACAAAACGCATATCGAAGGGATCTGAACGATGACGATTCACTGGTGTGGAACCGGCCTGTCGGCCATTCCCGGCCTGCGCCGCCTGATCGAAGGCGGGCACAAGGTCGCCGTCTGGAACCGGACTGTCGACAAGGCCAAGGCCGAGGTGGGAGACCTGACCGATGACATCCGCGCCTTCGACATCGACGCTCTGGGCGCAGTGCTTGAGAAGGGCGACGTGATTGTGTCCATGTTGCCGGGCGACTGGCACGTGCCGCTGGCGGAGCTGGCGATCTCGAAAGAGGCGAACTTCGTCTCCTCCTCCTACATCGCGCCCGAGATGCGCGCGCTGGACGACAAGGCACGCGACGCCGGTGTAGCGCTGGTCAACGAGGTCGGGCTGGACCCGGGCATCGACCACCTGATGGCGCATGCTTTGGTGGCCGACTACCGCGCCTCGGACGCGTTCGATGCGCAAAACCACCTCAGCTTCATCTCCTATTGCGGCGGTATCCCGAAGAACCCGAACCCGTTCCGCTACAAGTTCAGCTGGTCACCACTCGGCGTGCTGAAAGCGCTGCGCTCACCTTCAAAATCGATCCGTGAATACGCCCCACTGGACGTTGCCCGCCCATGGGACGCGATCAGCAGCTATATCGCGCCGCTGCCAACCCCCGAGAGCTTTGAGGTCTACCCAAATCGCGACTCGCTGCCCTTCATGGCCGAATACCAGTTTGAGGATCACTGGCCGGTCAAAGAGTTCGTCCGCGGCACCCTGCGCCTGAACGGCTGGACCGACGCCTGGGCCGACGTATTCACCGAGATCGAAACCCTCTCAGGCCCCGAAGGTGACGCGCGTCTGAAAGAGATGTCGGACCAGTTCTGGGCCGAAAACGCCTATGACGAAGGCGAGCCCGACCGCGTAGTGCTGTGCGTCGGCCTGAAAGCTGAGAAAGACGGCATTGAAGTCTGGCACAAAACCTATGTGATGGACGCCTGGGGCGACGAACGCGGCACCGCCATGGCCCGCTTGGTGTCGATCCCGGTGTCATTGGCCATCGAGGCCGTCCTGAACCGCGCGATACCGGCTGGCGTTCACGCAGCCCCAAACGATCCGAAACTGGTGCAGGGCTGGATGGCTGAGATCGACACCCTGGCCCAGCATTTGCAGATCGTGGATCATTTGGTCTGACAATACCTGCCGGAGCAGGCCGACCAATCCTTCTTCTGTTCAAAAATACCTCGGGGAGCCCGAGGGGCTGGCCCCTCGTTTCCAACTTTAGCAACGCCTACATCAGATCGTTTTCCACATCCTCGGCCGAAATCCCCAGCGCATCCAAGCCGTTCTCCAGATGGTCCGACAGATGCGGCGTTCCGATCAGGTAGTCAGCACATGGGGTTGAGGCCTCGGACCTTGCGGTCGCAATCGCCTCAGCCAGATCCTCGGCGAAGAAGCTCTCGCGCCCAATCCACATGATAGCGACCAGCTCGGCCTGCTCATCCTCGCTCATCCGGTCGACAAAGGCGCGTAACTCACCTTCGGCCCGCTCCAACTCACGGCCCATCATTGCGACCTGGGCGACTTTTCTTGCTGAGATTTCCAGCATGTTTCCAGCTCCTTCTGTTCGCGGTCTCAGAGCATCAGACCCGTTCCAAAGACCCGAGTCTTTGATCTTACGCAAACAAAAACCCGCTTAATGCCTGCTGCGTGAAACCGGGTGATCCGGCACAGGTGTGGTGCGGAACGGGCGAAACCGGGCTTTCTTGAGCCAAAGTTTCAGCGCCTGCCAAACGATCAGGGCAAATGTCCGCCGCGCGCCGAAAGGCCGGCGCAGCAACGACCACAGGATCGTGCGATTGGTCAGTGGCTGGCGTGGCCCGGTCAAAGTGGCAATCAGCCCCCCACCCTTACGTTCGTAGTCAATCCAGACGCCCACGCGATCAGGGCGATAGTCAAACCGGAACGTATAGCTTCCTTCGATCTGCTGGAACGGAGACACATGCATCAGCTTGTCCGCCACCAAACGGTCAGACGGGCCAATAGGCGAAAAATCCGGCTTATGGCAGACATAGCTGTGACGGGTTCCATAGGTATTGGTGACCTCGGCAACAACCACGTACAGCTGCGCGTCAGTGTCAAAGCAAAGCCAAAAGCTGACAGGGTTGAACACATGGCCCAACACGCGGGGCTGCGTCAGCAACATGATCTGCGCGGGCTGCGGCACCTCCAATTCACCAAAACGGGCGCGCAACCAGCTTGCACCGGCACCTTGCTTTGGCACGCCTCCGTGATCGGTACGCCGCCAGTTGAAGACATTCGCACGATCCATCGAAAACAGTAGGGGTGTTATCAACTGCGCCTCAGGGTCAAACAGGATGTAGTCAACCGAATATCGGAACGCATTTTCAATCGTACCTTTGCGACCATGATAGGTATGGCCTGCGATATGGTCGATTTTCTTCATGTCGTTGCGTTTCCTGTCTGACCCGTAAACGGTTAAAATAGCGCTCTTTTCCTCAAAGAGCTGACATACCTAATACGAATCCTAGCGCGGATTGGATTATTTTGTCTCAGGAAAGTGATCCGCCTTGGGCCGACCCGCGTAATGTGGTTATGTTTACCGAGATCAATACCGTGACCTTGGACGAACCTGCGGCTGAACAGGCCGCCCCTCAGCCTTGGCGCGCGAAGAAACGCATCAAGGGTAGACAGGTGAACGGAACGAACGGCAGTTGCGACACCAGGACCGAGTGGGTGGACCAAGTCAGGCGTATCCGGGATGCGCAGGACCAAGCGGCTTTTGCCGAGCTGTTCCAGCATTTCGCGCCGCGTATCAAGGCGTTCCTGATGAAGTCAGGGTCTGACGCCACGATGGCCGAAGAATGCGCGCAAGAGGTGATGGCAACCTTGTGGCACAAGGCCCATCTGTTCGATCCATCGCGGGCCACAGTGGCCACCTGGGTGTTCACGATTGCTCGGAACAAACGCATTGACGTCCTGCGCAAGCAGCGCCGCCCCGAACCCGAGGAACTGGGATGGGGACCCGAGGCCGAGCCTGATCAGGACGATGTCCTTGCGTTACAACAGGAAACCGCGCAGCTGCGTACCGCCCTATCGGCGTTGCCAGACGCGCAGAGACAGCTGATCGAGAAGGCGTACTTCGGAGATCTGAGCCATCGAGAGATTGCATCTCAGACCGGATTGCCGCTGGGCACGATCAAATCACGGATACGGCTGGCGCTGGACCGCTTGCGCCACGCGATGAATTGAGATGAGTAATATGAGCAACCCGATCAAACATCACCTGACGGATGATCTGCTGATGGCTTATGCGGCGGGCACCCTGCCCGAGGCGTTTGACCTTATGGTCGCCACCCATCTGTCGCTATGCGACCACTGTCGCGCGCGTGCTGAAAGCTTTGACGCCGTGGGCGGGCATGTGCTTGAGGATCAGTCAGACAGCATTAGCATGAGCGATGCGTCACTTGCGGCCACCATGGCTTTGATCGCCCAAGGCGCACCGACCCCCAAGCCCGCGAAACCGGGCTGCGCCGTTCTGCCGACTCCACTGCAGGACTATGTTGGCGGAACCGTGGATGACATCCAGTGGAAATCCATCGGTATGGGGGTGAAACAGGCGATCCTACCCACGTCCAAGGATGCCACTGCGCGGCTGCTGTTCATTCCAGCGGGCGTTGCCGTGCCGGATCACGGACATCACGGGACCGAGTTGACCATGGTGCTGCAAGGCGCTTTCTCGGATGAGGTCGATCGGTTTGCCCGTGGCGATGTCGAGATTGCGGATGAGGATTTGGAGCATACGCCTGTGGCAGACATGTCAGAGGATTGCATCTGCTTGGCCGTCACAGACGCGCCATTGAAGTTCAATAAGCTGATGCCCCGGCTGTTCCAGCCTTTCCTGCGTATCTGAAGTGCAGTCAGGCGCTGCAATCCGGCCGGGGTATTCCGTATACATCCAACGCACCGCTGCGCCCGCGTACCTCTACCGGGGGCAGCGATATCAGTTCGGTATCAGACACCGAGGCACTTGCGGCGTCGAGTAACGCGGCGGACATAATCAGGGTCATATCTGCTGTACGCGTCAGGCTTTCCAACCGGGCCGCAATGTTGACCGTGTCACCAAACACCGAATACTCCAGCCGCTCCTGATCACCGATCACACCAACAAAAACCTCACCCCAATGCAGGCCGATGCCCGTTTCCAGCGTGGGCAGGTCCGCGTGCCTGCGCTCGATAGTCCAATCGCGCATCTCGTGCGACAACCCCAGCCCACATCGCAAACACCGTTCAGCCGCGCGTTCACCCTCAAAAACGATCATCACCGCATCCCCGATGAATTTGTCGATGATGCCATTCTCTTTCCGAACCACCTTTGAGACACGGCTGCGATAAGAAGTAATAAGCTCGGACACCTGCTCGGGCTGCAAGTTTTGCGATAAGGTCGTGAAGCCGCGCAGGTCTATGAAAATCACTCCGGCCAGTTGCCGCCGCCCCTGTTTCAGCGCTGACAAACCGCTTTCGCCCAGATCTCCGACCACTTGCGCAGGCAGGTATCGGGTCAGGTTCGCGCGGCGCTGCGCTTCGGTCACCGACTGAAACAGCAGGGCATTTACGCGATAGGCGGCAACGATGAGAACCACACCCGCAAGTGTGATCATGAACAGGCGGATCAGGTTGGGTGGCGGCGAGAGAAACAGCCAGATCGGATTTGCATCTTGCCCCCTCGAAAGCCCCGCATCCTGACTGATCAGATATAACAATCCCAGAACAAGCAGCGCAACTTGCAGCGCCATGACCTTGGGGTTGCCACGCAAAACGCCAAAGGCCAGCACGACAGGCACCAGCCACACCGCTGGCAGCACAAACATCACGTCCCCTGACAGGCCAACATTGCGCATGCCCACCCAGACATTGAAAACCAGAAAAAGCGCATCTGCCGCGGAAACTGGCCAAGCCATCCAACCGGCAAAGCGCTGTTGTCGCGCTACTGTCCATGTGACCAGGCCCAGCGCAAAATAGGCAAACATGGTGCCAAGGGCGGATACCCATTGCCGTTCCAACACGGCATGACCTGTATTCTGAACCGGTTGCACGGTGACGAGAAAGAACACGCCCAGGCCAAAGGCCACCAGCATACGCAACAGACCAACAATCTGTTCGGCATCCTGCTCAGCTTTGCCCAGCAGCTCGGCAATCTCTGACGGCGGAGTGTCTTGTGCCATATCTCTGCCAGTGCGCCCCTTGATCATACGACGCCTGTTCAGGCGCAGGATTAGCCTTCTTGGCGCGCCAGCGGAACAACGTCATGCGAGTCGTCCGGAGCTAACTCCTCAAAGTCGAAATTGTCCAGTCGGCGCGCCCTGCGCCCAGCCTTGTCAGCACTGATCTTGATCTCCGAGATATCCTTGGCCGCTTGCCCAAAATGACGATCCAGATTGGTCACCCGATCGCCCAGACGTTCAACATCCTTGTGCAGTGCCCCAAGTTCCTTACGGATCGCACCCGCCTGTTCGCGCATGCGGGCATCTTTCAGGATCGCGCGCATGGTGTTCAGCGTCGCCATGCAGGTGGTGGGTGAAACGATCCAGACACGTTTGTTAAAGCTTTCCTGCACCAGTTCGGGGAACTTGGCGTGTAGCTCGGCATAGACGGCTTCGGACGGCAGAAACATCAGCGCGCCATCAGCCGTTTCGCCATCCAGAATATACTTCTCGGCAATGTCGTTGATATGCTTGCGCACGGTGCTGCGGAACATCTGCAGCGCCGCTTTCAGCTCCATATCATTGGTCGAGCCAATAAGCGCCTCATAGGCTTCCAACGGGAATTTGCTGTCGATCACGATGGGGCCCGGCGGGTTCGGCAGATGGATCAGGCAGTCGGCGCGCCGCCCGTTCGACAGCGTTGCCTGCAACTGAAAGCTGTCTGACGGCAGCGCCTTGGAGACGATGTCATTCAACTGAATTTCACCAAACGCGCCGCGCGTCTGTTTGTTCGACAGGATATCCTGCAGCGAAAGTACATCCCCAGACAGTTTGGTGATATTGACCTGCGCCTTGTCGATGGCCGACAGACGTTCCTGCAATTGGGTCAGCGAGGTTGCGGTCTGTTTCGACGAGCCGTGCAGCGTTTCCTTCATCCGCTCCTGCATCTCGGCCAACGCGCGCGCCGATTTCATCGCGTTATCGGCCAGCCTATCGTTCATTTGCTGCTGGACCGAGGACAATCGCGCCTCGACCGTCTGGATCACCTGCACCTGCGCATTGGCCTGCGTGTCCGAGACATGCTGCAATCCACCACGCAACTGTTCCTGCCCCTGCCCCAATTGCTGCACATGCTGCCCCAGATGCGCCATCTGCCGCGCCAGCGGTTCGGTCATCCGGGCCGAACGATTGGCCGCGCGCAGCGACAGGAACAACATCAGCACGATCAGCAGGATAACCCCTCCAACGGTCAGAAGAACCGGGTCATTTATTGGGATCTGTACGCCTGCAATCTGGATCATGTGATTCAATATGTTCTCGTTTTGTTTCGATCTTGTTAACGATTCCGGAGCATCGAATCAACTACGCCCGAACAGCCGCTCGATATCGCTCAGTTTCAATTCCACGTAAGTTGGCCGCCCGTGGTTGCATTGGCCAGAATGGGGTGTTGCCTCCATCTCGCGCAGCAGGGCGTTCATCTCTTCTGCGCGCATCCGGCGACCCGAGCGGATCGAGCCGTGGCAGGCGATGCGGCTCAGGATCGCCTCGATCTTGGCCTGTACCATTTGGCTTTCGCCCTGATCTACCAGTTCGTCGAGGATATCCAGGATCATCGCACGGGCATTGACCTCACCCAAAATGGCCGGGGTCTCGCGCACGGCGATGGCCCCGCCACCGAACGGTTCAAGCGTCAACCCAAAGCGCGACAGGTCATCGGCAACGGCCATTAGGCGGGCGCAGTCGCCCTCGGACAGTTCCACAATCTCGGGGATCAACAGGGCCTGCGCGGCGACGCCGTTCTCGGCCATTTGTGCCTTGAGTTTCTCGTAGACCAGCCGTTCATGTGCAGCGTGCTGGTCGACAATCACCATGCCATCGGCGGTCTGGGCGATGATGTAATTCTCGTGCACCTGTCCGCGCGCCGCGCCCAAAGGCAGGTCCTGTGCCGGTGGTTCTTCGGCGACCGGTTCGATCGGGGTCGGTGCAACAATGCTGCCGCTGTAGTCATTGGCCAGTTCGGCAAAACCCGGTGCCTGCGCCCGATACGCGGCCTGGCGCGCTGCAGGGGAGGGCCGATCCATCTGATAGACCCGCGCCGGAGTTACCTGTGCCGGTTCCGGGCGCATCGCCCCAAGCGTTGCATTGGCCACGGTCGAGGACGCCCGATGACCCGCCTCAGCCAGCGCATAGCGCAGGCTGGACACGATCAGCCCGCGCGCAACGCCCGGATCCCGGAACCTCACTTCGGACTTGGCCGGATGGACGTTCACATCTACCAGCATAGGATCACAATCAATGAACAACGCCGCCGCCGGATGGCGATCCCGGCTGAGGAAATCGAAATAGGCCGCGCGCAATGCACCCGACAGCATCTTGTCCCGGACCGGGCGGCCATTGACGAACAGGTACTGTGCCACCGCCGCGCCTCGGGAATAGGTCGGCAGGGCGGCATAGCCATAAAGCCGGATACCCTCGCGTGTGGCATCGATACGCAGTGCGTTTTCGGCGAACTCGCGGCCAATCACCCGGGCCAGACGGGCGTGCAGCGCGTCAAACAGATCACCATTCTCGCGATCCGCACGGAAGGTCACTCGCCCCTCACCACCCCCCGAGACATCGCGCAGCGTGAAGGTCACCGAAGGTTCCGCCATCGCAAGCCGTTTCACTATATCGGTGATCGCCTGCCCCTCGGCCCGATCGGTGCGCATAAACTTCAACCGGGCGGGCGTGGCGTAGAACAGATCGCGCAGCTCAACCACCGTGCCCGCACGAAGGGCGGCAGGTTTGACCGCCTCCATCTTCCCGCCGGCCACGTGGATTTGCGCGGCCTCGGCACCGGGCACTCGGCTGGTGATCGTCAAACGCCCTACAGCGCCGAGCGAGGGTAGCGCCTCGCCCCGGAACCCGAAGGTATGGATGTTCAGCAGGTCCGACCCGTCAATTTTCGAGGTCGCATGCCGCGACAAGGCCAGCGGCAAATCCTGGGCGGAGATACCGCAGCCATCATCCGTGACCCGGATCAAGGTCTTGCCACCGTCCGCGATATCTATGGCCACCCGGCTGGCGCCAGCATCAATGGCATTCTCAACCAGTTCCTTCACAGCCGACGCCGGGCGTTCCACCACCTCGCCCGCTGCGATCCGATTGATCGCTGCATCGTCGAGTTGCCGAATAACCGGGCGAATGTCGCTGATATTGGGGTTTGCTTGCGCCATACCACCACAACTAGCACATGGCACTACGATTCCGCCACCGATTTTGGCATCGGTTTCGATTTGATTTTAAACCTGAGAGAGGGGGTGTCCGGGCAGTTGCGGGCGGGTTCCAAATAAGGTGCCGCTTGTCCTCAACCACCCGGACGTTCTGAAGTGAGTGGTAGGTAACGAGATCTTACCGTCACCGGTACCATGCGCATTTTCAGAAGGCTCATTAAGAGTCACATTCGAACAATCTGGGCAGAGTCCAGCCGATGACCTGCGGAAAGCACTGGCAGGAAAGCGCCAATTCACGCTGTCGTGTGCGCACCAACTCTGGCACGGCAAGGGCCGAACATCGCACTCAGAGCCAGAATCACACCCGATATTGTGGCAATCATACCGGCCGCGCTGACCGCATCCGCCGCGCCCAGCCAAAGCGGTCCGTAACCGGCCAGCACATATCCCGACACAGCAGAGATCACGGCGAACACAACGCTCCAGGCGACCTGAGCCTCAAGCCGGTTGGTCATCATCCGCGCCGCAGCGGGCGGGCAAATGAACATGGCGATCACTATGATAGAACCGACCGCATCAAACGCTGCCACGGCGGCAATTGCAGCTACAACCACCAGTGCCAACCCAAGCGCATTGGTACGAATCCCCAAGGTGCGGGCGAACCCCTCATCGAAGGTTGAGATTTTCAGTGGACGCCAGAATAGCCAGGTGAACAGCAGAACCCCCAGCAATGTAATTGCGATCCGGGGCAGTTCAGGCGGCAAACCGGCCAGCGCCTCGATATCCCAAAGCGAGGACCAGCCCGTCGCATCCAGCCAGATCAGGCTTTCCAGATTGCCATAGAGCGCGTGTTCCACGTCCAAATGCACGGTCGAGGTATCGGTCTGTTCCAGAAGCAGTACACCGCCTGCGAACATGGTGGTGAAAACAACGCCCATCGCCGCACCGGGTTCGATCTGACCCAACCGCCGGATGGCCTCGATCAGGACCACCGCGACAATCGCCGCACCTGCCGCGCCCAGCATCATGGGCCAGGTTGAGATTGCACCGGTGACCAAAAACGCCACAACGATACCCGGCAACACGACATGGCTGATCGCATCCCCGATCAGAGCCTGTTTGCGCAACACCAGAAAGTTGCCGGGCAGCGCGCAAGCAATGGCGGCAAAGGTGCCAATCAGCAAGGGCGTCAGGGAAAGGGGAACGAATTCTTCACCACTCATACCGGAACCTCCTGAGGGCCACCGATCTGGCGGTCGATCTCGGCGATCTGGTCGCGGGTTAGCACGGTTTCGATATCTCGCAACCCGTCATAGAGCGCCGCCGTCGCCTCATGCGCCTGATCCGCGCGCACAACCTCCCAACGCTTTTCGTCTCGCAACGCCTTGGCCGCACGAGCCTTTCCGGCCTCGGTTGCCACCCCATCTGAACGAACCAGATCGGCACGGCGCAGCAGGCGTAGTGTTAGTGGCTCATATATCTTTTGGTCTTGCGCTAAGGCCAGCAGCCCTTGCCGGATATGCACACGGCGCTGAAACCGCAGGTGACGCAGAACAGCGGCCAGAACACCTCGGATCGGGGCAAAGAATAGCGACAGGACAAAGAAACCAAAGCTGACCAGAACGATGATCGGTCCGGTGGGCAGGTTCGGCGCAGTGGCAGACAAAGCGGCTCCGATATAGCCTGCCAATCCACCGGCCAGACCGGCCAGTATCACAACCCGATCAGAACGGTCGGACCAGAACCGCGCCGTGACGGGCGGGATAATCAGCAAAGCGACAATCAAGATCAGGCCAACGATTTTCAGCCCGACCACGGTGACGGCCATCACCAGCCCCATCATCGCCAGATCAATCCGATGCACTGGAAAGCCTTGGGCCGTCGCATAATCCGGATCAAAGGCCACTAAAGTCATCGGGCGACGCAGGATCATGACCAGTACCAGGGTGGCCGCGCCACCAATCGCGATGATCATCGCATCCGCCCATAGCATACCGGCGGTGGAGCCCAGCAGGAAACCTTCGAGCCCCGCCTGACGACCCACACCCATGGTCTGAATGACAGTCAGCAGGACGATGCCAAAGCCAAAAAACACTGACAGGACTGCACCAATCGCAGCGTCTTCAGCCAGCCGCGTGTGGCGTGTCAGCCAGTTCATGCACAGCAGTCCGATCCAGGCCGAAACCGCCGATCCCGCCAGCAGGCCCAACAGATTGCGCCCATCTCCACCGAACGCGACCAGCACCATGAAAGCAAGGCAGACACCGGGCAGGGTTGCATGGCTGATCGCATCACTGACCAGCGCGCGTTTGCGCAGAAAAAGAAAGGTGCCAGTGACACCCGCCGACACCCCCAGCAACGTCGCACCAATGGCAACGAGCGTGGCGTTATAGCCAAGCTGCAGGCTAAGCGCATCCCAAAGCATGTGTTACCCGACTGCGCGCGAAATCTGATCGATCTGCGCGGTAGCCAGACGCCCACCGTATGCGGATTGCAGAGTTTCTGCGGTGAACGCCTCGGGCACCGAACCTTCGGCTATCTTACGGGTGTTGATCAGGAAGACATGGTCGAAATAATCCGTGACGGTTGCCAGATCGTGATGCACGACGACCACGGTCTTGCCCGCCTCTTTCAGCGACTTCAGCACTGCGATGATGGCCTTTTCAGTGGCCGCATCGACCCCGGCAAAGGGTTCGTCCAACAGATACAGGTCGGCATCCTGCGCCAGAGCGCGGGCCAGAAATACCCGCTGCTGTTGTCCACCCGAAAGCTGGCCGATTTGGCGATCTGCGAAATCACGCATCCCGACCCGGTTCAGGCAATCCATCGCGCGGGCCATGTGTCGCGCACGAACCCGGCCCAACAGGCCCAGCTGCCACGACAGACCCATCAAGACCACGTCGATCACGCGGGTCGGGAAATCCCAATCCACACTGGCACGCTGCGGCACATAGGCGATCCGGGCACGCTGATCTTCTAGCGATTTCCCGAACACGGTCACCCGGCCGGACAGAGGGTTCACGATCCCAAGCGCCGCTTTCAAAAGGGTCGATTTCCCCGCACCGTTCGGACCAATGATCGCTGTCATGGCACAGGGTTGAACGGTCATATCGACTGAGAACACAGCCGGTTTCTGACCATAAGAAACGGTCAGACCTCGCACCGCCAACGGGCTGGATTCAACGCTCTGATCTTCGATCGAAACACCCTGTGAAGCGGCCAGTTCCAGCATCGTTTAAAACCCCGCCGACAGTTTGCCGTTCAGGCCGCGCTCGGGCACGTCGGCACCCAATGCACCTGCAATCACGGTGATATTGTGGTCCAGCATTCCGACATACGTACCTTCATAGGTACCATCGACACCCATCGCGTCCGAAAACAGCTCGCCCCCAACTGAAACCTCGTGCCCCTTGGCCGCTGCCCCTTCGATCAGTGCGCGCATGGAACGGTCAGAGACCGAGCTTTCCACGAAGACGGCGGTCAGTTGACGGTCAACCAACGTATCGACGAGCTCTCCGATCCGGTTCAAGCCGGCTTCGGATTGGGTTGAGATCCCCTGAACGCCCATGACCTCATAACCATAGGCCGCCCCGAAATATCCAAAAGCATCATGGGCGGTCAGCAACACACGGCTTTCTTCTGGTACAGCCGTCAGAGACTGTTCTGCATAAGCTGCCAGCGCTTGCAGCTCAGCCAGATGCGCCTCGGCATTTGCCGCAAAAAGGTCTGCCGATTCAGGGCGGGCTGCGGTCAGTGTGGCCTGAATCTCGGTCACAACCTCGCCCCACAAGGCTGGGCTCATCCAGATATGCGGGTCGTATTTGTCGGCATAATCGTCATGGGCACGCAGCTTGGATTTATCGATGCTTTCTGCCACAGCAACCACAGTCTGTTTGCGCGAAAGGTTTTCAAAGAAGTCCTCCATCTGCGCTTCCAGATACAGGCCATGCCACAGAACCAGATCCGCACGGGTCATGGCAACGATGTCGCTGCGGGTCTGGCGATACGCATGCGGGTCAACGCCCGGCCCCATCAGGCCCTTCACGTCCACCTGATCCCCGCCAACCTGACGCACCGCATCTGCGATCATGCCGGTTGTTGCGACGACCTTCAGAGGGGCCTCAGCCCATGCGGCGAGCGGAAGCGATGCAGCAACGGCCAATGCGGCAAGGAAATGACGACGAATCATATTCAGACCTCAGAACTGTAGTTCAGTTGAGATTGAATATGAGAACCATTCGCAACTAAGTCAATGCTATTGAGAATTATTCGCAACAAATTCCGCATTATTTGTCCAAATGGTCAAATTATTCTGTGTCGCGCGGTTCTGATGCCTTCCATTTAGCCGCAGCCCGTGCGATTTTGGCGCAAACCTCCCAAAGGACGTGACAATGGAAACGCAGAGCTCAGACAGCCCCGTGCGCACCGCGCATCTGCCGCAAGTGACCGAACCCCGCAACTCCGGTATGGACCTTGACCTGGACTGGGTGCGCGCCGTGCAGGCAAACACCTCTGCGATCGAACGCCGAGCGGCCACCCTGCCGGGTCGGCGGTCGGTGAAGAAAGACTATCAAGCCGCATGGCTGCTGAAGGCGATCACGATGATCGACCTGACCACCCTGTCGGGCGATGACACTGTGGGACGGGTGCGTCGACTGTGCGCCAAGGCACGCCAACCGGTTGCATCCGCCACCTTACAGGCGCTGAATATGCCCGCGATCACCACAGGCGCGGTTTGTGTGTATCACGACATGATCGAAACTGCGGTTGATGCGCTCAAGGGCACTGGGATTCCAGTGGCAGCCGTTTCCACCGGCTTCCCCGCCGGCTTGTCCCCGTTTCACTTGCGTGTGGCCGAGATCGAGGAAAGCGTGAAGGCCGGCGCCGAAGAGATCGACATCGTGATCTCGCGCCGTCATGTACTGTCGGGTGACTGGCAAGCGCTGCACGACGAAATGAAGGCGTTCCGCGTGGCTTGTGGAGATGCACATGTGAAGGCGATCCTAGCGACCGGAGAACTGGGCAGCCTGCGCAACGTCGCCCGTGCTTCGCTGGTGTGCATGATGGCGGGGGCGGATTTCATCAAAACCTCAACCGGTAAGGAAAGCGTCAACGCTACCCTGCCCGTTTCTCTGGTGATGATCCGCGCGATCCGCGACTACTATGACCGCACTGGGTATCGCGTGGGATACAAGCCTGCGGGCGGGATTTCCAAAGCCAAGGACGCGTTGGTCTATCTGTCGCTGATCAAGGATGAGCTGGGCGACCGCTGGCTGGAGCCCGATCTGTTCCGCTTTGGCGCCTCATCGCTGCTGGGCGATATCGAGCGGCAGTTGGAACATTATGTGACAGGCGCGTATTCCGCCGGTTACCGTCACTCCATGGGCTAAGGACAAAACAATGACAGTCAAAGAGATTTTCGAAACCATGGATTACGGCCCAGCCCCCGAAAGCGCTGCCGAGGCACTGGCCTGGCTGGTCGATCAGGGCGACAAGTTCGGCCACTACATCGACGGGGCCTTCACCAAACCCGGCAAGGGGTTCGACAGCCGCAACCCCGCGACCGGAGAGGTTCTGGCCAAGCTAACCCAGGCGAAGCAAGCTGATGTGGACGCTGCCGTCGCCGCTGCCCGCAAGGCGCACCCCAAGTGGGAGAAACTGGGCGGCGCAGGTCGTGCACTGTACCTCTATGCTATTGCACGTCTGTTGCAGAAGCATTCTCGCCTGTTTGCCGTGCTGGAGAGCATGGACAATGGCAAGCCGATCCGCGAGTCCCGCGATATCGACATCCCCCTGGCGCAGCGACACTTCTACTACCACGCCGGTATGGCGCAGCTGATGGAAAGCGAACTGCCCGATGCTGAGGCCTTGGGCGTTTGCGGCCAGATCATCCCGTGGAACTTCCCTTTGCTGATGCTGGCGTGGAAGATCGCGCCTGCGCTGGCGATGGGCAATACAGTGGTTCTGAAGCCGGCCGAGTATACCTCGCTGACCGCGCTGCTGTTCGCCGACATCTGCTCGCAGGCTGGATTGCCGAAGGGCGTCGTTAACATCGTGACCGGAGACGGCGCGGTGGGCGAGATGATCGTGAACGCGGATGTGGACAAGGTTGCCTTTACCGGCTCGACCGTGGTTGGCCGCCGTATCCGCGAAGCAACCGCTGGATCAGGCAAGGAACTGACTTTGGAGCTGGGCGGAAAGTCCGCTTACGTCGTGTTCGACGACGCCGATATTGACTCAGCTATCGAAGGTTTGGTCGATGCGATCTGGTTCAATCAGGGTCAGGTCTGCTGTGCGGGTTCGCGCCTGTTGGTGCAGGAAGGCATCGCCGACCGCTTTCACGACAAGCTGCGCGCCCGGATGGATGGCTTGCGCATCGGTGATCCGCTGGACAAATGCATAGACGTCGGCGCTGTGGTGGACCCGGTGCAGCTGCGAACGATCAAGGGCATGGTCGATAGCAACACGGTTGGGCATGTGCATCAGGCCGCCTGTGAGTTACCGGAAAACGGCTGCTACTACCCTCCGACACTGATCTCGGGTCTCGAAACTTCGGACCCGCTGATGCAGGAGGAAATCTTCGGCCCGGTACTGGTCTCGTCCACTTTCCGCACTCCTGAAGAGGCGGTGGAACTGGCCAACAACACCCGTTACGGTCTGGCCGCGACGGTCTGGACCGAGAATGTGAACCTGGCGCTGGATATCGCGCCCAAGCTGGTCGCGGGCGTGGTCTGGGTCAACGCCACCAACCTGTTCGACGCCGCCGCAGGGTTTGGCGGCGTGCGCGAAAGCGGTTTTGGACGGGAAGGTGGCTGGGAGGGGCTGACGGCCTATACCAAACCCAAAGGCAAAGCTAAGCCGCTGGCCAAGGTCGAAGCGGCCATGGGCGAAGGGGCTCCGGTCGATCCCATCGACCGCACCGCCAAGATGTATATCGGCGGCAAACAGGCACGACCCGACAGCGGATATTCAAAACCAATCTGGGGCAAATCCGGCCTGCTGGGCCATGTGGGCTTGGCCAACCGCAAGGACGTCCGCAACGCGGTTGAGGCTGCGGCGGGGGCGAAAGGTTGGTCCAAAACTACCGGCCATCTGCGGGCGCAGATCCTTTATTATATCGGCGAGAACCTCTCGGCCCGCGCGGGTGAATTTGCCGCCCGTATCGACGCCATGACCGCCAAAAAAGACGGCGCGAAAGAGGTCGAAACCTCGATCCAGCGCCTGTTCACCGCGGCGGCCTGGGCCGACAAATATGACGGTCAGGTGCATGGCGTCCCGATCCGGGGCGTGGCAATCGCAATGAAGGAACCCGTCGGCGTGATCGGCGCGCTCTGCACGGATGAGGCCCCGCTGCTGGGCCTAGTCTCGACCATGGCCCCGGCGATTGCGATGGGCAACCGGGTGGTGCTGGCGGCGTCTGAGCCCTACCCGCTGGCGGCGACGGATTTCTATCAGATCCTCGAAACCTCGGACGTGCCCGCCGGTGTGGTCAACATCCTGACCGGCAGCCACGCGGAACTGGCGAAACCGCTCGCCTCGCATCTGAACGTAGACGCGGTCTGGTCGTTCTCATCCACCAACCTGTCAAAAGAGATCGAGGCTGTCTCAGCCGGGAACCTGAAACGGACCTGGGTCAATAACGCGACGGCAATCGATTGGAGCGTGGACCATTCCCGCCGCTTCCTGCAAGCTGCGACCGAAGTCAAAAACATCTGGGTGCCCTACGGCGAGTAGGGCTCCCGACCATGGGAGGCCCATATGGATTTTTCAGGAAAAACCGTCGTCGTCATCGGTGGGACCAGCGGTATCAATCGTGGCATTGCCGAGGCCTTTGCAGCCTCGGGCGCGAAACTGGCTGTGGCCAGCCGGTCGCAGGAAAAAGTGGATGATACCGTCGTGGCGCTAAAAGCGGCGGGTGCTGAACAGGCCATCGGAGCAGCCTTTGATGTGCGCGATCCCGAGGCCGTTGCAGAAGGCCTGAAACAGTTCCACGATGCGCTCGGCATATTCGACGTTCTGGTTTCCGGCGCGGCGGGCAACTTTCCGGCGCTGGCGGCTGAGATGTCAGTCAACGCCTTCAAAACCGTGATCGACATCGACCTGATGGGCACGATCCACGTAATGAAAGGGGCCTACCCCTATCTGAAACGTCCCGGTGCGAGCATCATCAACATCTCGGCCCCGCAATCCTACCTGCCCTACGAAGGCCAATCCCATGTCTGCGCCGCCAAAGCCGGGGTCGACCAAATCACGCGCACGCTTTCGATGGAGTGGGGGATCGAAGGGATCCGGGTGAACTCGGTCGTGCCTGGCTTCATTGAAGGCACCGAGGGCGCCAAACGTCTCACGCCTTCGGAAGACGCGCATGAAGAAATACGCAAGGACATCCCATTGGGCCGCTGGGGGCAGCCGCAGGATGTGGCCAATGCCTGCCTGTTCCTCAGCTCGGACCTGGCCAGTTACATCAGCGGGACGGTAATGGCCGTGGACGGTGCACTCTATCAGCGTGGGTCGGGCAAATTCGGTCAGATGATGGGGGGTATGCTGCGCACGCAGGCAAAAGCACGGACATAATCGTTAATAGATTGTGAAGCTGTTCATATACAGCATCCAGTTTTGAAGACAGCCTTTGGCCTATCACATCGCAAGGGTGGGCCTGAAGATGCTAATACTGCCGACGGACGTCACAGACATTGCACAGCTGATCGTTATGATCGGCGTATTCGGTGCCGGGCTATACATTCTCAACTACTTTCTGTTGCAGATGGGTATCGTGCGCGGGTCGGGCGTTTTGTATCCCGTTCTGGTCATCGTTGCGGCAAGTTGCGTGCTGATCAGCATGGCGGAAGAGTTCAATCTGGCAGGATCAATTATCCAGTTGGCTTACATCCTGATCTCGGTGCTGGGCCTGTTGCGCGGATATCTCTCACATCATCTGGTGCGTTTTTCCGAACCCGAGCAGCAGTTTGTTGACAACTACCTTGAAACGCTCAAACCCCATCACGCGCGCAAGCTGCTGAATACCGCAAAGCTGATCACATACGAACCCGGCGTCACCCTGATCGAGGAAGGCATGACCAGTGACTTTCTCGCTTATGTCCTGTCAGGTCGAACAACAATCCTGAAGAACAGTCAGGTGATTAATCAATGCGGCCCAGACCAGATATTGGGAGAGTTGACCTTCGGCATCGGCCTACCCGCAACAGCCACGGTGCGCACCGATGAGCCGACGGTCTGCCTGGTCTTTGACAGCCAGCGTCTGGCCCGGGTGTTGCGGCGCAACCGCCAGATCGACGATGCGCTCAAGGCCGCGCATTTCCGGCATGCGCGCCAGAAACTGCTGAGCAGCAATAATCACACGGTCAAGGCGCGCACGATGTTGGCGGCTGCGGCCTGAGCTTTATCCGTCCAGCCCGACTGGCTTGCCCACGACAGTGAAGTGCAAACCTTCTGGGTCCAGCAGTTCACTCGCGACCCGATTCACATCCTCCAAGGTCACCGCATTCACCTGATCGTTGCGGGTTGCAATATAGTCGATAGGCAGACCTTCCATCTGCATTCCAACCATGATCCCGGCGATCTGACCATTGCCGTCAAAGCGCAAAGGGTACGCCCCCGTCAGATAGGTCTTGGCATCATCCAGTTCTTTCTGTGTCACGCCTTCGCTGGCTGCGCGTGCCCATTCGTCGCGAATAACCTCAACCGCTTCGGCGATGCGATCATTGGAGGATGAGACTGATCCAATATAGACCGAGGCCAAATCCTTGGGCACAAGATAGGTGCCGACACCGTAAGTCAGGCCGCGCTTTTCGCGCACCTCCTGCATCAGGCGGCTTTCAAACCCGCCGCCGCCAAGGATGTGGTTCAGGATATAGGCCGCGAAGAAATCCGGATCGTCCCGGTCGATACCTTTCTGGGCAAACAAGGCAACCGATTGCGGCGTGTCAAAGTCGACAACGGTGACCCCGCCTTCGATCGACACTTCTGCCTTGCCCGGAATTGGCTTTGTGCTGTCAGGCAGATCAGCCAGCAATTTGTCCAGAAGCACGCCCAGTTCTTCGGCCGTGATGTCGCCCACCGCACCGACATAAAGCCGGTCTTTGGCGAAGACATTGTCATACGCCTCGACCACGTCATCGCGAGTCAGGGCCGATACGCTATCAATGGTACCTTTGCCTTCAGACCCATAGGGATGATCGCCATAGGCCATCGACGAGAAACTAAGACCCGCGATATCATTGGGGTCGTTGGCATCTGATTTGAGCCCGGACAGGATCTGCGCCTTGACCCGCTCGACCGCGTCCTCATCAAACCTGGGTTCGTGGATCGTGGTACGCAGAAGGTCCGTCACCTCATCGCGATTCTCGGTCAGAAAGCGGGCCGAGATCGAGACAGTGTCATCGCTCGCGTTGTAACTGAATGACGCAGCCAGCGCTTCGAGTTCACGAGCATAGCTGCGAGCATCCATGTCGCCCGCGCCTTCTTCGATCAAACCGCTCATCAGGTAGACCGCGCCGCGTTTGTCCGGATTGTCCAGCGATGTCCCGCCACGGAATCTCAGTTCCAGCGCGGTGAACGGGATCGCGTGGTCTTCGACCAGCCAGGCGGTGATACCGCCGGGCGAAGTCACCTCTTTGATTTCAATTTCGGCCCATGCAGGCAGCGCAACCAGAAGCGCGATCAGAGTTGTGAAAAGCCGTTTCATTGCGTCACCTCATCGTCGCGCATCAGCCAGCCGGTCACCGAGGCCTCGCGCTGCAAGACCTCGCGTGCGGTGGCGATGATCTGTTCCCCCGTGACCTCCTGCAGGATATCGGGCCAGGCCTGTACGTCTTCGACTGTCAGGCCGCTGGCCAAGGCACGGCCATAGCGGTTGCCGATCCCGTCCACATTGTCCCGGGCATAGATCTGAGACGCGCGGAGCTGCATCTTGATCCGGTCCATATCCTCTTGGTTCACGCCTTCAGCGATGAAGTCTGCTACGGCCTGATCCATGGCATCTTCGGCCTCTTGCAACGTTACACCTTGCGCTGGGACGACCAGCAGATCAAAAGTCGTGTCATCCAGCGATACGCCGCGATAGAACGCACCGGTATAGACGGCGATCTGCTGATCGAATTGCAGTTCTTCGTTCAAATAAGATGTGGTGCTGCCCCCCAACAACTCGGCTAGCAGGAACAGGGCGGCGGCCTTCTCCTGTTTGCCCGGGTCGCGTTCGGGCGCCAGATAGGTGCGATGCACATAGGGTTGTGCCACGCGCGGGTCCTTGTAGGTCAGGCGACGCTCCGCTGTCTGCGGTGGTTCCTGTGGGCGCGCGCGCTCGGCAATCTCGGGATTTGACGGGATGACGCCATAATACTGATCGGCCAACGCGCGCACTTCTTCAGGATCCACATCACCGGTGACAACCAGGATGGCGTTGTTGGGTGCGTAGTGGTCCGCGTAGAAGGACAGGGCGTCGTCCATGTCCAACGCCTCCATCTCATGCATCCAGCCGATGATCGGCACGCCGTAGCCATGGTTGAGATACTGTGCCGCGCTCAGCTGTTCGCCAAACAACGCACGAGGGTTGTTTTCGGTTCTCTGGTTCCGCTCTTCCAAAATCACGCCGCGTTCGGCGGTGATGTCGTTTTCGGTCAGGCGCAGATTGCGCATCCGGTCGGATTCCATCTGCATCATCAGCTCCAGCCGATCCGCAGCGACGCGCTGGAAAAAGGCAGTGTAGTCGTATGAGGTGAAGGCGTTATCATCACCGCCATTGGCTGCGACCGTAGCCGAAAACTCCCCCTGTTTCAGGGTGTCCGTCCCTTTGAACATCAGATGTTCCAAGAAATGCGCGATACCTGATACACCCGCAGGCTCATCCGCCGACCCCGCCCGATACCAGACCATATGCTGCACGACAGGCGCACGGTGGTCTTCGACCACGACCACTTCCATTCCGTTATCAAGCGTAAATGTCGTGACCGCTTCTTGACCATCCTCGGCAAAAACCGGGGTCGCGGCAATCAGGGCGGCAGAAAGTGCCAAGGCCCGAACCATGGGGCATCCTCCGTTTCGTTATGAGCATAAACTACGGTGGTGCGCGGCAGGTTCAAGTCAGATGACAAAAAGTTAAAATTTATTCATCTGGCGGTGACGAGGGCGTTTCGAGCCCGGCACGACGGGCAGCTTCCGTCTGCGCAAAGGGGTCCAACGCCTGACGTTCATAGACCTGCTGATAGCGATCCACCGGGAACAGGCGCAGGCCGGTCCACCGGCCACGACGCTGGCGGAACTCATCGTCTTCGGCCTGAACGATCTGGCGCGTATTCGCCGGCACACCATAGCGGCTGGACGCGGTCACCAGCGCTGAATCCGAGGCCGGGATCGCCCCGTTCGGATTCGTCGCTGCCGGGTTACCGCCCAGTGCAAGAACCGCATCTGCCTTGGGATTCGGATCTGTCAGATTGCTACCACCCGGGGTTGGGGCGGGCAGAAATGCATAATCCTTGGGTTCTGTCAGAGGTTTGACCGGCAGCACCGAGAACTCATCCGGGCCATCCCCGGGAGGCGTCAGTTCGCGCAAACCGGGGTTCGAGCACGCCGCAACTGCAGCGGCAAAGAACAAAACATAGGGTGCGCGCGACAACCGCATCAGAGTCTCCAACCAGTTTCGGACGTTTTATCGCATATCCTTCGGCGCGTCACGAGGGCTTTTTCCCGTCAAACAGAACGAGCCCGATGGCCCCTGCGAAAACAAAAACATCCGCCAAATTAAACACATACGGGTTGCTGATACCGCAGCAAGACATGTTCAGGAAATCCAGAACAAAACCGTAAAGCACCCGGTCAACCACGTTACCCAGCGCGCCACCGATCAATAAACCGCCGCAAATCAGCATCAGTTTGGACGGTGTTGAACGGCGTAGCCAGATAAAAACAGCGACACAAATCGCAACGGAGATCGCGACCAAAACCCAGCGCGCGGCATCCGAATTGCCCTGAAACAGGCCAAAGTTGATACCGCGGTTTTCACCGTATTTGAACACGACCAAAGGCGGCAAAATGTCGATACCGCCGGGCTGATCCGCCACGCGCATGACCCGAACGACCAGATATTTGCTGATCTGGTCGATCAGAATGGCCACCAGCGCAGCCCAGTAGAGCAGCCGATAGGACATCAGTGCCGGAAGTGCCGCATGCCGGTGAAGACCATCGCCAGCCCGGCCTCATCCGCCGCTGCGATCACCTCATCATCGCGCATTGAACCACCGGGCTGGATTACGCAGGTCGCTCCCGCCTCGGCGGCCTCCATCAAACCATCGGGGAAGGGGAAGAACGCATCCGACGCGACGGCGGAGCCGATTGTCAATGGCTGGGGCAAGCCCAGAACATCGGCCATGCGCTCAGCTTTCTTGGCTGCGATGAGTGCGGAGTCGACACGGCTCATTTGCCCTGCACCCACACCTACAGTTGCTCCGTCTTTGACATAGACGATGGCGTTGGATTTGACATGCTTGGCCACCTTCCACGCGAACAGAAGGTCTCGCATCTGTTCGTCGGTTGGCGCTTTCTTGGTGACCAGTTTCAGGTCATCCATGCCAACAAAGCCGTTGTCCTTGTCTTGGACCAGCAGGCCACCGGCCACCTGACGCACGGTTTTGCCACCGGCGGTCACGTCCGGCAGAGCCTCGGTTGTCAGCAGGCGCAGGTTCTTCTTGGCCGCAAAGATCGCCTTGGCCTCATCCGACGCGCCGGGGGCAATGACGACCTCGGTGAAAATCCCGGTGATTTCCCGCGCGGTTTCAGTATCGAGCGGTTGATTTAGGGCCACAATGCCCCCAAAGGCTGAGGTCCGATCACAATCGAAGGCCGATTTATAAGCGTCAAGCAAGGTTTCACCTGTCGCAACACCACAGGGGTTGGCGTGTTTGATAATGGCGCAGGCCGCGCCCTGTGCCGGATCAAACTCTGCCACCAACTCAAAGGCCGCGTCAGTGTCGTTGATGTTGTTATAGCTCAGCTCCTTGCCCTGATGCTGAACAGCTGTCGCCACACCGGGACGGTTCGTGCCGTCGGTATAGAACGCTGCCTGCTGATGGCTGTTTTCGCCATAGCGCAGGGTCTGTTTCAGTTCGCCAGCAAAGGCACGGCGCTTGGGGGCCTCCAGCTGCAGCGCCTCCGCCATCCAGTTCGAAACAGCTGTGTCATAGGCCGCTGTGCGGGCATAGGCCTTTTGGGCCAGCCACTGGCGGAACCCGTATGAGGTCTTGCCGTAGTTCTCTTCCAACTGATCCAGCAGGGAAGAGTAATCTTCGACATCGACAACAACATTCACAAAGGCATGGTTTTTAGAGGCCGCGCGGATCATCGCAGGCCCGCCAATGTCGATGTTCTCGATACATTCATCATAGCCCGCACCTTTGGCAACGGTCGCCTCGAACGGGTAGAGGTTCACGACCAGCAGGTCGATTGCGCCAATGCCATGCTCGTCCATCGCTGCGACATGGGTGTCGTTGTCACGCAGGGCCAGCAGGCCTCCATGCACCATCGGGTGCAGCGTTTTCACCCGACCATCCATCATCTCGGGAAAGCCGGTGATCTCACTCACGTCCCGAACTTCAAGCCCCGCGTCACGCAGCGCTTTGGCAGTGCCGCCGGTCGACAACAGCTCAACCCCGCGTTCGGCCAGAGCCTTTCCCAGCTCGATCAATCCGGTCTTGTCGGAAACGGAAAGCAACGCGCGGCGCACGGGGTGAAGATCGGTCATGGGTCCAAAGGTCCTTTTGGCGTCAGTCGAATTCTGGCTCGTCCCGGTGCAGGTCACGCACGGCATAGGCAGTATCCTGCGCCTTGCTTAACGTCCACTGGATGCGCGTCGCATACTCCATTGCGCGGCCAGATAGAACGATCTGTTTTGTCGCGCGGGGCTTTAGGCGCCCTTTTTCAAGATAAACGCTTGGCTGGACGTCCAATTTTCCTATGCCATCATGGCGGAAAACCCAGATCTCGCCGCTTTTGAGCGCCATCGACACCGCCGCCCCGCCCAGATCAACGGCTGTATCCACATCCGGATGCAGGTGAAAACGAATGTCAAAGGGGATGCCCGACAGGCCCGAGGCATCCATCGCCTTGTCAAACTGCCGCTTGGCTTTGTCGGTTGCGGTCAGAAGAATATCTTCGACCGTCAATTTGCGTCCGTCAAAACGCAACTCGAAGGTGCGCGCATGGGTCAGGCCAAACACTTTGGCGTACCCGTCATGCCCGGACATAAAGCGAATGCCTTCGATCGCGTCCTCAAAATCAAATGGAACACCGCGCGGCGCGTCGACAAGCGCCTGCTGCTCACTACCTTGAACCGGCTGGGCCAGTCGGGCGCTGGAATAGCCGTCCAGGCACAAAGTGGAATGAGACGGCGTTGCCCGGCCTGCCCGCCGCCAATCCAGCCCGAAACTGGCCCCGGACCCGCAATTGACGATCAGAGGACGACGACCCGACGTTAGCTCGAACGCCAAAGTCGAGGCATGCGCGTTGAACGAGGCCGCACCGGATGGCGGCGGGCTGGCATCGACAACAACCGTGGTCCGACCGGCAGAGAGGCAAGAATAGCCCATCGGCAGCTCGGTCGCCGCTTTGTGTTTGACCCCGCTTTGGGCCAGCGCCTGCTCCAGTCGTCCCTCGACCCCGCGACCTCCGCCATGGAACCGGGCCAAAGCCCCATCCGCGTGGCGCAAGCTGCGCAGAGTGGGTGCAATCCGCTTGATCGCGTTGGCCTGCGCCACGGGTGTACCTCGACCCACATCATTCAGGGCGGCGGCGGTCCAGCTCAGCAGGGTGAAAACCTCCAGCAACTCCTCGGGGTTGCGGGTCGGGATTCCGCCTTGTGCATCCACCTGTCGTTCGCATTCCCGCGCCAGAGCACGGACTGCGGGGTCGGCCATCGCCTCCAGCCCCTCAAGGGCTAATCCCGATTGCACCAGTCCGGCCAATGCTTCGAACCGCGGCAGGCCCGGCGTCGCTGCATGCCAACGCTTAGACAGGAACCAAGTTTGCTGGGCCAGAGACCGAAAGAAAAGCTTGCTTTGGGCATCATCAACGCCGCGCAGCAAGAACAGCGCGTGATTGATCCAGCGCATGACCCGTCGGCCCGTCAGATCGGGCACCCATCCCGGCCCGCGACCGCGCCCATGGGCCGCGATCCAGCCCCAGACCCAGCGCTGCGCCTTGTCCCGCGCACGACTGTCTCCAACAGCAGCCAGATCATCAAGCCAGGCAAAGCCGTGGCGTTCATCGTCAAATCCAACGCTTGGGGCCGCGACCTCCCACAAACCGGTATCTTGCGCCTCGACAAGATAGCCGGAGAACAGCAGGTTACCGGCGACCAGCTGACGCCCCCGCGCATAAGACCCAACGGTGCGCGGTTCAGGCTGCGAAACAAACCCGGTCACCGCCCGCTGTCTTTGACTTAGACGCGCATAAAACCGGTTCTGAAACCGCATCCACCGGCTGGTCATGGTGTCCGTTTCTGACATGACGCGTTTTACTCTGCCCCTTGCGCTCTGCTGGCGCTTGCGACCCAACGATAGACCGGGCTGATCGTCAAGTCATCGAAAAGCGTGACCTCAAGCGGATTTACTCAGGCAGGCGATGTAGAACCCATCCATGCCGCCGTGATCCGCCCAATAATCCGGCCGCAGGCGCAAGCCGCCTTCTTCGGTGATCCACTTATTGTCCACGCCCGGCAGGTTCAGCGCTACGCGATCCACTACCATATCCGGATGGCTTGCCAGCGCCTCTTCGATCTGCACCTCGCCTTCGTCCGGCAACAAAGAACAGGTGCAATAGACCAACCGCCCGCCGGGTTTTAGCAGACCCCAGGCATGAGCCAGCATCTGCGCTTGAAGATCGATCAAACCACCAAATTCGGACCCATCCTTGGCAAAAGGCAGATCGGGGTGCCTGCGGATCGTGCCCGTGGCCGAACAGGGCGCATCCAGAAGGATCGCATCATACGGTCCCGCATGCTCCAGTGCGTCGCCGACAACAACCGTTGCCTTCAAGCCGGTCCGTGCGAGGTTCTCTCGTACCCGCTCCATCCGCGCCTCTGAGATATCCAGCGCCGTGACATCTGCCCCGGCAGCGGCCAGTTGCATCGTCTTCCCGCCCGGCGCGGCGCAAAGGTCCAGCACCTTTTCACCCGGCTTCGGGGCCAGAACGCGTACCGGCAAGGCAGCCGCCGCATCCTGCACCCACCACGCCCCGGCCTGATATCCCGGCAAGGTCGAAACCTGACCTGCATCTTTGATACGCACCGACCCGGTTGGCAGCGTTTCGCCCGACGGGACAGAAGCCCCCGGTTTCAAGGTCAAATCCAGCGGGGCCCCGGCAAAATGGGCCTGTTCCGTGCCGATAACAGCATCCACACCCCACGCGGCAATCAGGGGATCGCGCAACCACTCGGGCAGGCGCGGGACACGCATCTTGGGCCAGGCCTCGGGCCCTTCAGCCGCCACCTTGCGCAGAACCGCATTGACCAGACCCTTCAGGCGACCATGCTTGCGTGACCGGCTGACAATCTCGACCATCGAATTCACCACCCCATGCGCAGCTTCGCCATTGCACAACTCAACCGCACCAAGACGCAGCGCATTATGCACAGTCAGGGCGGGTGTCCGGTTCAAATGATTGTCGAGAAGTCGGTCGGCGCGCTCCAACCCGCGCAGCGTTTCAACGGCCAGGCGCTGCGCACGCGCGCGATCTTCGGGGCCCAGCCGGTCCAGCGCGCCTGCGGCCAGGCATTCGGACAGCAGCCGGCCCTCTCCCAGCACCTGATCCAACAGGTAGATTGCGCTACGCCGTGCTGCTGTTGCGCTGTTTGACATGATCCCGCTTTCATATGACCCGCGCCCGCATTGCCATTGGCGGACGCGGGCGTATATCAAGGCTGTGCACGGAAAGGAACCCGATGTCATGAGTGACGACCGCAAAGACCTGCCCCCTGCTGCCCAGCGCGCGCTGGCCGAAGCGGAAGAACGCCGCCGTAAGGCCGAAGCCAAAGCAAAGGCATTGCCCAAAGAACTGGGCGGTCGTGACGGGCCAGACCCTGCCCGCTATGGCGATTGGGAGAAAAAGGGCATCGCCATCGATTTCTAGGCGATCAGCCGCGCAGCGCCTGTAGAAAGTCCTGAATCAACGCGCGCTGCTTCTTGGATGTCGCCCGGTCTTCGGGCCATGTCAGCCAATAGCCATCCTTGGTCTGCAATTCTGGCAAGTCTAGCCTTTGCAATCGCCCCGATTGCAAATCCGCCTGCGCCAGAGGCACCGAGCCCAGTGTCACACCCTGCCCCTGCCGGGCTGCGGAAATCGCATGCTCCATCGAATCGAAGCTTACCTTTGCTGGCGGCAAATCAACTGCAGCGATTTTCTGCACCCAGTCCCGCCAGCCCGGGCGTTCACCGCGCAGATCAATCACCGGGGCACCCCAGTCGATACCCGGCGCAGCCATTGGCACCAGAACCTCTCGTGCGATCAGTGCTGCATCGCGACCCGGCCAATCCCCGCGCCCATAGCGGATTTGCAGCCAGGTGCGTTCCTCATCCAATGACGACCGGCGTGCAACCGAATCCGTCATCACCCGCACCTTGGGCCACATCTCTTGAAACCGATCCAGGCAGGGCAGAACCAGCGCATGAATGCTCGACGATAACCCAGCCACGCGCAGCTCACGCGGAGATTTTCCGAACAAATCCTCGGTATTGCGTTCCATCGCCTGCAAACTGTCCTGCACCAGCGGCAGATAGCTTTCACCTTCGACCGTCAGTGACACGCCCCGTGCTTCACGCACAAACAAGGACCGGCCCAGCCAGGATTCGAGGTTGGCAATGCGCTGGCTGACCGCCGCCTGAGTCAGCCCAAACTCTTTCGCCGCCGCCGAAAACCCGCCCAACCGGCCCGCAGCCTCGAACACGCGTAACCAGTCCAGGGGCGGTAATCCGATCTTTTTCTTAGCCATAAGATTTTCCAAGCCTCAGCCGCAAGAAGGATTAATTGTGGTAATGCCATGAACGGCGTATCTGCTCAACCAAAGCTCGCGCTGAACAGGAGAACACCCAATGCTGCGCACCGCCACTCACACCGCCTCTGTCGTTACTGTCGTGTTCGATAGTCGAACCGAGGCCCGCTTTCACGCCATATGGCTGCGCGACAATGCGCTAGACCCGGACACCCGCGCGCCCGGCAATGGCCAGCGCCTGATCACCATCGGAGACATTCCCGCCGATGTGTCGGTCAGCGAAGCTCAGGTTGTCGCGGGCGATCTGCAGGTCACGTTCCAGCCCGAGGATAAGACGGTCACCTTCCCTGCCGACTGGCTGGCTGAACATTGTTATGACCGCGATCATGATGCGGTGCCGGGCCGCGTCGCGCCCGGCATCACTACCTGGGAACGTGGCATCGATGCGCCCAGAGGTGACTGGTCTGAGGTTCATGCCACCCCCGCGGCCAAGCGCGACTGGCTGGCAGCGGTGGCTGAATATGGCTTTGCCAAGCTAACCGGAGGCCCGACCGAGGCGGAATCGCTGCTGAAAGTGGCCGACCTGTTCGGCTATGTGCGCGAAACCAACTATGGCCCCTATTTTGAGGTTCGAACCGAAGTGAACCCGACCAACCTGGCCTATACCGGGCTTGGATTACAGGCCCATACCGACAACCCTTACCGCGACCCGGTGCCCACACTGCAAATCCTCTATTGTCTTGAAAACTCCGCCGAAGGCGGCGATTCCATCGTGGTTGACGGATTCCGCGCGGCCGAAAAGCTCCGTGATCAGAACTCCGAAGGCTTTGCCTTGCTGGCAGGTTACCCAGCCCGGTTCGAATACAAAGGCTCAGACGGGGTCTGCCTGCGGTCACGCCGCCCGATGATCGAACTGTCCCCGGATGGAGAGTTGATTGGCATCCGCTTCAACAACCGCTCCTCGGCCCCGTTTGTTGACGTGCCCTTTGACAAGATGGAAGCCTACTACGCCGCCTATCGCCAATTGGCCGAAATCATCGATGACCCGGCGATGGGCGTGTCGTTCAAACTGGAACCGGGCGAAAGCTTTATCGTCGACAACACCCGCGTGCTGCATGCGCGTCTGGGCTATTCCGGTGCGGGATCACGTTGGCTGCAGGGGTGTTACGCAGACAAAGATGGCTTGCTGTCGACCTTGGCCGCGATGGAAATGGCCCAGCCGGAGGCGGCGGAATGAAACCTGATTTCACGACGCTGAGCCGCGACAATATCGTGGCTTTCATCGGCGACATCTTCGACCGACGCGGCGGTGAAGAGTATCTGGGCGAACCTGTCACCATGGCCGAACATATGCTGCAGGGCGCCACAATCGCAGAACAGAACGGCATGGCCGAAGAGATCATCGTGGGCGCGTTGCTGCACGATATCGGCCATTTCACCTCCGAGTTTGGCACGTATCACCCTGATGATACCGAAGACCGACACCACGAAGATGCCGGGGCCGAAGTATTGGAGCAGTTCTTCCCCTCGGTCATCACCGACTGCTGTCGCTACCACGTCGCGGCCAAGCGGTATCTCTGCGCCACCAAGCCGGAATATTTCAACCGGCTGTCAGCCGCGTCCATCCATACGCTGGAACTGCAAGGCGGCCCGATGAGCGCCGAGGAAGTGGCAGAGTTCGAGGCCAATCCAAACCTGAAAGAGATCATTCAGGTGCGCTATCTGGATGAGGCAGGCAAACGGGCCGATATGGAAACACCGGATTTCACTCATTTCGCGCCGATGGTGCAGCGCATGGTCGACCGTCACCTTAAGACCGATTGACGCAATCATAATCGACCACCGAGGGCAACAAACACTTGTCCTCGCTGGTGCTGCGCAGGGCTACAGTCCCAGAACATCCACCATGTCATACTGACCCGGTGCCTTGCCCTGCCCCCACAGCGCGGCTTTCAGTGCGCCTCGGGCAAAGATTGCGCGGTCGGTTGCCAGATGGCGCAGAACAATACGTTCGCCCGGTGCTGCGAACAAAACGTCATGTTCTCCTACAATGTCACCACCACGAATAGCGTGAAACCCGATATCGCCACGTTTGCGCGCCCCGGTGATTCCGTCGCGGCCCCGATCCGAGACATCGGCCAGCTTGACTCCACGCCCCTCAGCGGCGGCCTCGCCCAGCATCAGCGCGGTGCCCGAAGGGGCGTCGACCTTGTGGTGATGGTGGCCTTCAATGATCTCGATATCGAAATCCTCATCCAGCGCCGCCGCAACCTTTTTAGTCAGTTGCACCAGCAGGTTGACGCCGAGGCTCATGTTGCCCGCCCGCACGATGACTGCGTGGCGCGAGGCAGGTTCCAACGCCGAAATTTGGTCGTCGCTCATGCCGGTGGTACCGATCACGTGGACACAGCGCGCCTGTGCCGCCAATGCTGCGAATTCCAACGTCGCCTCGGGTGCTGTGAAATCGATTACGGCCTGCGCCTGCGCAAAGGCTTCCAACGGGTCATCGGTGACTGTGACACCCAGCGCGGGGCCGCCCATGGCCTCACCTACATCCTGACCGATCCAATCATGGCCCGCGCGCTCGACCACGCCGACCAGACGCGCCTGATCGCTGTCGCTGACGGTCTTGATCAGCATCTGCCCCATACGGCCCGAAGCCCCTGTGATAACGATCCCCGGAATATGGGTCATGGCGGTGTTCCCTTGCTGCAAACTGCTCAAAGCCTCCTACCCGGTTCGCGCCCGCTTGGCAAAGCCCTGCTTTGCGCTTAGATCGGGGTTTATGGCAAAGAACAAATTCCACGATGGCCCCGGCCCGTCCCAACGACAGCTGCGAGTCGGCGAACTGATCCGCCGCACCCTGTCCGAGGTTCTGGCGCGCGGAGATGTCCACGACCCCGACCTGAACCGCATGTCGATTACCGTGGGTGAGGTGCGCACTTCGCCCGATCTGAAGATCGCCACCGCCTATGTGCTTCCACTGGGTGGCAAGGGGCAGGAGGACGTGATCGAACTGCTCGCCCGTAACAAAGGTGAGCTGCGGCGCGTGATCGGTAAGAAACTGAACCTGAAATTTTCACCCGATCTGCGATTCCGTCTGGATGATACGTTTGACCGTCTGGACGACACCCGTCGCATGTTCGAACAGGACGCGGTGCGCCGCGATCTGGACGAGTGATCCGGTCACTGACCATTTTGGGCGCGGTTCTCTGGGCCGTGCAAGCGGGTGCGGTGACCTGTGAGAAGGTCACGCATCAGGACAAGCGCTATACGATCTGCGAGGTAGATGCCGCCAGCGAAGACCTGCGACTGTTTCTAAACGATGAAAACGGCGATCTGCTTGGGCACTTTTCCTCGGTCAACGAAGCGCTCGAACCCGGTGGCAAACGCCTCGTCTTTGCGATGAACGCAGGCATGTATCACGACGACCGGTCGCCCGTGGGCCACTATGTCGAGTATGGTCAGGAACAGATGCGCGTGATTGCCAATCCGGGCCCCGGCAATTTCGGTTTGTTACCCAATGGCGTGTTCTGCATCCGCGACGGGCGTGCCGATGTGTTTGAGACGTTGGAGTTTGTCGAACAGGCCCCGCAGTGTCGTTTTGCGACTCAATCCGGTCCGATGCTGGTGATCGATGGCGAACTGCACCCGCGCTTTCTGCCCGATTCCACCTCGGTCTATGTGCGCAACGGGGTCGGCACCAGCGCAGATGGGACGCGCGCAGTGTTCGCGATCTCTGATGACTACGTCACTTTTCACGAATTCGGCAGCCTGTTCCGGGATGTTCTGGAAACACCAAATGCGCTGTTCTTCGACGGCAATATCTCTCGCATGTATGAACGCGCCAGCAACCGGTCGGATGTCGGGTTCTCGTTGGGCCCGATCGTAGGCGTGGTCGAGGATATGCCTGTAAATTGACAGCGTCTGGGCGATCCGCTAACTCGCGCGCCTCGGCAAGATTCTAGGTGCAAAATGGGACGCAAACGCAAAGGTCGCGATATCTCTGGCTGGCTGGTGGTGGATAAGCCCGCGGGCATGACCTCGACCGCAGTGGTCAACAAGGTGCGCTGGGCGATGGACGCCAAGAAGGCGGGGCATGCAGGGACGCTAGACCCTGAGGCGACTGGGGTTCTGGCCGTGGCTCTGGGTGAGGCGACCAAGACCGTTCCTTACATCACCGATGCTTTGAAAGCCTACACTTTCACCGTGCGTCTGGGTCAGGCGACAAATACAGACGATGCCGAGGGCGAAGTGATTGCACAAAGCGATATGCGCCCCTCGGATGACGAGATCAAACAGGCGCTAAGCCCGTTTCTGGGCGATATCATGCAGGTTCCGCCCAAGTTTTCGGCCGTGAAGATCGATGGCCAGCGCGCCTATAAGCTGGCCCGCGATGGCGAGGATGTCGAACTTAGCGCTCGCCCCCTTTGGGTCGAAGAACTCATACTGGTCGATCGCCCCGACGATGACCATGTGGTGCTTGAGATGACTTGCGGCAAAGGGGGCTACGTCCGCTCCATCGCCCGCGATCTGGGCGAAGCTCTGGGCTGCCACGGCCACGTCAAAGAACTCCGCCGCATCTGGTCCGGCCCGTTTGAGGCACAGGATGGGCTGACCATCAACCAGATCGACGAGATGGCCAAGACCACCGCGCTGGACGACTACCTGCACCCGCTGGAAACCGGCCTGTCGGACCTGCCCGAACTGAAATGCACCCCCGAAGGCGCCACCCGCCTGCGCAACGGTAATCCGGGTATGGTTCTGGCCTCAGACGCAAAATACGGCGATGAGGCCTGGGCCTCGCTCGACGGCAAGGCCGTCGCCGTGGGCATCTACAAATCCGGGGAATTGCACCCAAGTCGGGTGTTCGTCGCCTGAGAGCCGTGCTAGGCGATGGGCATGATCACCCGAACGCATACCAAGGGCGACGCGCCCTCGACCGCCATCTATTCCGATTGCGAGAAGTATCGCTATAGCCTGACCCGTATCTGGGACCCGGCGGGTCGCAAGGCATTGTTTGTCATGCTAAACCCCTCGACCGCGACCGAGGTGCAGAATGATCCCACGGTTGAACGCTGTGAACGCCGCGCGCGCGCTTTAGGCTTTGGGGCGTTTCAAGTGACAAACATCTTTGCTTGGCGCGACACAGACCCGCACAAGATGCGCGCCGCTGTCGATCCGGTAGGCCCCGAGAACGACGCGACCATTCTGGAAGGCGTTCAGTGGGCCGATCAGGTCATCGCCGCCTGGGGCACCCATGGCGCGCATCTGGAGCGCGGACCAACAGTGGAAACCCTGTTGCGGAACACCGGGCACCCTCTATTTCATCTGGGCCTGACGAAAAACGGCCACCCGAAGCATCCGCTGTATATCGCATACACTCAACAGCCCGAAGCCTGGTGACAAAGGGTTAACCACACCTCCAGCTTGGCTTTGACCAGCCGACAGGCCGGATGGGATAGTCCATCCTCGGAGCAGTTTGCTTTCGGAGGGTTCCCATGTTTCTGGCCGGACTAATTGGATTGGCAGCCGTTGGTGGCGCAGCATATGCGATTGGCGATGTTCTGACCTCAGAAGAAGACGAGCGGGACGAAGACGAACCACAGGACAATATTGCCGACGACATCCCCGAAGGTGAGTTTCTGGAGGTCGGCGAAAATGTCGATCCACCCGCGACAGAATACATCCCCGACATTTCAACAGGTACGGTGATTTCCGAACATCTGGGCGATCTCGTGATCGCAGGAACGGATGGCGTGGATGAGATCACCGGGCAGGAGGGGAACGACCAGATCAATGGCTATGCCGGCGATGACCTGATCAACGGCGGATGCGGCAATGACGTTCTGCATGGCGGTGATGGGCAGGACGTGATGTCCGGCGGCCATGGAGAGGATACGCTGCACGGCGAAGACGGTGACGACCTGCTGTTCGGCAATCAGGGCAGCGACTTACTTGCGGGTCATTTCGGGAACGATGAACTGGACGGGGGTGCAGGCGATGATACGCTCTACGGTGGTCAGGGTGAAGACTCTCTGGCGGGCGACAAAGGCGATGACGCGCTGCATGGCGGATATGGCAATGACAGGCTGACAGGGGGCGCGGGCGCCGACACGCTGTTCGGGGGCGATGGCGATGATCTGCTGCTTGGCGGTGACGACGAAGGGTTCGACCAGACCGACTTTCTAAATGGGGGCGACGGGGACGATACCATCGTAGCCCATACATCAGATGTGGCCAATGGGGGCGACGGGGCCGATGACATTGTCCTGAGTTCGGAGGCCGAGGATGTCACCATCATGGGCTTTGAGCCGGGTGAGGATAAACTGTTTATCACCTGGGAAGACGAGACCAATCCCGACATTCAGATCGAACAGGATGAGGGCACTCCCAATCTGACCCGCATCGTTGTCGATGGAGAGGAGGTTGCCCAGGTCTTTGGCGCTGACGGCATCAGCCGTGATGACATTCAGCTGATCACCGAGGCCGAACTGGCCCAATATGGATCGATAGGCTAGGGCCCCAGAAACCCTTTGCCATTCCTTTCAAAAGCGCCTATACGCGCCCATCCGCATCGGAATCGGTGCGGTTTTCTCCATGGGCCTGCGCTGGACGACATCCCGGCCTGCGCCATTAACTCTAACCTTTGAAGGAGACCCCGATGTCGATCACTGCCGCTGAAAAAACACGCGTCATGAAAGAATTCGCAACCAAGGACGGCGACACCGGTTCGCCAGAAGTCCAGGTTGCCATCCTGACCTCGCGCATCAACACTCTGACCGAGCACTTCAAGACACACAAAAAAGACAACCACGGTCGTCGCGGTCTGCTGAAAATGGTTGCCCAGCGCCGTAAGCTCCTGGACTACCTGAAGGGCAAAGAAGAAGCACGTTATCAGGACCTGATCAAAAAGCTGGGCATCCGCCGCTAAGGTTGGATCTCACCGCTTGCAGAATTCAAACGCCCGCCACTTTGGCGGGCGTTCTTGGTTTCCGGCTTAGATCGCCTGCCACTTTTTGTAGGTATCAACCGCCAGCGCGGTGTCGATTACGAACATCGCCACCGCAGCCACCATCGCGACCATCGACAGCCAGAACGATCCGCTGGCCGAAGCCAAAGCCAGTGTCATGCCGCCCACACAGGTGGCAATCGCGGCCGCCTTTTCCAGACCGCTCATATCGGTCAGAACGATACCTGCCAGCTTGGTGAAGCCGACCGATGCTTTGGCCACGCCCAGCATGGTCTTCATCTTGGCGACATCACTGCCTGCTTTGCCAGCCTTTGCGATGGCACCTGCATGGCGGGCAATCGGTTTGCTACATTTGACAGCGATACCGGCACCTGCCTTTGTCACGGTTTTGCTGCCTAGCGCTTGATAGACCCCCAAGGCGGCCATCGCCATGGTGATGATATCGGCAAAGGCCTTTGCTGCCGCGCCGATAAATGTATTCAATGCAGCCTTTTTCTTCTGGCTTTTGCTGGACCCAAGAGGCGCGCCCAGCAGTGGCGTATTGCCTTGCATCAGGATTAGGCTGTCCGCTGTTTCTTCAATCGAGAAAGGCGCATCATCGATCGGGACAGTTGCGGCATCAGCTTCGGAGATCGGGTCCGGCGACAGGAAACGCGCCTTAATCTGTGCCTGCTGTTCTTCGGGAAGCGACCGGATATCGGCCCCCTCGTCAGAGTTATAAAGCTCATGCCACGCGCTTTCCATGATCGCGGCAATATCCGCGTCACTTGGCTCGGCGGTTGGCGCGGCGGTCATCAGCGGCATTTCAGGAGTTTCGTCTATATCAATATCCTCGACCGCATCTTCGGGAAGATTGTCGAGCATATCGACAAATGATTCATCGAACACATCGGGATTGAATGAAATGCCTGAGGCGGAATGAAGCTGCATGAGAAAACCTTTGCTAAACTATGAAACAACAACGCGGGTAGAATAGACGGGTTTTGGATTTTCTCTGTGGTTAACCTCACACATAAAAAACGCCCGCCAAATAGGCGGGCGTTTCATTTTCTCATGGCTTAAGGTGTTTTACATCTTCGCCTTTTCTGATTTCAGTGCCAGCCACAGGCAATAGCACATGATCAGAACCACCAGTGTAAACGGTATGCCCGTAGACACCGCAGCACCCTGCAGGGCGGACAGTCCGCCACCCAGCAACAGCGCGATGGCGACCAGACCTTCGAGCGTGCACCAGAAGACCCGCTGGATCACCGGCGCGTCCATCTTGCCGCCTGCGGTGATCGTGTCGATCACCAGCGAGCCCGAATCCGACGAGGTGACAAAGAACACCACGATCAGGACCAACGCGATGGGCGCGACGATCCCGTAAAGCGGCAGCTCTTTCAGGAAGCCGAACAAGGCACCTTCGGGCGCATAGCTGTCGATCACTGTGGCACGCACTCCTTCGGCTCCACCCGCGTTCAACATGTCGATGGCGGCGCCGCCAAAAGTTGACATCCACAGCGCGCAGACCGCTGTCGGAGCCAGTAGCGCGCACAGGATAAACTCACGCACCGTGCGGCCCTTCGAGATGCGGGCGATGAACATGCCCACAAAGGGTGACCACGCGATCCACCAGGCCCAGTAGAAGGTTGTCCAACCATGGAAGTAACTCGTGTCCTCGCGCCCGAAGGGGTTTGACAACGCGGGTAAATGCGTCACGTAATCCACCATGACGTTGAAGTACCGGGCGATGGCGGTGCCGACGCCGGTCACGACGATCACAAAGATGAACAAGCCAACGGCCATGATCATATTGATCTCGCTCAGCCGTTTGACACCTGCATCCATGCCCATCAGAACCGACCCCAAGGCGATCAGCGTGATCCCGATGATCAACAGAACCGTCACGGTCGGGCTGGGTTCGATGCCAAACACCTCGTTCAGTCCAGCCGCCACCTGTTGCGCGCCCAGACCCAGCGAGGTGGTCAGACCGAACAATGTGGCAAATACCGCCAGCGTGTCGATAAGGTGGCCCCACCAGCCCCAAACGCGCTCGCCTAGGATCGGGTAGAAAGCCGACCGCAGGGTCAGCGGCAGGTCCAGATTATAGGCAAAGATCGCAAGGCTCAGACCAACGGCTGCGTAAACCGCCCAACCTTCCAGGCCCCAATGGTGGATCGTGCCCACAATACCGGCGTATTCATTGCCCGGAACCGCGATGTCGATACCCAATGGCACAGCGTTTCCGCCTTCGGCAAAGTTGTAATAGACCGGTTCCATCACGCCAAAGAACAACAGACCGATGCCAATACCGGCGGCGAACATCATCGCAATCCATCCGGCATAGGAATAGTCAGGTTTGGCATCCTTGCCCCCGATCCGAACCTTGCCAACCGGCAGGACGATCAGAACAAGACAGAACAGGGTGATTGCATCGACTGAAAGCACCAGAAACCAGTCAAACGTACTGGTCAACCAGGGACGCAGCCAGCCAAAAAACGTAGCAGCGGATTCCTGATTGGCCAAAGCGATCAGAACGAACGCAAAGATCAGGATACTTGAGATCAAAAAGACAGGATTGTGGATGTCCAGACCGAAGGGGCGGACATTGTCCTGCCCCAGCTCGTATTCGGTCTCAAAATCATAGATCCGTGGATCCGGATCCAGCATTTTCTTGGTTTGAGCCATTCGACTTTCCCTCAGTTTGCTAGGTGCAAACGCCAAGGTCTTCGGTCGGAGGCGGCATCTGTTTTTGTGTTACCTTGGCGCGTTACCGTCCTCACGACCATAGGTCTTGTAGGCCAAGCCTACACTGTCACTAAATTTACACAAAACTATTCTGCTTTTCGAATGTATCTTTTGTCCTGTGGTATCGGGTTAAGGTGCATCGACAGCACCGCTGGACTTTCGCCCCAATGCTGCGCGTAACCGATCATGCAACGTTAGAAATTCATTGAATTGAACCTCCCCGCCGTCCAGAATCTCGGCCTCCTGAACCTCCATGCTGAAGGTTGCGAGCATCGGAACCTGCCCATCGATGACAAATATCTCGTATTCGGTTGGTGCTATCGCCAAACGACCCGTTAGACGCACATACTCATAGTAGCCGGCCGGGGCCCAGTGATCTGAAAGCAGAAGGCGGATCATCTGATTGGGCGGCGGCGGCGGCAGATGGCTGCACATACCGGGCTGAGGCACCAGATAGGCAACCGCGCGACCCTGTTCATCAGGCGCTACGGGGATCACGTAGCCCGCGATCGAAACGATCTGATCGTCGATCACAGGATTGCCTGTGGTATTGGCAGTCTCACGCCGCTGGATCACCGCCTCGCGCTGAGACATGAGCCAGTCGATATCGATTTGATCAGCGACCAGGGCGGCTTCGGTTTCGATCAACATCTCTTGCCATTGCTGTCGTTCTTCCGCGCTACCGACATCCTGTTGCAAGCGTGCACGCAACCGCAGCGCAAACCTGATGTCATCGGCCTGCTCATCATTCAGATCACGAAACGGATCTTCGAAGACCTGCGCTGCGGGGTCAGGCAAGGCGGACCACTCAATAGGTTGGACGGGCGCTGCCAGTGATGGAACGCCTGAAAGGGCCAATATGATGACGGTAAGAAACAGTCGGCAAAAGGTCATCGCACCCTCAGTTATCAGATATGTATGACCATTTATGCAATCCTACGCCGTTTGCCAATTTGGTCCATCCATTAACGACCACATACTTGCGAAGGTCATTTGTGGCTTAGATCCCCTGAAAGCGCCTTGCCAATCAATCTCCTTTAGGTAGATTGCAATCCAATCAACACTAAAGTTTTTTTAGCCATGCATCAGCTGTTTTCTTAAGGCCGCACTGTGATCCTAATTTTCAACTCACTTTTGCTTTCCATTGGCGTATTTCTACGCATGATTGTTCCCGTTCTTTTAGTCAGCTTGGCATCGATACCGGTCTGGTTCGCCTTGAGTTTGGTCACTCTGGGCATGGCCAGTCATGTTAGTGGACCAATCACCGCTGTGTTCATTAGCTTGTTGGGAATGCGGGTCGCCTTGGCATTCAAAGGGGATAGGCGAAGAACGGATTTCAAAACGCTCGCGTTGTATTCCGTTCTCTATGGTATCTGCTTCACGATCACGTTGGCCGCAATTGCCCTCGTCTCAGCTGTCATCGGCCTGATATTCACCCTGTGGCAATTGGGCGAGCCAATATCCCTTGATGCGCTTAAAGAGGCCGCTGAACGAGCTCCGCTTGGGTTCGCTTTTCTGGCTCTGGGCGGACAACTCGTCTTAGCCTATGTCCTGATCGCAGCGGGCTACTCTGCCATGGCCGTTCCAATGGCAAGCGCGGCACGAGGGGCGGGCCATGGCGCACCGAGCCGAGGGTTCTTTAACGGCTTCGGGCGAAACTTCATTCCCTTGTTCTGCATCTTCCTCGTGGCCATCCTACTACAATTCGCCTTCGAGGCTTTCACCTTTTTGCTTGCCCAAATTCCGCTCTTTTTGTCTATTTTTTCAGTCGTATTGACCGGGGATCTTCCCGACTTCGATCTTCAAGTCATTCTCAAAGGACTTGCCTCATGCGCTGCCCTTCTTTGGGTCAACGCCTTGATGTGGTCCGCATCTGCCTTGGCGTTGCTTAAGTTTGAAGGTAACGACACACCGGGCACACCAGCCACACCAGCGCCCGCAGCAAACGCGGAACCAGCACCAGATATTCGGGCTCTGCGCAAATCGCGCGAACGCTCGTTCTAAGGTCCCCCAAACCAAAATGTCGAATCAGGTCGTGTAGGGCCAATGCCCGCTCACGGATGTGAGAGCCCTTCCCTTCGGCCCCAATCTCCTGTATGCGCGCGCTATCTGAGACGTTGTGCCCTGACCCCGGCACTCGAATGGAAGATAAAGTGGGGTCGGCGGCAATGGGGTCGCCATGCAAACCGGAGACCCGCAGGGGCGGGAGTGCTCCGTTCTAGGATACGCATATGTTTGATGTAACGAAGAAATCAATGCAGTGGGGCGAGGAAACGCTGACACTGGAAACCGGCAAGGTTGCCCGTCAGGCTGATGGCAGCGTGATTGCCACGCTGGGCGAAACCAGCGTCATGGCAAACGTGACCTTTGCGCGGGCGCAAAAACCCGGTCAGGACTTTTTCCCGCTGACCGTCCACTATCAGGAAAAATACTATGCCGCCGGTAAAGTTCCGGGTGGCTTCTTCAAGCGTGAGGCGCGCCCGACCGAGAAAGAGACGCTGACCGCGCGTCTGATCGACCGTCCGATCCGCCCGCTGTTCGTTGACGGCTTCAAGAACGAAGTTCTGGTGATGTGCACCGTGCTGTCCCACGATCTGGTCAACGATCCCGACATCGTTGCAATGATCGCTGCATCCGCTGCCCTGACCATTTCCGGCGCGCCGTTCCGTGGCCCGATCGCTGGTGCCCGTGTTGGGTTTGAGGATGGCGAATACGTCCTGAACCCGACCGTCGACGACATGCAGGACCTGCGCCTGAACCCCGAACAGCGTCTGGATCTGGTTGTTGCCGGTACCAAAGACGCCGTGATGATGGTTGAATCGGAAGCCTACGAACTGTCCGAAGCGGAAATGCTGGGCGCCGTAAACTTTGCTCATGAGCAGATCCAGCCGGTCATCGACCTGATCATCTCGCTGGCCGAAGAAGCCGCGAAAGAGCCGTTTGACTTCCAGGCACCGGATTACTCCGAACTGTCCGCTGCCGTTAAGGCCGCCGGTGAAGAGCAGATGCGCGCCGCTTTCGCGATCACCGACAAGCAAGAGCGCACTGCCGCTGTTGCGGCTGCCCGTGAAGCGATCAAGGAAGCGCTGACCGAAGAGCAGTTGGAAGACGGCAACCTCGGTTCTGCGATGAAAAAGCTGGAAGCCGGCATCCTGCGCGGCGACGTCGTCAAGGGTGGCAAGCGGATCGACGGTCGTTCGACTACGGACATCCGTTCGATCGTTGCAGAAACCTCGATGCTGCCGCGTACGCACGGATCCGCCCTGTTCACACGTGGTGAGACTCAGGCGTTGGCCGTGACCACGCTGGGCACTGGCGACGATGAGCAGTTCATCGACGCGCTGCATGGCAACTTCAAATCGAACTTCCTGCTGCACTACAACTTCCCCCCCTATTCGGTTGGTGAAGTTGGCCGCGTGGGTGGCCCCGGTCGACGTGAGATCGGCCACGGCAAGCTGGCATGGCGCGCCCTGCAGGCGGTTCTGCCTGCGGCGACCGACTTCCCTTACACCATCCGTATCGTGTCGGAGATCACCGAATCCAACGGCTCCAGCTCGATGGCGTCGGTCTGCGGCGGTTCGCTGTCGATGATGGATGCGGGCGTTCCGCTAAAAGCCCCGGTTGCCGGTGTGGCCATGGGTCTGATCCTTGAAGATGACGGCGAATACGCCATCCTGTCGGACATTCTGGGTGACGAAGATCACCTGGGCGACATGGACTTCAAGGTGGCGGGCACCGAAAACGGCATCACATCGCTGCAGATGGACATCAAGGTTGCGGGTATCACGCCCGAGATCATGGAGAAAGCCCTGGCGCAAGCCAAGGACGGCCGGATGCACATCCTGGGCGAGATGGGCAAAGCCCTGTCCGAGACCAACGAATTCTCGGTCCACGCGCCGCGCATCGAGACCATGAACATCCCGACCGACAAGATCCGTGAAGTGATCGGCTCGGGCGGTAAGGTCATCCGTGAAATCGTCGAAGTGTCGGGCGCCAAGGTCGACATCAACGACGACGGCGTCATCAAGATCGCCTCGCCAGACGGGGAATCGATCAAAAAGGCCTATGAGATGATCCACTCGATCGTCGCCGAGCCGGAAGAAGGTCAGGTTTACACCGGAAAAGTGGTCAAGATCGTCGACTTCGGTGCCTTCGTGAACTTCTTTGGCAAACGCGACGGTCTGGTCCACGTGTCCCAGATCGAAAACCGCCGCCTGAACCATCCGTCGGATGTTCTGAAGGAAGGCCAGGAAGTAAAGGTCAAGCTGCTGGGCTTTGACGATCGCGGCAAGGTCCGCTTGTCGATGAAAGTGGTCGATCAGGAAACCGGCGAAGAAGTCGTGCCCGAGAAGAAAGAGAAGAAAGAAGACGCACAGTAAACTGCCCTTCTTTTGATCATCAAAGGCCCCGGTTTCGACCGGGGTCTTTTTGTATGGTCGCTTGTGGTAGCGCTCTTCCCTACAAGTGCTCAGTTCATTCCCGATTTCGGCTTCGAGCCCGAAACGACGGATGCTGCGGACCGCATGAATGTCTGTTTAATGACGCGAGCGTGGAGATTCGCTTTCCTCAAGAGCGTTGCGAACGGTGATCTTAGGTTTTCTTCACCATTGGTGAATAGAACCTGTACCGCACCTGCTCGGAGGCTCCATGCAACACAGTTTCAGCGATTTCCTCAGACATGGCGGCGACGGCCAATATGTGCTCGCTCGGCGCGACGGCCGCATCGTTGGTCGCTGCGGGGGGCTATCGCTCAAATCGAGTTTCCCAAACTACTCTGCTTTACGAGCCGATTTGAACGAACGTCTCGACCAGGTGATTTCCGAAAACACTCGGACGCTTCTGAACGCCCTCACATCGCCTGACACAGTACCAACTGTGTCCGCATCCGATCTGAGGGACGTGTCAGACGCAAAGGCAGAAGCACTTAGCGCGTGGGATGCACGTCTAGAGAGTATTTTCAACGAATACCAAAATCATCCGCAACGATTTCGGCCATTGCGAACAGCAATGGAAGAACGTCTCGTGCGGGCATTTGCAGGACTAATCAACCAGCTCCGGCAGGAAAACCTCGGGATTGAGCAATATATCTGGCGCTCGCAAGATGATGCCAAGGTACGTGATAACCACGCTGCATATGAGGACCGTGTTTTCCGATGGGACAATCCCCCAGAAGGCGGCCATCCGGGCGAGGCACATAATTGTCGGTGCTATGCCGAACCTGTTTTGCCGGGAGTACAGAGCAATGTGGTGCTTGCTGATTTTGCACCCGCTGCAAATGGTGTCCCTGCTCTCGACCCAACTGATGCGATACGCGGCTTGCGCGCTCTGACTGGCGTTGGCGCTGCGCTTCTTGCATCTGATGCCTTGCAAGACTGGACAGAAGCTATGCGTGATCGGCGTGTAGATGCGGCAGGGGCGCAACTCGGGGTCGATGTGGCAACTGTCGAAGGCCGCCTGGCTGCAACCGCATATGCCCTCGTGCAAGAAGGAATCAGTAGCGGCGGTTATCCAGTCTTACCCAAGAACCCCGAATTTGCGCGTATCGGCGCAGAGGCCACAGCGATTTACGAGTTGATGAATCCCGGCACCATTCTGGAAACAGGCATTGGCGGCGACCCCGCTAAGCAGCTCGATTTACAGGATTTTATTGAAGCCGCTGGCGAAGCATTTGCGCAAGGTGAATTAAGGCTTCAGGAAGGCGAATTAGCACAAGGCTGGGTCGAGGTGTTCCCCGAACTGACGGAAGATGAACGCCGCTTAGGGCAACTGCCAGGCTTCACTCCGGAACGTATCGAACAATGGCTTGAAACGTACCCGATTGAAGAGCTTGGTTTGCCTAATCACACCGGATCGCCGATCCCTGATGATCCGGCCGACAACATCATCTCTACTCCGATCCCTGCGGAAACAGGGCCGAACATTGTTGCGGTCAGGCCAGGTGATCCGACACCAATCAATCCCAATTCAGATGAGGCGACACAACGCGGGCATCAGCGAGAAAATGATTCTGCCCAGATTTTGGGGCAAAATGGCTTTGACATCATTCAGAACCCGGCGGTCGACGGGCCAAAAAACCCTGATTATTTGATCAACGGAGAGATTTACGATCACTACGCGCCGTCGACGGACCGCGCGCGAAACATCTGGTCAGAAGTCAAAGACAAAATTGATGAGGGTCAGACTGCAAACATCGTCATCGGCCTTTATGATAGCAATGTAGATGAAGACGCCCTTAGACAGCAGTTTGAGAACTGGCCCATTGAAGGGCTTGGCGATGTGATTATCGTTCGCCGTAACGGAACCATTGGGAGGCTGTGATGGCAATTGAGTACACGATATATACCGATCTGGACATCGAAACGTTGAAGAGTCGTACCGAAGCTGCTGCCAAAGGCACGCAGGACCTTTGGGCGGGCTGGTGGGTTTATGATGATCTAGGGCCGTTTCACGAGGAAATCATGGAGGATTACGGTGACCAGAAAGGGTACAAAACAAAAATGAGATCGCGCCATTTCAAGGGCCGAGATATAGAAGCACGCGCCAGATTAATTGAGTTTTTTGACTCTTTGCCAGGAAGGAAACTCATTTTGAACGGCGACAGCTTCGTCGAATATCGGGAGAGCTAAGAGCAGCCATTGGTGAGGCCGCGGCAAAAGGCGGGTTTGTCCGCTCTGCGTCGAACGCAACACTGGACGATGCGGATTCCCCTCACAGTCCCACCTACGAAACAACCGCACCGCGGATTGGTAAATCAATTGTTAACTCTTATCGCGTGTATTTGCTCAACCTTAAGGTTTGTTTTGTCGTTTCCAGGGATGCCTTTCGATCGTGGCCTCAGTTACCGTATTCGAAATCAGTGCGGACCCGTTCAGCAATCGTAGCGTCGACATCACGCAGGCGTATTCGGTTGAGATCATCGACAATGATGCCTTCCTCCAAGACCCTGACCCAGACAGCGCACAGCTTGATTTGACATCCCTGCCCGGGTTTTCGGGCTCGTCCCAGAACTTCAGCACGTTCGAAAGCTATACGGGCACAGTTAATGGGGCGCCGGTGCGCTTTACCCTGATCCAGTTCAGCAACCCGCGATACATCATCGTCACCTCGGGGCAGGCTGCGCTGGGTGACACAATCTCGGATACCGGCTTTGCTGGAACCGCTCAGTCGGCGGCGTATCAATCCCTGCCCTCCTTCGTGTGTTTCACGTCGGGGTCTCTGATCCTGACACCCAATGGCCTCCGCAAGGTCGAGACGTTGCAACCCGGCGATCCGGCCTGCGTTGCCCAAGGTCAAACCCGCGTCATCCGCTGGATCGGCCGACGTCGCCTAAGCCGCCTCGATTTGCAGGCCAACCCCCATTTATGCCCGGTTCGGATCAAGGCAGACAATTTTGGCCACGGTTGCCCGCGCCGCGATTTGCTGGTCTCTCCACAACACCGGATCGCCGTCACGTCCCCCGTAATGGAGCTGACACATTGCGAACCGCTCATGCTGGCCACAGCGAAAGCGCTGATCAACCAGAACACTATAACGCAGGAAACACCCGAGAACGGTGTTGAATACATCCACATCCTGTTCGACCGGCATGAGCTGGTGAATGTAGAAGGACTGTGGTCTGAATCCTTTTTTCCCGGCGATACAACCGTCAATGCAATGGCTCCTGCAACCAGCCGAGAACTGTTCGAACTGTTTCCGGATCTTTCGAAAGGGGCAGTAGGCTACGGGTCAACAGTGCTGCCTGTGCTGAAAAACTACGAGGCGCGAGCGCTGCAATCCGTTCTCACCGCGCCACAGTTGGAGATGCAGCACCACGCCCAAGAGAAAGCGGCGTAACGCATACGACACCAATTGCCCTGCACCGCGGAATCGACACACCTCCAATCGAGGGATGCAGGAACAACTTGGAACAGGAATTTATTCCCTCACCAGCTCCCAATTTAGAGTGATCCAACGTGAAGGCCCGCTGCCTTTTCTTCTGATCTTGCCCGCTCATATTGCTGCGAGAAACCAATCGGAACAAAGGACAACGATCATGGTCATTCGCGGTATTCTAGCATCGGCAACCCTGGCCCTTGCCGCAACGCATGCCTCAGCTCAAAGCCTGACTGATGGTGCATATATACAGGGGTTTCTGGGCTATAGTCAGCTTCAGGACAGCGACTTCTCGGGCACGATCGGAGGCGCAACACAATCTGTCGATACCGATTTCGATGCAGGATATGGTATTGGTATCGCGATCGGTAAAGAAATTCCGCAATGGTCAAATGACCGGATCGGCACTCGCCTGGAACTGGAACTGTCCTATCGCGACAATGATGTCGATGGCGTAAACTTCTCGGGCAACGGGCCAGCGCCAGAAGGCAATATTTCGGGCGATATCGCGCAAACCTCTTTGTTTGCCAATGTTCTGTTTGATTTCAAACAGTCCGGTAAGGTTACCCCGTTTGCTGGCTTTGGTCTGGGCGCTACCTATTCTGACATCGACTTTGCCTACGGCCCGGGCGTCGCTCTTAATGACAGCGATACCAACTTCGCTGCTCAATTGATCGCGGGTGTGGCCTATGAAATCAACGCGTCCACCGCCTTCACGGTTGATGCCCGTTATTCACGCGCTTTCGATGTGTCGTCGGCCCGCTTGGCCCCCAACGGCGCGCTGACTGGCACGGTCGAAGATGATCTGGATACGTTCAGTGTGAACTTCGGGCTGCGCTACAGTTTCTGATCCGCTAAAGTTCTGCGGCTGCGTGCACCCCAGAGGGCCCGAAGCCACTTGCTTCATCTGGCCACAAATATCCTCGGGGGGAGTCGCGCCACTAGGCGCGACGGGGGGCAGACAGCCCCCCTGACCCGGTCCCGCCTTACGACGGGGCCTTGGTCTTACGCAGATAGGGAAAGATCGTTTCAAACTCACCAAATTTCGCCTTGGCATCTTCGTTTGAAACGCTCGGCGGGATAATCACATCTTCGCCCGGAATCCAGTTGGCAGGCGTCGCCACACCTTTGGCCGACATCTGCAACCCGTCCAGCGCCCGCAGGATCTCGGCAAAGTTCCGGCCCACAGTCATCGGGTAGGTCATTGACAGTTTTAGCTGCTTGTCGGGCCCGATGATAAAAACAGACCGTACTGTGGCACTATCGGCCGGCGTGCGGCCATCGGGCAGGTAGGCTTCGGCAGGCAGCATGTCAAAGGCTTTGGAAACAGCCAGACCATCGTCGGCAATAATCGGAAAGCCGGGATTGGCCTTGCCGTATTCCTCGATATCCTTCTTCCACTTGATGTGGTCTTCGACCCCATCGACCGAGACACCAATCACCTTGGTGTTGCGTGCAGCCCATTCGTCGTTCAGCTGAGCCACGGCCGAGAACTCGGTCGTGCAAACCGGGGTAAAGTCCTTTGGGTGCGAAAACAGGATCGCCCAGCTGTCACCAATCCAATCGTGAAATTGAATGGTGCCCTGATCTGTTTCTGCGGTAAAATTCGGGACCGTGTCGTTGATGCGCAAACCCATGGGGCATCTCCTTCTTTGGTTACTGACCGAGTCGAATGCTGTGAACCTAACCACTTTGCGCCAGAGTTAAACCTTCCGCAAATCCAGCTTTGCTTTTTTCTGAGTAAGTACCCGTAGGAAATTTGATCAAATTCTCCTCTTGTCGCGCGCCGGGGTCGGTGACAGTGTGTGCGCAACCCCAGTTTAGGACATCACGATCCCGGAGGATTCGCCATGATCGAAAAGCGTAATTTCTATATCAACGGTGAATGGGTTGCCCCGTCCCAAGCCCATGATTTTGAGGTGATCAACCCATCGACCGAAGACCCCTGTGCAGTGATTTCACTGGGGTCCGAGGCGGATACTAACGCAGCGGTGGCAGCAGCCAAATCCGCGCTGCCCGGCTGGATGGCCACTCCAGTCGAACAGCGGATCGCGCTGGTCGAAAAACTGATCGAGATTTACCAGACGCGCAGCGAAGATCTGGCCCAAGCCATGTCGCTTGAGATGGGCGCGCCCATCGATATGGCCCGCACACAGCAGGCCGGTGCCGGAACATGGCATCTGCAAAACTTCATCAAAGCCGCCAAAGCCTTTTCGTTTGAACGGCCCCTGGGTGATCACGCGCCAAATGACCGCATCATTTACGAAGCAGTAGGCGTCGCGGCCCTGATCACCCCCTGGAACTGGCCGATGAACCAGATCACGCTCAAGGTGGGGGCAGCTGCAATTGCGGGATGCACCATGGTGCTGAAACCCTCAGAACAAAGCCCGCTGAACGCGATGATCTTTGCCGAAATGATGGATGAGGCAGGTTTCCCACCCGGCGTGTTCAACCTTGTGAACGGTGACGGGGTCGGGGTTGGCTCGCAACTTTCAGCACACCCCGATGTGGATATGGTCAGCTTCACCGGCTCGACCCGTGCCGGGACGGCCATCTCCAAAAATGCGGCAGATACCCTGAAGAAGGTCCATCTGGAATTGGGCGGCAAAGGCGCGAACCTGGTTTTTGCCGATGCGGATGAGAAAGCTATAAAGCGCGGCGTGCTGCATATGATGAACAACACGGGCCAAAGCTGCAACGCCCCCAGCCGAATGCTGGTGCAGCGCCCGATCTACGATCAAGCCGTTGAAACTGCTGCTGAGGTGGCCAATTCCGTATCTGTCGCTAGCGCGGCGGAGGAAGGCCGTCATATCGGGCCTGTGGTGAACGAACTTCAGTGGACCAAGATTCAAGATCTGATCCAGAAAGGTATCGACGAAGGCGCGCGCCTTGTCGCCGGTGGCACCGGGCGGCCCGACGGGCTGAACAAGGGCTACTATGTCCGCCCCACGGTCTTTGCCGACGCCAACAACCAGATGACCATCGCGCGCGAGGAAATCTTTGGCCCGGTTCTGACCATGATCCCCTTCGACACCGAAGAAGAAGCAGTCGAGATAGCAAATGACACACCCTATGGTCTGACCAACTATGTCCAGACACAAGACGGCGGGCGCGCCAACCGCATGGCAAGGGTATTGCGGTCAGGCATGGTTGAGATGAACGGTAAATCGCGCAGCGCTGGGTCGCCGTTCGGCGGCATGAAGCAATCCGGAAACGGGCGCGAGGGCGGCGTCTGGGGGTTGGAAGACTTCCTGGAAGTCAAAGCCGTCGGCGGCTGGGTTGCTGAGTAACTCAACGCGTAATTAGTCATGAAAGGGCGAGGCGCATCCAGTGCCTCGCCCCTTTTTATGCCGGTTGAACAACAAGCTGAGGCTCGCCGTCCGAGGTGCACCGGGTGGATCGGCCATCCCAACCGATCACACCTGTAACGCGCTGCCGGATCGCCGAAAAACTGTCGAACCGCACCACATCCACGGGCGCATCGAATTGCAGGGTCAACCGACGCTGCGCGCCATCGCCCAGAACAGTCAGACCGCGAATTTCGGCGGTGAAGGGCTGACCCAGGTACCGGCCCTTGACCCGGTCACCCACGCGCAGATGCATCCGGTTTCCCGCGATTGCCGTCAGCGTGTTCCAATCCCGTACACCGTGCTGCCGGGCCAGAAGCTCCAGCGCCGCACTGTGCGATACGAAAACCCCAGTGGTTTTCAAAGCCTCCCGCAGGCGTTTCGCTTGTGATTTTAGCTCCGTCACCGGAGCGATTGAGTCAGATCGTGTCATCATGTGCCTCGTTTTCTGTAACGGGCGCGAAATCAGAACGGGGTTCGCATTTCCATCCACGCGCCAGAAAAGGGCAACAGATGTTCATTCAAACGGGTTTCACCAAAGCCAAGGGCCGCGAACGGCAGGAGACCCGAACCTGTCGCGCCTTTTGGCGATGTTTGGATCACTTGTCAATCAGGCGTCAGCTTGCGCGGCTTCATAGGCCAGCATCGCCCGCTTGACGGGCAAGCCCCAGTGATACCCACCAAGGCCGCCTGATTTGCGTAGCGCCCGGTGGCAGGGGATCAGCCAACTTACCGGGTTGCGCCCGACCGCCGTTCCGACTGCACGAACGGCCTGTGGCGAGCCAACCCGCTGCGCAATTTCAGAATAGGTGGTGACTTGACCCGAAGGGATGTGCATCAGCGCCTCCCACACTTTGATCTGCAGGGGTGAGCCGATCAGGTACAATGGCGTCGGCTGCAAACGGTCGCTGACCGACCCAAAGGCGCTCAGAACCCAGGGCCGCAGGTGCATTGGATCCTCGACGAACGCAGCCTGTGGCCAGCGCGACAGCATATCCTCCATCGCCTCTTCCTCGCCAGTCTCGGCCCCGAAGGCCATGCCGCAGATGCCCTTGTCGGTGCCCATGACCAGCGCAGGGCCAAAGGGACTTTCGAACCAGCCCCAATAGATCGTCAGATCCGCGCCTTTGCGGGCGTATTCGCCGGGGCTCATGGATTCCCATTTCAGGAACAGGTCGTGCAGGCGACCGCTGCCAGACAGGCCGACGTTATGGGCGGTCTCCAACGTGGTGAACCGTTCCCGCAGCAACGCCTTGGCGTGGCCCAGTGTCAGATATTGCTGGTACCGCTTCGGCGACACCCCGGTCCAGCGCGAGAACAGGCGCTGGAAATGGGCAGGGCTCATATCCATCTGTTGCGCCAGTTCCTCAAGGCTGAGGCCCTCGCCGCCCTGATCGATCAGCTCGATTGCGCGTCGCATGACGTTGTAGTGATAGCCGCTTTCCGGGGTCTGGATGTTCATGGTTCTCACCTCATTCTGTGGCCTAAACCATAGCGCGCGAGACACGTCCAAGCGACCCGGAACTTGCGCATTGGCTTTGGGCTTGTGTCATTGGCCCTTGGGCGGCATTAAGGCTCGGATGGCAAAGCAACTCGATTACCACACGATCCGCGAGATCTTTACGCGCTTTCAGGAGGCCGACCCGGAACCCAAGGGCGAGCTGGAGCATGTGAACGTCTATACTCTGGTCGTCGCCGTAGCGCTGTCGGCGCAGGCGACTGATGCGGGCGTCAACAAAGCCACGCGTGAGCTGTTCAAGATCGCAGATACTCCGCAAAAGATGTTGGATCTGGGCGAAGAGGGCCTGATCGAGCATATCAAAACCATCGGCCTGTTCCGCCAGAAGGCGAAGAACGTCATCAAGCTCAGCCGCATACTGGTTGAGGACTATGATGGCGAGGTCCCCAACTCCCGCGCCGCGCTGCAATCGCTGCCCGGTGTCGGGCGCAAGACGGCCAATGTGGTGCTTAACATGTGGTGGCGGCAACCGGCGCAAGCGGTGGACACGCATATCTTTCGTGTTGGCAACCGCACTGGTATTTGCCCCGGCAAAGACGTAGACGCTGTCGAACGCGCCATCGAGGACAATGTTCCAGCCGACTTTCAACTCCATGCACATCACTGGCTGATCCTGCACGGGCGCTATCACTGCAAAGCGCGCAAGCCGCAATGCCCGACCTGCATCATCCGTGATCTCTGTCAATTCGAGGACAAGACCCTATGAAAACCTACCAACTGACCGGCATCGGAAATGCCGTTGTGGATGTCATTTCCCAGGCCGATGACAGTTTCCTGGAACTGATGGGCATTGAAAAAGGCATCATGCAACTGATCGAGCAGGAGCGCGGCGAAGTGCTCTATGCCTCGATGGAGGGGCGGGTGCAGACGCCGGGCGGCTCGGTCGCGAACACCATTGCGGGCGCGGGTGCGCTGGGTCTGGATGCAGCCTTTATTGGCCGTGTGCATGATGACGCGCTAGGTCGCTTCTATGCCGATGCGATGAACGAAGACGGCGTGGATTTCGTGAACCCGCCTGTGCCGGGTGGCGAGTTGCCGACCTCACGCTCGATGATATTTGTCTCACCCGATGGTGAGCGGTCGATGAACACCTATTTGGGTATTTCCTCGGAACTGTCGTCTCAGGACGTCTCGGATCAGGTTGCCGGACACAGCCAGATCATGTTCCTTGAGGGGTATCTGTTCGACAAGGAAAAGGGCAAAGCTGCGTTTCTTGAGGCCGCGCGCGCCTGCCACAAGGGCGGAGGCAAGGCCGGTATCGCCATTTCCGATCCTTTCTGCGTCGAGCGTCACCGGGTCGATTTCCTGCTGCTGATCGAGAATGAGCTGGACTTCGTGATCGGCAACGAGGCAGAGATCAAATCTCTGTTTGAAACCGACGATCTGGAAGAAGCGCTGACCAAAACGGCCGAGATTTGCCCGCTGGTCGTGTGCACCCGGTCGGGCGACGGCGTGACCGTGCTGCACGAGGGTCAGCGCGTGGATGTGGCGGTCGAAAAGGTGGTTCCGGTGGATGCAACCGGCGCAGGCGATCAGTTCGCGGCCGGTTTCCTGTTTGGCATGGCCACAGGTCGGGATTTTGAGACCTGCGCCAAGATCGGCAATGTCTGTGCCCGCGAAGTGATCAGCCATATCGGTCCGCGCCCTGAAGCGAATATGGTTGAGCTGCTTAGAAGCGAGGGATTGCTTTAAGCGGTTCTGCTTAGCGACCTTAATAAGGCCGGAGCGCACGCTCCGGCCTTTTCATATGTCCGAAAACAGCGCGAGCCAAATACCCACGAACATGAAGATCCCGCCGATATTCACACAGGTATGCCAAATCGCATAACGAAACGGCATGGTTTTTCGCGCATAGAAAACCGTTCCGATTACATAGCTGGCAGCCCCGGCCACGATACACCACAGGGTCGCCACCGGAACAGTCGTCATATCGGGCATCGCGCTTAATCCAATGGCCCCAAGCCCAAGATAGGAGGCGGTCGACCATTTGGATTTGATGGTTTCATTTGCGATCTTGTTCCAGACCGCCACAATGGTCAGACCCCAGCACAGCCAAAGCAAGGTCATGGTCCACGTCGTACCCGCCTGAACGAAGAAGGGCGTAAACGTTCCGCAGATACTGGGGTAGATTGCTGCATGATCGATCCGGCGCAACACCGGGCGAAGATCATGCCAGGGGGCGAAGTGATAGGCCCAGGACGCCAGGTTCGAGACCAACGCGCACAGAACATAGACCACAACCGCAAGAAACAAAGCCGTCTCAAGTCGGGCATAGGCATTGATCACAAGAACGCTGCCCGCTGACAGGATCAGCAGTAACCCGACCGCATGAACGGCCATGTCTGCACTACGGTGTGCCCGAGCGGTGCTTGGAAAGGTCGTATACGTCATGAGAAGCCCGAAAATGCCATCTCCGCGCTACCCATCAGCCCGGGAAATGTCCAACCTTCCCTAACGTTAGGCCTCACGCAAAGGGTGGGTTCAGGACAGATGCGTCTTGAACGCGCTCAGAACCTGTTCGTAGACATCTCGTTTGAATGGCACGATCTCGTTCACCAGTTGGCTGGGGGCTTGCCATTTCCATTGGGTGAATTCGGGATGATCCGTGGCAATATTGATCTGATCATCGGTCCCGATGAAACGCAGCAGGAACCACTTCTGCTCTTGCCCCCGATAACGGCCTTTCCAGATTTTCGGCACAATCTCGTGCGGCAGATCATAGGGCAGCCAGCCTTCGGTTTCGGCGATGATCTCGACCAGGTCAGCAGACACCCCGGTTTCTTCCCTAAGCTCGCGCAGGGCCGCATCGCGCGGGTCTTCAGCCTTGTCCACCCCACCCTGCGGCATCTGCCATGCGTCTTGTGGGCCGTCGTTTCGCATACCCACAAAAATCCTGCCGTCGGCATTCATCAGCATCAGCCCAACGCAGGGGCGATAGGGCAGTTTGGCAATCTCATCAGGGGTCATATGTGGCCTCGTCACTTGTCCGGCCAACCTCTAACAAGGGTACAAGCGCCCGCAAAGGGGGTGACGTTAGGTTTCGCGTGACAAAGGTGACGTGCAGGTCAATTTAGTTCGCAACTTCGGGAGGGAGAGTTTTGCCATGACTGCGTACCCAAACATGCTGGCCCCGCTGGATCTGGGCTTTACCAGGCTGAAGAACCGCGTGCTGATGGGCTCGATGCATACCGGGCTGGAAGAAACCGGTGACTGGAACCGCGTGGCCGAGTTCTACGCAGACCGGGCGCGCGGCGGTGTAGCATTGATGGTGACAGGCGGCATCGGTCCAAACCTCGAAGGCTCGGTTCTGCCCGGCGCATCGATGATGACTAATGACAAGGAAGTAGCGAACCATTCTATGGTGACGCAGCGCGTGCATGAAGCAGGCGGCAAAATCGCGATGCAAATCCTGCACGCAGGGCGCTATGCCTATGGCCCGAAATGCGTTGCCCCCAGCCCGGTGAAATCCCCGATTTCTCCTTTCCCCCCTCATGAGCTGGACGAAGATGGCATTGAGAAACAGATCAACGACATCGTGAATGCTGCGGTTCTGGCGCAAAAGGCTGGCTATGATGGCGTCGAGATCATGGGGTCCGAGGGGTACTTTCTGAACCAGTTCCTGGTAACGCACACCAATAAGCGCGAGGATCGCTGGGGCGGTTCTTATGAAAACCGTATGCGCCTGCCGATTGAGGTGGTGCGCCGCACGCGCGCGGCTGTGGGCACGGATTTCATCATCATCTACCGCCTGTCGATGATCGATCTGGTACCCGATGGCTCGACGCATGACGAGGTTGTGCAACTGGCGCAAGAGATTGAAAAGGCCGGGGCCACGATCATCAACACCGGCATCGGTTGGCATGAGGCGCGCATACCAACCATTGCAACCAGCGTACCACGCGCGGCGTTTGCTTGGGTGACCAAGAAGCTGATGGGCAAGGTATCGATCCCGGTTATTACCTCGAACCGGATCAACACGCCCGAAGTGGCCGAAGAGGTTCTGGCAACCGGCTGCGCCGACATGGTGTCGCTGGCCCGGCCCATGCTGGCGGATGCGGATTTTGTAAACAAGGCCATCGCGGGGCAGTCGGCGCAAATCGCGCCCTGCATTGCCTGCAATCAGGCCTGTCTGGATCACACATTCAGCGGCAAGCTGACGTCGTGCCTGGTCAACCCGCGCGCCTGCCACGAAACCGAATTGGTGATCGAGGAAGCCGAAGCACCAAAATCCGTCGCAATCGTTGGGGCGGGTCCGGCGGGTTTGTCAACCGCAATGACCGCAGCCCAGCGCGGCCACAGCGTCACCCTGTTCGACCGCGCGCCCGAGGTCGGCGGGCAACTCAACATGGCCAAACAGGTTCCGGGGAAAGAGGAGTTCTGGGGCCTTGTCGATTGGTACCGCACCATGATGGACGATCTGGGCGTAAACGTGGAACTGAACCGCGAGGTCAGCGTGGATGACCTGACCGGCTTTGATGAGGTGGTCATCGCCACCGGCGTCACGCCCCGCGATCCGGAAATCCCCGGTCAGGATCGGGACAACGTGCTCAGCTATATCGACGTGCTGCGCAACAATGCTGATGTCGGAAAATCGGCGGCTGTGATCGGCGCGGGTGGCATCGGGTTTGACGTCTCTGAATTCCTGCTGGAGGACGGGCACAGTGCGACCACCGATCTGCCGCTATGGATGAAGGAATGGGGCGTGACAGACCCTGCCGAACACCGCTCGGGCCTTGCACCCGAAGGACCACAGCCCGAAGCGCCAGCCCGTCAGATCACCCTGCTACAACGCAAGAAACAGGCGCATGGCAAGGGTTTGGGCAAGACCACTGGTTGGATTCACCGCGCGACGCTGAAGATGAAGGATGTCAATTTTGTTGGCGGCGTGAACTACGAGCGGATCGACGAAGATGGCCTGCATGTCAGCTTTGGCGAAGAGCGCGCCGACCCCACGGTGATTGCGGCGGACACGATTGTCCTGTGCGCAGGTCAGGTCTCGGACCGGAGCCTCGCCGATGCACTGATTGATCGCGGGATTACCCCGCATGTAATCGGCGGCGCTGACGTGGCGGCCGAACTGGATGCCAAACGGGCGATCAATCAGGGGACAAGACTGGCGGCAGCGCTTTAGGCGCTGTCAGTCAGATAGGGCAAGCTTGACCCCAAGCGCACCAAAAGTTGTGGCAAAGCAGCGTTTGATCCATGCCATGACCGATGGGCGGTGGACGATATAGTCACGTGCAAACGCAGCACATGCGCCATACACAACAAAAACAACAAACGTCATTACCATAAAGACGGCGGCAAGTTGAACCAGCGCCAGACCCGCATGGGCTGTGTCAGTTGGTACGAACTGAGGCAGGAAGGCTAGAAAGAACAGCGACAGTTTGGGATTCAACACGTTGATCAACGTGCCGGTCACGGCGATCTTAAGGTAGCTTCGGGTGGATTTATTGGCATTCACTTCCATCGCACCGCCGTCGCGGAAAATTCCCCAAGCCATATAGAACAGGTACAACACTCCAAGGTATTTGAGCACCTGAAAGGCCAAAGCGCTTGTATGTAACAGTGCCGCCAGACCAACGATGCTTGCCAAAGCCGCTGGAAGGATACCAATGGTACACCCAACCGCTGCCGCGACGCTGGCGCGGAACCCACGCCCAAGGCCAATCGCCAACGTGTAGATCACACCCGTACCGGGCAATAGCACAACGATCAAAGACGTGAATAGAAACTCAAGCGACATGGAACCCTCCGGCTGGTCTGCGCAGAGTTCATCACTTCTGATGGGATGTAAACAGTGGCCGCGAACGCGCCGCTTATTCCACGGTAATCGTGATCACCTCGGACACCACAGGTGGATTATGCGGCACGTGGCCCGCATCCCCCAGCACCAGTTGCAGCGTATGCTGCCCGGCAGGCAGGTCCAATGTCACCTCAGTCTGGCCGCCGCCAAAATGCATATGATTGTCGTCGGCGGGCAGGCCATAGGCCAACTCATCCGCGCCGTCTTCGCCCTCACCAATCGGTGGGCGGTTGATCAGCAGGTGGTGATGGCCTGTATTCTCAGCCTCAGTTCCTGCAGGCGCGACACCCATTCCGCTGAGGCCAAAGACCACCGTGACCGGAGATTGAACGCTGTCGCCATCCGCAAGATTCACAAAATAGACCTTGGCATCGGGATTCGAAGGGGTCTCACCCCCAGCCCAGACAAAACTTGCGCTCAGACAGAACGCGGCGGTGAATAGAAACGATTTCATTAACTCCTCCCAGGTCACAAAATTGCCATTCTAACCATAGCACAAACGCGAAATTATGTAGAATTCGGTGCTTATCGCCGATGCTGACGGATCGGAAACCACTGTTTCCGCGTTTCTGAACTGCAAACGATCCGATTCAAAACCCTGATATTATCCCATGTCTGCCCCGTTTCCGCCCAGATTCGGAACCAATATCACCTTCGAGAGCAAGACCTGGGGAACGAGTATGGATCGACTGACCGAAATGGAAGCCTTCGCCAACGTGGTGGACCAAGGTGGCTTCACCGATGCGGCCAAGAAGATGGGTATCTCCAAATCGGCAGTGTCGAAACACGTGTCGAGCCTTGAGGCGCGGCTGGGTGCACGGCTGTTGAACCGCACGACGCGCCGGGTTTCACCAACCGAGATCGGGCTGGCCTATTATGACCGCGCGCGCCGCGTTCTGAATGATGCGGGCGAGGCGGATGCGCTGGTCACTTCGATGCAATCGGCACCATCGGGCCTGCTGCGCATCAGCGTTGCGACCGATTTTGGCGTCAATCACCTGTCGCCTGTCCTGTCCGAATTTCTGTCAGCCTATCCCGACATCACCGTGAACATGGTTTTGAATAACCGATATGTTGAGCTGATATCCGAAGGCTTTGACGTGGCGGTCCGCATTGGAGAACTGGAAGACAGCACCCTTCGCGCCCGCAAGCTAACAGAAACCGTCAAACGCATGGTTGCGGCGCCCAGTTACATCGAAAAGTTCGGGCGCCCGCAAAAGATCGACGATCTGAACGAACACAAGCTGTTGCACTACTCCAGCCAATCCTCGGGCAGTGTGTGGAAACTGACCGCACCTTCGGGTGAAAAACGGCAGGTCCGCACCGCCGGCTGGCTAAGTGTGAATGACGGGCAGTCCCTTTTGAATGCCGCAATTTCGGGCTTGGGCATCGCCCACCTGCCCAGTTACCTGTATGCGGATGCGTTGAAATCTGGCCTTGTGCTGGATGCCATGCCATCGCTACCGGATGAGGTGCAGGGGGTATATGCGGTCTATCCTCCCGGCCGCTTTACCCAGCCGAAAGTGCGCGCATTCATTGATTTTCTGGTCGAATCCTTCAACGAGAAGGGTCCGATGGATTGGTAAGTTTCTCCCTGTGAACTGGAACGGCCCGTGCAGAAATGTGCGGGTCTTTTTTTGTCTCTGCCCAGGCTAGACCGAGCCTAATTGACAAGCAAAACGGCCTCGACCCGGCGGTTCAGGTCTCGCCCTTCGGGCGTCGCGTTCGAGGTTATCGGGGCAAGATAGCCCACGCCCTGCGCTTCAATCCGGTCAGCCGCGACGCCATAAGCTTCGATCAACCGGCTACGAACCGCCTCGGCCCGGCGTGTGCTGACCCGAATGTTGGCATCTAAATCGCCAGTGTCATCGGTGTTGCCAACCAGCGCCAAACGCAGGCCTGGATTATCTGTCAGAAATCCGGCCAGTAGGGCAAGCGAGGCAAACCGACCGTCCCCCAGCGCCACTTCACCCGTGCGGAAATGCAGGTCGTCCAGAATGACGTGCCCGTTTTGCTGCAGCTCGGCCAAGAGGCCTTGGGCCCCATCGACGGATTGGTCGACAACGATTGGCGCGGGTGCGGGCGCGTCAACAGGGTTGACGCGGATCATTTGCACATAGCCGTCGGGCGTGTCTCGGCTGACCAGCAGGCTTAGCACGGTTTGCCCTTTCTGTGCTGCCAGAAACCGGTAATCCTGAATCGCAACATACATGTCGGGCGTGGGGACGACCTCGGTTCCAAACCGAAAGTCAAAGCCGCCACAAACGCGCGCCTCGCATTCGAAAAGGATGTCATATCCTTGCGCTTCGATCTGATCCCGCAACGGGGCTAGCAACTGCAGGGTCGTGCTGGACCCGGCCTGCAGGCGCCATGTGTATCGCTCAACCTGCCCTTCAACGGTCCGTGATGGCACAGCCCCATCTGCAAACGGCCCGGTCGGCAGATCATAGCTGTCCAAGGCCGAACTGCGGTCACTGATCTGCTGTGCCGTCTGCGGCAAGGTCAGCTCTTGCGCAGCCAAAGGTCCGGCGAGGATCAAAAAGACAAATATCAGCGTTCGGATCATCGAAATTGCGCATGATATTCTGGGTTTGGTGCCATTGCGGTGGCGCTGGCGACCCGGTTGGACATGTTGAAGAAGCCGGCCACATTGGCGATGTCCCAGATGTCTCGGTCGCTAAACCCTACATCGCGCAAATGCTGACGGTCAGGTTCTTCAATCTCGGCGCTGGCCTTGGTCATTTTGGCCGCAAAATCCAGCATGGCACGCTGACGCGTATCCAGAGGCGCAACGCGATAGTTCATGGCCAACATCTCTCCCAATTGCGGATTACCAGACAATTGTCGCACCGCTGCACCATGGGCGACGAGGCAATAGAAGCATTTGTTGATCGACGACACGACAACCGCGATCATCTCACGTTCCAGCTTGGTCAACCCGCTATCGGCCAGCATCAGGTCATTATACATGGTGGTAAAGGCGTTCAGCTTATCGATATCGAACGCGTAAGCCTTCAGCACATTTGGCACCATGCCCAGTTTCTCGACACAGATATTAAAGTATTTCTGCGTCTCAGGCGGCAGCGGATCGACCATAGGCAGGTCCAGCGCGGTAGGCATATCTTGTTGTTTCACGGGGGGCCTCTCTTCGTCAGATAAGCTGACGGTAATGGTATTCGCCCACGATCTCCATCCCAAGCGCGCGGTAGAGACCATTTGCCCCTTGGTTTGCTTTGGTACAGATCACACTGAGCGTTTTCGCATCGTTGTCGCGCCCCCAGATTGCAGCGGCACGCATCGTCCATTCGCCCATACCCTGCCGTCGGTGATCTGGCAGAATTTCAAGCGCATGCAGCATGGCGATGTCATCATGCATCGCCACAAATGCAGCTCCGCAAGGTTGATCCGAATGACGCAAGAGCAGGCTGGTTTTGGGGCCTTTGGCACGTTCCATGATCGCCACCCGTTCGGGGCCGATGCCGCCGGTTGCCCAAATTTCCCGCATGATCGCTAAGGGTTCCCAAATCTGGAAAACCGTGACCAGTGGGATCGCGCGGTCTGTGAGTTGTGAGACAGGACAGACGTATATGTTAACCGGGTCCAGCACCTGATAGCCGCGCGCTGCAAGCTGGGCATCCAACGCCTCGTCACCCGGACGCAGGCAAAAGATACGCTTTTGCCCCATGGCCAGCATCGCCTGTTCTGCCGCATCAATATCCGCTTCACTGACCGGGCCGATGGCGCTGGCTGCCGAAACCCGCGATCCGCCCCCCTGCCCTTGGCGCAGTTGAAACGGACCTGACTGCTGATAACTGGCAGCAGGCCATGTGCCATCGACAACCTCAGCCCAATTGACGCTCACAATTCAAGCTCTTTTGCCAGTTGGGTCATGGCGGCGTCGATGCGCGTGCCCTCGGTGCCTCGGATCACGACATTTGCGCCAAAAACCCCGTTGATCTGGAACGGGTAGCAACCGATCGACAGGTCATCATAGCTTTCCGCCAAAGAGGCCAAAGTCGCCGCGATATCACCCTCCCCCCGGTCCACGCGCAGGGTCTGCGACAAAAGCGGGCTGCCTCCGGTCAGCTTAGGCAAAACGCTGGCCACCATGGCCTGAAACACCGACGGCACCCCGGCCATGACATGGACGTTTCCAATGGTAAATCCCGGCGCGGTTGAGACCGGATTATCAATCAGAACCGCCCTGTCCGGGATGCGGGCCATGCGCAGGCGGGCCTCGTTCAGTTCCAACCCCGATTTGTCATAATGCGCCTGTAACAGGGCGCGCGCATCATCCCGCACATCGATATGCGCCCCAAAGGCGCGCGCGATGCAATCGGCAGTGATGTCATCATGGGTCGGGCCGATACCGCCGCTGGTGAACACATTGTCATAGCTGTCGGACAACGCCTTGACCGCAGCCTCAATCGCCGGGGCATCATCGCTGACAATGCGCACCTCGTTCAGGTCGATACCGTGTTTGGTCAGTTCACCAGCGAGGTAGTGCATATTCGCATCGCGCGTCCGGCCGGACAGAATCTCGTCCCCGATCACCAGCATTGCGGCGGTTGGATTTGCCATGGCGCTTCCCCTCTTGATCGACCTTTGGGGCAGGTATAGGCCCAAGGCTATGCGATTTGAAACCCCACTTGTCCCCGCCCGCCTGATCCGCCGCTACAAACGCTTTCTGGCCGATTGCACACTGGAGGACGGCCGCGAGGTCACCGCCCATTGCGCCAATCCCGGTTCGATGATGGGGCTGGCAGAGCCCGGGCAGAAAATCTGGCTAGAGCCCAACGACGATCCAAAGAAAAAGTTGAAATACGGCTGGCGGCTGGTCGATCATGAGAACGGACATTTCACCGGGGTCGATACATCCGTGCCCAACAAAGCCCTGCGTCTGGCGTTGCAGTCGGGTGAGATTCCCGAACTGGCCGCTTATGATACCGTACGGGCCGAGTTGAAATACGGCCAAAACAGCCGCATCGATTTTCTGCTATCCGGGCCTGGCTTGCCCGATGCCTATGTCGAGGTCAAAAGCGTCACCCTGTCCCGCCAAACCGGTCTGGCCGAGTTCCCCGACAGCGTCACCGCACGCGGCACCAAACATCTGGGCGAGCTGGCCGAGATGGTTGGGCAAGGGCACCGGGCGATCATGCTGTATCTGGTGCAACGCACCGATTGCGAACGCTTCGCGCTGGCCGCAGATATTGATCCAGCATATGCGGCGGCGTTTGAGTTGGCTCAGGCGCAAGAGGTGGAACGGTTGGTCTATGGCACTCGGATAACGCCCGAGGGGATTTGGGTTGAGACAAATGCCTGCATCGGATCCGAAACCAAGATATGATCGCAGGATGTCGGCGAAACCTGTTCGAGGCAAAAGCCAGTGTGGCCAGCTAGGAGCCCCCTGATGGTAGAAGTATCAATTGAAACCTGTACCGAGTTACCGGAAAAGGACGCATTCAGTAGCATTTTATCGCAGTATTATCGCCTCATCGTCCAACGAATGCAGGATATGGGTTTCGACATTGACCCGGCCGCACCCGAAAGCGCAATGGCCGAATTCTGGGCCAATTCGAACGACTATCTGCCTCCGAACGGCTGCATCGTTGTGGCGCGAGATGCCACGGGTGAAATCATCGGATGTGGTATGCTGAAACGGCTTGATGACCAGACTGGTGAACTCAAGAGAGTCTTTGTTGTTGAGAGCGCAAGAGGAACAGGCACCGGAAAAGCACTGATCGAAGCCCGAGAAAAGGCCGCGCGCGCGATGGGTCTGACACGATTGGTCGCCGATACGCTTACACCCAATGTTGAAATGCGCAGCCTTTATCCAAAACTGGGCTTTGTCGAAGTCGATGAAGCAATTGAGACGACAACCTACAAAGACCAACCTATGCTGCGCCCGCATATGCACTACTTCGTGAAAGAAATTTAAGGCAACACGCCCTTGCTGGCGATACTTGAACACTGCGACACACCCGCCAATTTAGGAGCCACAGCCCCGCGCCCTCTGGAACTTTCTGCACAAGCAGCGTAAATAGAGTGCTGCGCGACACATTTGGAGCTTAGCGTCGATGAAAGAGCATCGCGGCCGTATGACGAAAGACGGCATCCGTATCTATGAACAGGGTGACTTTGCCGGCATGCATGCGGCAGGGGCCTTGGCTGCGCGGATACTCGACGATATTGCCGATCATGTGTTTCCCGGACAGACAACCGGCGCGCTTGACGGGTTGATTACGCAGATGGTCGAGGATGCAGGCGCGACCTCAGCAACCATCGGCTACAAAGGCTATCAGCACGCCAGCTGCATCAGTGTAAACCACGTGGTTTGCCACGGCATTCCCGGCGATAAGAAGCTGAAAGATGGCGATATCCTTAATATCGACGTGACCGTCGTTGTCGATGGTTGGTTCGGTGACACTTCGCGCATGTATGTTGCAGGAAAACTGCCTCGCAAGGCCGAGCGTCTGATTCAGGTCACCCATGACGCGCTGTTCAAGGGCATCGAAATGGTCAAGCCCGGCAACACGTTCGGTGATATCGGCCACGCCATTCAGGCTTATGTTGAGGCGCACCGGATGAGCGTTGTCCGCGATTTTTGCGGCCACGGGTTGGGCCGTGTGTTCCATGCACCGCCAAACGTCCTGCATTACGGGCGTCCGGGAACCGGTGCGGTTCTGGAAGAAGGCATGTTCTTCACCATCGAACCGATGGTCAATCTAGGCCGCCCGGAAACCAAAACGCTGGCCGATGACTGGACCGCCGTAACCCGCGACAAATCCTTGTCCGCGCAGTTTGAGCATTCAGTGGGTGTGACAGCCGATGGGGTGGAGATTTTCACCCTGTCACCCGGCGGGAAGTACCATCCGACCTATTCGTCCTGATCGACGGCCTGATCGCGTAGCAGCTTGAGCAACAGCGTTTCATCTCGCCAAGGGATTATCGCGTCGTGAATGAAAACAGGTGCGCGCATCGGCTTACGCTCGGGCGCAGGGGTGACGTCAGCATCCTGCGAAAATGACCAGATCGGTGGGTTCAGTACGCGGTCCATAACCCGACACTAGCACGGTTGTGTCAAATTCCCAAAAGACCCGGCACCTCGGTCATGTTGTGAAAAACCTCTGCCCCGATCTCCGCCAGTTTGACACCATGACCCTCTGGTACAAAGGCAAGGCACCGCATACCCGCGCGTACGGCGGCAGTCACACCACTCTGGCTGTCTTCAATCACGACGGGTGTGGATGCGTTGAACTGCTTCGCCGCCAACAGAAACATCTCTGGGTCCGGTTTTGCTGTCCCAAGCTGGTGGGCTGAGAACATGACACCCTGAAACCGGTCCCAAAGCCCGTTCTGCCCCAGCGTGATCGCCATCTTGTCCGGACTGCCATTTGATGCCACGCAGAATGGGATACCGTGGTGGTCGAGCCGATCAAGCAAGTCCCGAATACCCGGCATCAATGCCACGCCCTGACGCAGACGCTCGTAGGTTTCCGAATAGACTTCATCGATCCAGTCGTCGGGCAAATCAGCCCCCAGCGCACGTGCTTTGTCGCGCACGCCAGCCATTGTACCGCCCAAGAAAAAACCAACGCTGTCTTCCAGAGTCAGGTCCAGTCCATAGCGGGCAAGGTTGTCTACCAGAACCTGATTGGACAGCGGCTCACTGTCGACCAGAACGCCATCGCAATCGAAAATGACCAGATCGTGCATAAAGCCTCCGTCTGCTTTTTAATCGCCGTACCCGAGCGCAGGTTAATGCGCAAATCGGCAAGCGGCATCAATTCGCGCAGCAGGTTTCAGTTTGAAACATTGCGCCATATCAAGGAGATATGAGTATCTCCATACTTCCGGCTGTCGGACCGGCTGAACCCATCAGGCGCTGCCATGGGTGCGTTTTCCTCCCAGACCAACAAGGCGTCATCAGCCACCCATCCACCGGCGGTCAGGGCAGCCACCGCCTTTTGGCCCAGCGACTTGCCATAGGGCGGGTCCAGAAAAATCAGATCATAAGGGGCGTACGGGTTGTCGCCCAGCCGCGTCGCGTCCCGACGGACCAATTCGGTACGATCAGCACTGTGTGTCAGTTCGATATTCTTGCGGATCAAACCCTGTGCAACTCGACCGTCATCCACAAACGTGACATGCGCTGCCCCACGCGACAGCGCCTCAAGCCCCAATGCGCCGGTGCCTGCAAACAGGTCCAACACGCGCTGACCATCGAAGTCAATCTGATGCGTCAGAACATTGAACAGGCTTTCGCGCACTCGGTCGGTGGTGGGGCGCAGATGCGCGCCCGCATCGCCTTTGCCAACCAAGGCCAAGGCGCGGCCCCGAAAGTCTCCGGCAATGATCCTCACGCCTTAAGCAGCGGTTTCAGGTCCGCTTTCGGGTCCGCGACCACGGATGGATCAGCCGTCTTGCCCGCATCGATCAGGCGTTTGCCAACCATATAGGCGCGAGGGTCGTTCATGGCGTCGACCGCAATCAGCTGGTCGCCCTTGTAGTACCAGAAGGACACTGTCGCGCCTTCACCCTTGCGGGTTACCACACGGTCATACCCCGTATTCAGCCCGGCAATCTGCAGCTTGACGTCATACTGATCCGACCAGAACCACGGCGTTGCGGTGTAGTCCTTGGCGGCACCCAGCATGTTCTGAGCGACGATCTCGGCCTGATCGATAGCGTTTGGGACGCTCTCCAGACGAATACGCCCTTCGCCATGCGGGAAGGATGCACAATCGCCTGCCGCCCAGATCGACGGGTTAGAGGTGCGGCCATGCGCGTCGGTTTTAATCCCGTTGTCCAGTTCCAGCCCCGCCATCTCGGCCAGTTGCGTCGATGGGGCGATGCCAACACCGACAACAACGAAATCCACCTCAATCTCGGACCCGTCCGTCAAAACGGCTCCGATCACTCTGCCGTTGTCACCGACCAACCGATCCAACCCAAGGCCTTCGCGGATATCCGCACCGTATTCGCTGTGCAGCGCACGGAAGTAATCGCTGGTTTCCTTCGCAGCGACACGTTGCAAGATACGCTCGGCCATTTCGACCAAGGTCACTTTGACCCCCCGCTTGGCACAGACGGCCGCGGCTTCAAGCCCGATATAGCCGCCACCCACGATCAACGCGCGTGCGCCTTCAGTGACACGAGGCTCCATCTCATCGATATGCGCCAGATCGCGCACCACGTGAACGCCCCGCAGGTCACCGCCGATCGCGGCGGGAAGATAACGCGGGTCCGATCCGGTGGTCAGTGCCAACTCGTCGTAGGAAATGACATCATCGCCAACCGTCACGGTCTTTGCCTGCGGATCAATTGCGGTGACGCGCTGTCCCAAACGTAAAGTGATGTTATTTTCGGCGTAGAAGCTCTCGGGCCGCAGGAAAAGACGCTCCAATTCCATTTCACCCAGCAGATAAGCCTTGGAGAGGGGCGGGCGCTGATAGGGCAGATGCGGTTCAGCCCCGATCAGGGTGATGTCACCATCAAACCCGTCTTTGCGTAGCCGCGCGACAAGCGAAGCGCCTGCTTGTCCGGCACCGATCACGACAATATGGCTCATGTTCCTCCCACCCTGTCGAATTACCGTGGTCTCATCCACGCGACCACCTATATTGCGGCAAAGCCCGACTCTGCAAATCCAAACGACAGGAGGTAAAAAATGATTTCAACAGGTGACACGCTGCCCGATGCCACGTTGACCCAAATGGGTGCTGACGGCCCTGAAGAGGTGCGGATTTCCGACAAAACCAAAGGCCGGAAAGTGGTGATCTTCGCCGTTCCCGGTGCCTATACCGGCACCTGCACCACCGCCCATGTGCCCAGCTTTATCCGGACCAAGGATCAGTTCGACGCAAAAGGTGTAGACGAGGTGATCTGCATTTCTGTCAACGACCCGTTTGTCATGCATGCCTGGGGCGAATCCACCGGCGCTGCTGCGGCGGGGCTGACCATGCTGGGCGATGCCACATCGGAATTCACCAAAGCCCTTGGCATGGATTTCGATGCACCGCCCGTAGGCCTGATCGCGCGGTCCAAACGCTATGCGATGCTGGTCGAGGACGGCAAGGTGGTCGCGCTGAACCTGGAAGAAAACCCCGGGGTTTGCGAAGTCTCGGCTGGCGAGGCGCTGTTGGACACAATCTGAACCCATCTGGCCCCGACCCGTGTCGGGGCCAGATGAACCCTATTTAACTTGCGGCAACGCCCCGTTACGCGAATACTTGACGCATAAACACGGGAGTTGATTGATGAAACTCAGATTTTTAACCCTTTGCTCTGTCTGCGCAGGCGTTTTGGCAGCCTGCGGCCCGGCCCCGACCCCGCAACAACAAGCCGCGCGCCAGCACGAAATCGCCTGCCTTGGCGGTACATTGGGCGGCGCCCTGATCGGCGGTGCAATTGGCAATCAATTCGGGGGCGGCTCCGGCAAAACCATTCTGACGGCAGCAGGCGCTGCTGCGGGTGGTATCGAAGGGCAGAGGTTCGCATGTTGAAAGCACTGAAATTGAAACCGCTTGTTTTGATCGCGCCCGTTGCGTTTGCCGCTGCGGCCAATGCCGAGACCGTGGCCGAGCTACACGAAAACGAATTGCGTGCTATTGATGCCAACAATGACGGGTTCTTGTCCAAGGACGAATTCAACGCCTTTTCCGACTACGCGTTTCAGACGATGGACGAGGACAAGAACGGCACGCTGGGATTGGATGAGGCCAAGCCGTTTCTGGACATCAAACAGTTTCAAAACGTTGACCGGAACGGCGATAGCTTTATCTCAAGGGCAGAATACGACGCGCAGATGGGCAATGATTTCACCACTGCGGATCAGGACGGAAACGGCCAACTGGACTAGGCCAACTCTGAACAGGAGCGTGGTATGAACAAATGGATCGCCTTTGGGGCGCTTGCCGCCCTTTGCGCATGCGATGTGCCCCAAGCCCCAATCATAACGGGGCCGGATGGCCAAGCACGCATTCAGATCAATACCAGTGGTTTGACCTGCTACAATACAAAGTGTCTGGATATTAAACCCGCGGCGCGTAGCGTGCGTCAGGTGGGCAACCGCACAACCGGAATTCCGGGCAACATCAATGTCAGTGATGGAACCGTGACACCGGCCGAGTTCGAACAGATGGGCGTTGCCGCCTCATTGGCTGGTGGAATGGGATCGCGCGGGGATCGCGGCTAGACTAGGCTGTCCATCTTGCGCGCCAGTTTGGCATCCAGAGATGACAAACCGCCCACATCGTGGGTGGAAAGCACAACTTCGACCGTTCGGTAGACGTTGAACCATTCCGGGTGATGGTTCCATTTCTCAGCCCAGATCGCCACCTGGGTCATCCAACCAAAGGCGGCAACAAAATTGTCGAAACTAAAGGTTTTTGTGATTGCATCGCGGCCCTCGACCATCGTCCAACCGTTGCTAAACAGCGGATCCAAAAGGGGGCCTCGGGTCTCGGTCGACAAAAGCTCGGTCATTGCTGTTCCTCCGGGTTCGACTTTCTGAACGGTCCGTAGTCCGTCAGAATCTCAATCTCTTCTCCTACGGCGCGGCCTTCGGCGTCCAGATATCTTTTGACAGCATCAGCAAAACCCGGATCACCGATCCAATGCAAGCTGTGCGTGCGCGTCGGCAGATAGCCGCGCGCCAATTTGTGCTCACCCTGCGCCCCTGCCTCGACCCGCAACAAGCCCTGGGCAATCGCAAAATCAATGGCCCGGTAGTAACACAGTTCAAAATGCAGGCAGGCGTGGTGTTCGACACAGCCCCAATACCGACCAAAAAGCGTTTCGCGCCCGATAAAATTCAGCGCCCCTGCAATCGGATAGCCATCGCGCATGGCAAGAATCAGCGCCATGTCATTCGCCATCGTGTCCTGCGCTATGTCAAAGAAGTGCCGCGTCAGATAGGGTGAGCCCCATTTCCGCGCACCGGTGTCCTGATAAAACCGCCAGAACGCATCCCAATGCTCGGGTCGCAGCTCTGACCCGGTCAAAGTGATGATCTCACCACCAAACCCGTTCGCTTGCGCCCGTTCTTTGCGGATATTCTTGCGTTTGCGCGACGACAGAGCAGCGAGAAACCCGTCGAAATTTGCATACCCGTCGTTCAACCAGTGAAATTGCTGCGAGCTACGCAGCATCAGGCCCATCTGTTCGCCCGCCAGCGCCTCATCCTCGGTGCAGAAGGTTGCGTGCAGAGAGGAGACCTGATTGTCGGCCGCCAGTTGTACCGCACCCTGCACCAGCGCGGACATGCCAATCGCCTCATAGCCCGGTCGCACCAGAAACCGCCGCCCGGTTGCAGGCGTGAAGGGAACGGCAATTTGCAGTTTGGGATAGTACCGCCCGCCCGCATTTTCATAGGCATGCGCCCAGCTATGGTCGAAGATGTATTCACCCTGACTGTGCGACTTGGCATACATCGGCGCGGCAGCGATCAGCATTCCGTCCAGATAGCTGGTCAGGTATTGCGGGTGCCAGCCAGTTCCCGACCCGACCGACCCGCTGTTTTCAAGCGCCAACAGAAACCGATGAGTGGTGAACGGATCCAGAGGGCGCCCGCCATCTGCCGCCTCGGGGCAAGCGCAGCCATCCCACTCTGCCGCAGAAATCTGCGACAGTGAGTTCAGTACCTGAACTTCTATCTGCGCCTGATCCATGTACCCTCCGCGTCTGTTCTTTATCTGTGACAGTGCGGGTCAGGTTCAACCCGGATGAGCGGCCAAATACCCCTCGAAGGTCACATTGTCGGCAACGGCGCGGGCCTGTGCCTCTTGTTCAGGCGAACACACGGTCCAGCACAGAATCGGAACGCCCTGTGCCTTTAGCTCGGCAACACGGGGGCGGTTCAGGTCGTGAACCTCATGGCTGATGAAGCTGGCCCCCACGCGGTCAAAATCCGGAATACTGCGCAGATGATCGCAGATGCTATCAGACAGAGGCCAATCCTGCGGATCATATGAGCTGGTCACGATCCCGCGTGGCAAATGCGGGGCCAAACGCGCCAGTTCGGCCACGCTGTTGGGGTTGAAGGACATCAACGCCACCGGGCCTTTGTAGCTTTGCAGGGCCCGCACGGTATCAGCCTCAAGCGGGCCAATATCGGTGCCCATTGCGCCATCCTGATCCTTGAGCTCGATCAGCAAAGGCACCTTGCCGGCGACCATCGCAAGCACCTCATCCAGCGCTGGGATACCATCATCGCCATGCAGCAAGGGGATTTCCACCGCTTGCTCGGAGGTGATCCGTCGGATCGGACCGGCCTGTCCGGTCAGACGCGCCATATCATAGTCATGAAAGACCATGGCGCGGTTGTCCGACGTCAGCTGCAGATCGATCTCAATCCCGTACCCGGCATCCACCGCGGCACGAATGGCCGCCCGGCTGTTTTCCGGACGGCGATCCGAGATGTCGTGCAGGGCCCGATGCGCGATCGGGGCCCGCAGAAATTCGGCAGGCAGTTTTGGGGTCATTGGACCTCGAAAATACCTTCGATTTCAACCGCAACGCCCAACGGCAGCGATGCCGCACTGACAGCTGAGCGCGAATGACGCCCCGCATCACCCAGCGCCTCAACCAGGAAATCGGACGCGCCATTGATCACCTGCGGCTGCGCGGTGAAGTCAGCGGTCGAGTTCACAAAGCCTGTCAGCTTGATCACCCGCACCAGTTTTTCGATATCGCCACCACAGGCTGCTTTGACCTGTGCCAGAAGGTTGATAGCGCAGACCTTCGCCGCCGCGGCGCCCGCCTCGACATCCATGTCGTCGCCCAGCTTGCCTGTGATCAGATGATCCGCCTTGGAAATCTGGCCTGAAATGTAGACAATATTGCCCACGCGCACGAAAGGCACATAGTTCGCGGCAGGTGCAGGGGCGTCGGGCAGGCTAACGCCCAGGCTTTCCAGTTTTGCGGTGATACTCATGCGATGATCCTCATCCCTCATTTGACTCGGGCGGACGCTACCCCCTTGGGCGCGACAGGGAAAGCAGGAAACTGGCATTTTTGAACGTGGCGCTTATCTGGGCATAACTTCTCTTATTCCGCAGTGTTGAAGCGATGTCACTTTACCGCGCGCAGGCAGACGCGTTAAACGCTGGATGTTTCAATTTGGACCTGAAACATTTATGTGACCAAGACTTGTGCCAACGCGGCACTATTATCGATTTAATATCTGGCAATCATGGGCCGGATTACTTTGGAGTAGCAAAGACCGTGTTGAGCAGATTGCGCCTGAAACACCTTGTTGTGCTGTCCCTGTTGCCGATCCTGACCGCCTGCGCCACGCAGCCCCCGGAACAGGCCGCCCGGGGTGAGGTGTTCGATCCTTACGAAAAGACCAACCGGGGCATCCACAAGTTCAATCTGGGTGTTGACCGGTTCCTGTTCCGCCCGGCCTCGAAAGGCTATGTCAAAATCGTCCCTGATCCGATGGTGACCAGCTTCAGCACCTTTGCCGAGAATATCTCGCTGCCGGGTCAGGCCGTCGACTATCTGCTGCAAGGCAATCCAAAACAGATGGGCAACGCCCTGTTGCGTTTTGTTGTGAACATGACAGTAGGCGGGTTTGGTCTGTCCGCACCCGCTGATGAGCTGAACCTGCCGCCCGTGGATACGGATTTCGGCGAAACGCTACATGTCTGGGGATTTGGTGAGGGCGCCTATGTCGAGCTGCCGTTCTACGGCCCCTCAACAACCCGCGATGCGGTAGGCGTTGTGGTCAACCTGTTCTCGAACCCGATCAACTTTACCCCCACACGCCCCGCCGACAACCTTGGCGTTTATGCCGAGATCGTGCGCCGCATGGGCGACCGGGGGCGGTTCTCGGATACGGTTGACTCGATCCTGTATGAAAGCGCCGACAGCTATGCACAGGCCCGCCTGATCTATTTGCAAAATCGCCGCTTTGAACTGGCGCGCGATGATGAGGATGCCTATCTGGATCTGTACTCCGATCCCTATGCTGAAATCGGAACCGACCCTGTCAGGGACCCCTATCTAGACCCTTACGAGGACCCCTATGCCGAGTAAATCTTTGAACCGACGTCATTTTGTTTTCACCGGCCTGACCGGATTGGCGCTGACTGCGCTACCTGGATCCGCCTTTGCCCAGACCGAAGCAAGCGCCAAGGCGCTGGTGAATAGTGTTGTGGCCGAGATCAACCGCGTGATCGCGTCCGGCAAATCTGAAAGCGCCATGCTGCGCGATTTCGAAAAAATCTTCGTGCAATATGCCGATGTTCCGATCATGGCACGCTATGCCCTTGGGGCCGATGCGCGCACTGCTAGCCCAGCACAGCTGAAACAGTTCACCAACGCCTTTCAGGGCTATATCTCGCGCAAATACGGTCGCCGATTCCGAGAGTTCATCGGCGGCCAGGTCGATGTGCGAAACGCCCGCAAAATCCGCGCCGGTTACGAGGTCAGAACACGGGTGAAGTTGCAGGGTTCCTCCCCGTTCGAGGTTACCTTTCTGGTGTCGAACAAATCCGGGCGCGACAAGTTCTACAATATGTTCATCGAAGGCGTGAACCTGCTGTTGACCGAACGGACCGAGATCGGGGCAATGCTGGACGCGCGTGGTGGCAATCTCAACCAGCTGATCAAAGATCTGAACCGGACCGCTTAAATTTCGGTTTCGTATGCAAGGGGCCGCGTTACCCGTGGCAATGCGGCCCTTTTGTTATGATTGACACCGGGCCCTTCATTTTCCAGGCCCGCCTAGGGCATGTAACTACGCACAAGCGCACTGGCGATCAGCGCCCAACCATCTGCAATCACAAAGAACGCCAGCTTGAAAGGCAACGAGACGATGGCCGGGGGCACCATCATCATACCCATCGACATCAGCACCGCCGCGACAACCAGATCAATGATCAGAAACGGTAGGAAAATCAGAAAGCCGATCTGAAAGGCCCGCGCAATCTCGGACAACATGAACGACGGCATCAGGACAGACAGCGGAGCCTCAGGCGATAACTCCATCGCTTCACCCCCTGGTCTCAGCGCCGCCATGGCTTGAAATGTATCTACATCCAGACGCGCAGCCATGAAGGCCCGAAACGGTTGCAAGGCGCGTTCGAGAGCGGGTTCCACTTCCATCGTTTCGTCGATCATCGGGCGTATTCCGGCGCTCCAAGCTTCGGTAAAGACCGGGTCCATGATGAAGTAGGTGAGAAACAGGGCCAGGCTGACAATCAGCATATTCGGTGGTGATTGCTGCAATCCGATCCCCTGCCGCAAAATCGACAACACCGTGATCAGGAAGGGGAAACAGGTGATCATGATCGCCAGTCCCGGCGCAAGGCTGAGCACCGTGATCAAAAGGATCAATTGGATGGTGCGCGCCGAGATCGATTCTCCGTCACCCAGCGACAGGCTCAGGTCTTGCGCGACGACCAGCGACGGTGTCAGCACCGCTGCAACAAGCACCAGCCCGATCAGAAGGCGCATCAGCCGATCCCGTTCTGCAAATCTGCGATTTCCGTCAGGCGTACGGCCAGTTGTCCGGCCTGATCACCTTCCATCTCTTCCAGCAGGCCGCGCGCAACCAGTTGATCGCCAACATACAAATCCACCGGGTCTTCGATCCGTTTATCCAAGGTCAAAACAGCGTTTTCGCCCATGTTCAGCAAATCGCGGATCAACGGACGGGCACGACCCACTGAGACCGTAACCTCAATCGGGACCGCGTCGAACGGGCTGGCTTTTTCGGGTTTCTGAATCTGGGGATCACTCATTTTCCAATGCCTCTCTGGCTTCAAATAGATATGCTTCAAAGGCTCGCGCGACCGAGGCAAGAACCGCGCCGCAATCCACCTCACTGCGCGAGATACCTACTTGCAGGCGGGCCCGTCCCGGCTGCAAAGCGGGATCTTCGATGACTTTTGGGGGCGAGCTGAGAGCTGCCGGCAACATCGCTTCAACCTCGGCTGCGCGGCCCTCGGGAACCATGATGTGCATGGGCTGACCAACCTGCGCGCGGGCCATTTCGGTCAAATGCTCAACAACTTGCGCAGCAAATCCACGATCGATCATCTCGGGCAAAACCAGCCGCGTCAGGCTGTCGAACATCGGTTCCAGAGACAGGGACATCCTGGTGACCGCTTCGGTGTAAGTGAACGACATGTCTTCAAGTGATTTCCCCAATTCAGACGAGATTCGCCCACGGCTTTGTTCCTGCGCCTGCGTCGCGTCCTCCCATCCCGCACCGTAGCCTTGTTCGAAGGCCGCAAGGCGCTGTTCTTCCAGGGCGTCTTCGTCCAGCAGATGAACCTGACCGCCTCCGGCAAGTATGGTGAAATCTTCAAGAAGATGGGCGATCGACATCAGACACGCTCCTCACCTTCTTCCAACCAACTGCGCAGGATCTCAACCGTTTCCTCCTGCTTGTCGCCAATCATCGCGCGCAAACGATCCACAGGGTCTTGCGATTGATCTAGGCCGATTGCGGGCACGTCGGCTTGCGCAGCCAAAGGTGCGAACTCTGACATACCATCAGGGGCAATCTCACCCGTCAGCACCTGCGCATTCTCGGCCTCAACATCCCCGCTCGCCGGCAGCAAGGCGGGCACGACCGCAGGTTTCATCAGGATCGGGCGAATGACAAACAGGGCCAAAACCAGTGAGACCGCCGCCAGAACCGCCATTTGAACCAGAGACATCGCATCCAGATGAACGTTCTGAAACATCGATGCGGATACCAGGGTGCCTTGCGGTTCAACCACCGGTAAATCCAGCGATTTCAAGGTGATGACATCTCCGCGCTCGGCGTCGAAGCCCACCGCCGACGCAACAAGTTCCTTCAATGCGTCCAACTCGGCCTGCGGAAGTGGCGCAAAACTTTCGGCCCCTGCAGCATCGACCACGCGTGTGCCATTGACCAGCACAGCAACCGTCAGGCGTTTGACAGCGCCGGGCGCGGTATGCACTTCAAGCTCGGTTTCTGAAACCTCGTAGTTCACCCGCTCACGGGTCTGAGTCGCATTCGAGTTCGATTCGTCGCCACCAGCGCCATCACCATCGGGCAGGTTCGAGGCCACCGTTACATCCGACGACTGGTTGCGGGCGCTGTCCGAACGCTCTTCAACATCGGTGCTGATAGCAACGCGGCCTTTGGGATCAAAACGTCGTTCGCGGATCGATTCGGTTTTGGTCACGGTATCCACGCTGACCTCGACAACCGCGTTGCCCGCGCCGACGCGCGCCTCAACCAGGCGCAAAACACGCTCACGAAGCTGACGCGATTTGTCATCGGCCGTTTCCGCAGCCACAGCAGTCTCCTGCCCTCCGATCACCGCGCCCTTCGAATCGATCACCGCCACGTTTTCCGGGGCCAGCCCGCTGACGGCTGAAGAAACAAGAAACCGGATGGCCTTGGCCTGATCACCGGTGATCTCAGCCCCGGTCGACACCAGATAAACCGATGCAGTTGGGGCCACGCTGCGTTGAAACGGGTTTGCGGATCCGTTGGCAATATGTACGCGCGCTTGGCTGACATGGGGGCTGCCGACAATCGTGCGCGCAAGCTCACCCTCTTTGGCGCGCCAATAGGCGGCATCAAACATCTGAGAGGTGGTGCCAAATCCGCTCAGCGAATCGAGCAATTCGTACCCGCGATTGCCATTTGCAGGCAGGCCTTCGCTGGCCAGGGTCATCCGCAGCTCATCCCGTTGCCCGCCCGGCACATAGATGGAGCCCCCGCGAATCTCATACGGTACGCCGCGCTGATCCAGCGAGCGGACGATATCACCCGCTGCCCCGCTTTCCAGCCCTGCATAAAGCAGGGTCATCGACGGCGCGGATGCCAACCGCGACATGCCCAATATCCCCAGAAACACCAGTACAACTGCACCAGCAACGATGATTTGTTTTCGCCTGTCCAAACTTGCCCAGACAGTTCCGATCTGCTGCACGCTCACCTCCGACTCGCCGACATTCTGCCCGGCGCGTTCTCTGTTTGGACCATTGCCCTTAACAATCGGTTAGTCCCTGGCGGGTTATGACGGATTCACAACGGATGGATGAGGACGCCATGACCGACGCAACGGCAGAAGAGGCAGAAGCGCCTGAGAAAAAGGGAAAAAAGGGCCTGATGATCGGGCTGATTCTGGCCGTCGCCGGCGCGGCGGGTGGATATTTTTTGACCACATCAGGCATTCTACCTTTCGGTGCAAAATCCGAGGAGACATATGCCGAAGGTGACAAGGGCGACACCAAGGTCGAACCGCTTGCGGATGTGGGATTCGTAAATCTTCCGCCCGTGGTCATCTCTTTGACCGAAAGCCAGGCGCGTCATTTGAAATTTCACGCACAGCTCGAAGTTAACGCTCCGTACATCGCTGATGTGGAAAAAATGCAACCACGAATCATGGATGTGCTGAACGGCTATCTACGCGCGGTCGAGGTATCGGATCTGGAGGATCCGATGGCTTTGACCCGGATCAGAGGGCATCTGCTGCGGCGCATCGAAATTGTCACCGGGGAAGGTCGGGTACGCGATGTTCTGGTCATGGAATTTGTGCTGAATTAGGAGGCGAAATTGGAGCTCATTGCGGATATTTTGCTGGTCGCGGGTGCGCTGGGTGCAGGGCTGTATTGTTTTGTTCTGTCGCGCCGGCTCCGACGGTTTACCGATCTTGAAAAGGGCGTAGGCGGCGCTGTTGCGGTGCTGTCTTCGCAGGCAGATGAGTTGAAGAAATCCCTCGACAGCGCGCGCGAAGCTTCGGATCAGTCAGGCGAGTCGCTGAAGGGGTTGACCGAGCGTGCCGAAAGCGTGGCGCAACGCCTGGAGCTGATGATGGCATCAATGCACGATGTGATTCCTGCGGAGGATACCAAGCCCGAGGTGGCTGACATTGCGGAACCGCCGGTTGGGTCCAGGCCGCAGTCTGAAGCGGAAGACGATTCCGCCGAAGCCATCGTGGAGTCGTCTGACGGGCAGCCCGAAGACAAACCGGACGAGGCCCCAACCAAGGCGCCCGAAGGGCTGATGTTTTTCCGCCATGGCCGAAACATGAATGAGGCCACCTGATGCGCGCCAACACTACGGATAAAGGGCAAAATCGCCCGCGCGCGGGGGTGTTGACGGTCATCTCGCTGTTGATGATCGGATCAGCGGTTATTCGTGTCGGGCTGGAAGCCGGCCCAGCGCTGGCAAAGTCCACCAACGCCGAACAGGCCGAAAAGAAACCCGTAAAGACTGAGACGCGCGATGTTGAAATTCTTCTGGCCGAACTATTGCGCCGTGAAGAACGCGTAAAACAGCGCGAAGACAAGATTATGGAAAAGGAAAAGGCGCTGGAAATTGCCAATGAGGCCATCGACATGCGCCTCGCCACTTTGCAAGAGGCCGAAGAGTCACTGCGTGCGACCCTGGCTGTGGCAGACAAAGCCGCCGAAACGGACCTGACCCAGCTGACAGATGTCTATCAGAACATGAAACCGAAAGACGCAGCCGCGTTGTTTGAGACAATGGACCCAACCTTTGCGTCCGGCTTTCTGTCGCGCATGCCGTCCGAGGCTGCGGCGAGCATACTGGCCGGTCTCAGCCCGGATGCAGCCTATACCATCAGCGTCGTGATGGCGGGTCGCAACGCGACCGCACCACAGGAATAGACCCCATGGACAGCACATCTGCCCGGAACATGTCTGGAGATCGCAAATGATTGGAATTGTTGGAATTGTCGTCATTTTTGTGATGGTTTTCGGTGGCTATCTTGCAGCCGGTGGCAAGATGACGATCATCCTGAAATCGCTGCCCTACGAGATGATGATGATCGGCGGTGCCGCTGTCGGGGCCTTTCTGATCAGCAACGATGCCGGTGGCATCAAACACACGATCAAAGACATGGGCAAAGTCTTCAAAGGGCCGAAATGGAAACCTGAGGATTACCGCGATCTGCTCTGCCTTTTGTTCTCGCTCATCCGCATTGCGCGCGCGAACCCGGTTGAGGTGGAGCAACATATCGAAGACCCCGAAAGCTCAAGCCTGTTTTCTGCCTACCCCAAGATTCAATCCGACAGAGAGGCGGTGGACCTGATCTGCGACACGATGCGCTCTGCCGCCATGAACTATGACGACCCGCATCAGGTGGAAGAAGTGCTGGAAAAACGGATGGAGGCGAATTTTCACCACGCCATGCATTCGAGCCACGCGTTGCAAACCGTTGCAGATGGCCTTCCGGCCTTGGGCATCGTTGCTGCGGTTCTGGGGGTCATCAAGACCATGGGCTCGATTGATCAACCCCCCGAAGTGCTGGGTAAGCTGATCGGCGGCGCGCTGGTTGGAACCTTTTTGGGCGTCTTCCTCGCCTATGGTCTGGTGGGGCCGTTTGCAGGCAAGTTGAAAAACGTGGTCGAAGAGGACAACCATTTCTACCAACTGATAAAAGAGGTTCTTGTCGCCAATCTTCACAACCACAACGCAGCCATGTGTATCGAGGTCGGACGGCAGAACACGCCTACACATAATCGCCCCGATTTCACCGAGTTGGAAGATGCCTTGAAAGAGTTGAAGCAGGCGGCGGCATGACCCGGCTTGTCACGCTGGTATTCGCACTGATCGCCTGGGGGACCTGGGCATCGTCACAAGAGGTGACTGTTCGCTCTGGCGAGCATGATGGATACACACGCCTTGTGTTCACTGTGCCACCAAACACAGGTTGGGTTGTGAAGCACCGCAAAGGCGGGGCACGTTTGATCGTCGATCTGGACGATGTGACCTACAAGACCGGAGGTGTGTTCAGTCGGCTGACAACAAACCGCCTCGCCTCTTTGTCGCAGAAACAGCCGGGCGATGGGCTGGAACTGGATTTTGGCTGCGACTGCGTTGCTTCTGCATTTCTCTATCGCGACTCGATGATCGTTCTGGATATTGCACCCGGCGCGATACTGCCGCCTTTGCTGGCCAATATCCCGCCACCCCAATCCATACCGAAGCCTGACCTTTCGTCCCACCCTAACGCGCCAGAAGTCATAGAGTTGCCTTCGCTGCCCCTTGGCGGGCAGAGTTTCAAAGACCAACTCTCGACGCGTCTGTTGCAAGGGGCGGATCGGGATGTGCTGGATCTGAATCTTGCTACTATCGGGCCAAGGCGACAGCGCGCGCTGCAGGCACTGCCTTTGACGGGTGGTTTGAGCTCGAATATGGAGCTTTCAACCGCATTGGATGAACTCAACGCGCTGCTGGGTTCCGAATTCCCGCAGATCGAAGCCAAACCTGCCTGTTTCACAAGCGTTGAGCTTGGATTTGAAACCTGGGCAAATGACCGACCTTTCCAGGATCAGGTCGCACAGCTGCGCGTAGAGCTGTTTCAGGAGTTCGACAGGCTGGACGCAGATCGCGCTTTGGCTTTGTCCAAGCTTTATGCCTATTACGGTTTTGGCACGGAATCCCTTCAAGTGCTCGGTCTTTCGGGCTTGCAAAGTGATGAGGCTCAACAGGTTGCAGCAATTGCAAACATCGTTGACGATCAACAGTTTCCCCAGCGCAGCCCATTTCACGGCCTGCAGCGATGCGACAGCGATGCCGCGCTTTGGGCTGCACTTGCAGAGCGGGAACTGACAACCGATGCACGCGTTGAGGCAATCGAACAAAGCTTTGTCCGCTTGCCCGACCATCTGCGCCGCAGCCTGGGGCCCCGGCTATCCTCTATTCTGGTTGAAGCAGAACAACTTGAAGCCGCGCGGCGGGTCTTGCGGTCGGTAGAGCGTGTTGAACTGGAGGCAACTCCTTCACTCTCCAACGCCAAGGCCGAGGTGGCTTATGCCGAAGGGGATGGCCCATCAGAAGAAAGCCACTTGTCGGACGTGATCAGGGCACCCGAAGCCTCGACCGAGGCGCCGCTGGCCTTGGCGCGATTGGTTGAAAAACGATGGAACGATCGAGGGGCTGTTTCTCTGCAGGAACTGGATCTCGCCGCCGCCTATGCGATCGAATATCGCCAAACCGAAATGGGGCCAATGATGGCCCGAACACATGTGGTTGCACTTGGTCTTATGCAGGAATTCGAACAGGCCTTTGAGCTGATCGACACATTGTCGGATAGCACAGAAGATCCTGCCCTGCTGGACCGACATCTGCAATTACTGGCAGAACGCGCCGATGACTTAACATTTTTGCGGCAGAGCCTCTCTCTCTCACAGCCACAGAAGGATGCGGTTTCGACCGATACAGCCATCGCCCTGTCCACGCGGTTGACAAAGCTGGGGTTCGGCACTCAGGCGGCGGCACTGGCCAACCGCGGCCAAGACCGCGCGAGGCGCGCGGAACGGGCGCTGCTAAGGGCGCAGGCAGCGTTGCAGGTTGGTCGCCCCTATCAGGCGGTGCTGGAGTTGGCCGATGATCCATCAGAGGCCGCCAATGCTTTGCGGATCGAGGCGATGATCGCCAGCCGCGATTTTGCCAACGCCGCAGCTTTGTTGCAGGAGGTCGGCGATGTGCAGGCCGCAAACAGATATTACTGGTTGGCAAATTTGCCAGACCGAGCCGATGTGGATTCGAACGGAAAGTTCGCTGAGTTAAATGCGACAACGCAAGCACTGGCGGACGCACCTGAACGCATCGAGGACAAACCCTTGGCAGATGCTGTGAACCTGCTGGATGAAAGTGCTCAGGCACGCGCAAGAATCGCTGCTTTGCTTGAGATCGTTGAAACAGAATAGACCAACGCAGCGACGCCAATTGCGGTCTTAATTCTATGAGCTTAGGAAATAGACTATGGCGCTGGTGGTTCATACAGAAGCGCAGCCAAATCCGAATAGCGCGAATGCGGATCGGTCCAGCTCAATATCGCGTCGCGGATGGCCTCGGCGCGATCCATGCCCACCACAGGCTTAGCGAATTCCATGTATTTCGCAATTACGTCTGATCGCGAAAACGGCGCTTCGGGGCCGCCCCGGGCATGGATATCACCTGAATGAAGAAGCCGCCCATCCATCGTGGCAATCTCAACATCGGCCCAGCGCCCCTTGGGGAAACGCGCGGTGTGCCGCTCAACTTCCGCAACCTGAATACGGGACATGAACTCAGCAACCTCTGGATCAGAAAGGCCGGGCCCTGAAATATGCTCAACCCCGATCCGACCATGGAGTGCATAAACAGCCACCGCAAAAGGCAAAGAATACTGTGCTTGAGATGTCGTCTGAGGGATGCTCGAATACAGACAGGCCGCCTGATGAAAGCTGTTCACCTGTAAGGTCGCAATTTGGTTCGGGCGCAAATCGTGTTCGATCATCACCGCTCGCGTTGCATCGATGGCCGCATGGGCCCATCGGCAGATGGGATAGGGTTTCACATATTGATGCTCGACCTGCCAGAAGGTCCCTAGATCTGACCAATGCGATGCCGCTTCATCGGATTCGATGGTGATGGCCGGGGCTCCGGTGAACCCGCGCTCGGCCAGCACGGCGGCGGACAGACCAACCAATGCGCCCCAGCCTGACCCGTCATGCAGCATGGTTGGGTTTGCAATCTCGCGCATCATCTGGCTGCGGGGTCCATGGTATTCGGCGATGCCCATGGCTTGCCGCAGTTGTTCAGCACTTTGCCCCCGCATGCGCGCGGCCATGGCCGCGACACCCAAAGCATTCCACGCGCCTGATGTGTGATAGTCAGTGACGCTGTCATGCAGCGATATTCCGGCCCGACCGGCAATTTCATAGCCTGTGATCACCGCTGCCAAAGCCTCGAGGCCTGACAGATCGGGGCGATGTTCAGCCAAAGCCACCAGAGTGGGCAAAACGACCACGCCAATATGACCCTTGGTAGGGTTATAGCCATCATGGCCGTCCAGATTATCGGTTTGAGTCGCGGCCGCATAAGCCGCACCTGCCAGACTGACCGCGCGGCCATCAAACATCATGCGGGCGCTGAACGCTGGATCAGTGCTGGCATACAATAGGGCCGCGGCATCGCGCGCGATCACGCCCGCCTCCATCGGTCCCGCCGCGATCAGAATGCCCATCGTGTCCAGCATCATCAGCGCCGCAGCCTCTTGCGCGCTGTTCGGCATGTCGGCAGCCGCCCGCATCAGCGCAAAATCGGCAACGCGGGCGAAGCTGTTGGTCACGCCGCGCCCTCCATCACCGGTTGTACATCACGCAGTCGGCGGCCTGCCGGGTCAAACGGGGGCTCTGACAGGATCTTCGCTTTGTGCGGTTTGCCGAGGATGAAAACCTCAACCGTATCGCCTGGCTTGGCCACTTTCGGGTTCGCATAGCCGATCGCCAGCGACTTCCCGACCGAATAGCCGTATGCGCCCGAGGTCACGCGGCCCACCGGCGTGCCATCCGGGGCAAAGATCGGCTCACCCCCGCTGGCGTCGGCATCTGCGGCGTCAACCTCGAAGTTCGACAGGACCTCACGCGCGGCATTGTCCTTGATGGACAGATACGCGTCTTTGTGCAGGAAGTCCTTGTCCAGCTTAATCAGGCCCGCAAGGCCAACCTCTTGCGGCCAGTATTCCTGAGAATATTCGCGCCCCCAGGAACCATAGCCCTTTTCGATCCGCAGCGACCCCAGCGCGCGGCCGCCAACCGGGCCGCCGCCATGGTCCTTCGCGGCCTCCAAAAGCGCTGAATAGAGCCTGATTTGGTCGGATTCAGCACAATGCAGCTCCCACCCCAGATCGCCCGTAAAGCTGACACGGATCGCCAGGCAGGTAACGCCTGCGACTTCGATGGTTTGCGAGCGCATGAAGCGGAACGCCTCGTTCGACAGGTCCGCGTTGGTCAGGCGTTGCAGGACATCGCGGGATTTCGGACCGGCCACGTTGAATCCGGCGATCCGGTCGGTCGCGACGTCCAGCGTGGTACCGTCGGGCAGGTCGACCATGTTGAAGAAACGCTGGTGATAGCGCTCGGCCATGCCCGAGCCGATCATCATATATTCGTCTTCGGCAACCTTGGTGATGGTGAAATCCCCGGCCACACCACCGCGCACCGAGATCAAAGGGGTCAGGCAGGACCGCCCGACCTCGGTCGGGACACGATTGGCGACCAGACGATCCAGCCAATCATAGGCGCCGGGGCCCTTGATCACGTAATTGGCAAAGTTCGAGATATCGATCACGCCGACCGCGTCCCGCAACATCTGAACTTCACGCCCGACCGGCTCCCACCAGTTCTGGCGGGTGAAGCCGTTGGTTTCGACCGTGCCGGGCTGGTCGGCAAACCACAGCGGATGTTCCCAGCCGCAGTTCAGGCCGAACACGCAGCCCATATCCTTTTGCATCTCATAGGCCGGGCGCACGCGAGCGGGGCGACCGGCGCTGCGTTCCTCGTTCGGGAAGTGGATGGCAAAGCGATGCGAATACTGATCTTCGACCCGCGCCTTGGTGAATTTCTTGTCGGCCCAATCGCCAAAGCGGGCCAGATCCCAGGCAAACATGTCATATTGCGGCTCACCCTCGATCATCCATTGTGCTGCCAGCAGGCCCAGACCGCCGGATTGCGAGAAGCCGGGGATGATACCGGTGCAGCAGAAATAGTTCTGTAGCTCGGGCACCGGGCCCCAGATCGCGTTGGAATCCGGCGACCAGATCATCGGGCCGTTGATGACGCGTTTGACGCCCGCGGTGGCGGCAACCGGAACACGTTCGGTGGCGCGGATCACGTTTTCCATGATCCGATCCAGATCGTCGGGGAAAAGATCATGCGCGAAATCCAGCGGCGTGCCGTTTTCGGCCCAGAACCGCATGTCTTTCTCATAAGCCCCGATCAGCAGGCCATTGCCTTCCTGCCGGAAGTAATACTCGCCATCCCGGTCGGCGATTGAGGGCAGACGGCGGCCCATACTGGCCACTTCGTCGATGGATTCCGTGACAAAATACTGGTGCTCGGTCGGTTGCAGCGGCAATTCGATGCCCGCCAAAACCGCGACCTCGCGCCCCCACAGGCCCCCGGCATTGACCACCCATTGCGCGCGGATGTCACCCTTTTTGGTCCTCACGATCCAAGAGCCGTCGGGCTGCTGTTCCGTCCCTATTACGGGGCAAAACCGCTCAATCGTGGCTCCCATGGCACGCGCCCCAGCGGCATAAGCCATGGTCACACCGGACGGATCGACGTTGCCGCCTTCGGGTTCGTACATGATGCAGCGGATATCATCGAACTGCGCCAGCGGATGCAGTTCTTTTGCCTGTTCCCGGCTGATTTCATAGAAGTTCAGACCGTAGAACCGCGCCTTAGCCTCTTGCAAGCGCAACTGATGTTCGCGGTCTTCGGTTTGGGCCAGGTACAGCGAACCCGGTTGAAATACACCGCAACCCTGGCCGGTTTCCTTCTCCAGCTCTTTATACAGATTCATCGTATAGTGCTGGATGCGCGTGACGTTGTTATTATCATGCAGCCCGTGGATATTGGCCGCCGCATGCCAGGTCGAGCCGGATGTCAGCTCATCCCGCTCCAGCAGAACAACATCTGTCCAGCCAAGCTTGGCCAGATGATAAAGGATTGAACAACCGACTAGGCCCCCTCCGATAACGACGGCCTGTGCGTGGGTTTTCATGAGATCTCTCCTAAAAAATCGGGCGCTGCCTGCGGGGCAGGTTTCAACAAGAGTCAGCCATAGGTTGGAATGGGCATATGTTCTGTTCCCGACGCGAAATGTCGGGAACAGGGCTTTCTTAACATGAGTTTAACTCAACCCAATTGAATCCTTTATGATATTTTGAAAGCTTCAGGATTATGTGGAGTAACCCTGTGAACCTTTTGGATACGGACCAGTCACACAGGGTTGAGTTGGAGGAAAAGCGCCGAACAACACACCAAACCCCACAGAATACTTGAAATATTTGGTTAATGTTCTATTTATGTTCTACATAGTCAGAGGACAAGCCGATGGCCCAGCACATCCGAAATTCGGCTCTGGGTGAGCCAAGCAACGATTATCACCTGCTTCCGGTAACAGACCGGCAGATGCGGTATGCCCGTGCGATTGCAGAGCAATCTGCGCTGGAAATCCCCGTAGATGTGCAGCGAGACCGCAAGATGCTGTCGGATTGGATTTCAGCGCACAAGCCCCGCGTAACCTCGCAATTCGACAATTACCCAACTGGCAAGCAGGTCGCCTTTGCCGAGCGTATCTCGCGCAGCAAACGTCGACCTATCCCATCTGAGTGCTTCCATGACAAACGGATGATGTCGCGCTGGATTGACCAGAACAAATAGGCTCTAACCTTGGCTATTTGGGCTGTGGTTGCGTGCATAGATCGCAACCGCGGCCGCCACAAACATACCCAGCAGGATATAGCCCGTGACCGCTTCGGCCGCAGCAAGTGCGCGGCACAGTCCGACTGGGGACATATCGCCATAGCCGACGGTGGTGAAGGTGACATACGAGAAATACAGGATGTCCGCAGGCCCCTGCGCGCCGATCACGCAATTGTCGTTATAGCCAAAGGCGCCATAGACCGCGGCAAACAGGAATGGCACGACTTGAATGAAGGACACGCCCATCAGCAGCAACAGCCGCCGGGGGGATTTCACCTGGGTCACATAGTACCACGATTGCGAGGCGATCCAGATCAACAGACCCACTGAGGCGAAAGAGCCGATTGTATCGCCAGCGGTCGCATCACTGAGGCGCGACAGGCCATACCACGCCAGAAAACTGGCAATCACCAAACCCAATGCGGCCAGCAGGGTCGATTTCCACTCTTCCAGAGTTTTGGGTTCACGATGCATTGAGGCTCCGTCCCGCTGGTATGCCCCTGATCATCTGTCTTAAGGGGCGGACCCGCAAGCTGAATTTAGCTCGAACCCAGGTGCTCGAACCCACGTTTGCGTGCCAACAAAATCTGCTTTTGCCGTTCACGAAACCGGGCCTTATCCGCCTCAGTCGTTTCATCGACGCACCGATGACAAGCCACGCCATGCTCGTATTCAGGGCGTTTCATATCTTCAGGCAGGATCGGGCGGCGGCAGGCATGGCACAGACGGTGCGGCCCCTCAACCAGCCCATGACCGACCGAAACACGGTTGTCGAACACAAAGCATTCGCCCTGCCAGGTGCTGTCTTCGGCAGGCATCTCTTCGAGATAGCGCAGGATGCCGCCTTTCAGGTGATACACATCCTCGACCCCCTGCCCCAGCAGATAGTTGGTGGATTTCTCGCAACGAATGCCGCCGGTGCAAAACATGGCCACGCGTTTGTTGTGAAAGCGGTCCTTGTTTTCCTCCCACCAAGCCGGGAAATCACGGAAACTGGCGGTTTCAGGGTCTATTGCACCCTCAAACGTACCGATTGCCACCTCATAGTCGTTGCGTGTGTCGATCACCACCACATCGTCCGAGCGGATCAAATCGTTCCATTCCTCCGGCTCAACATAGTTGCCGACACGGGCCCGAGGGTCCACATCCGGTTGGCCCATGGTCACGATCTCTTTCTTCAGCCGCACCTTCATCTTGCCGAATGGCGGATGGTCTGCGGTTGCCTCTTTCCACTCGAGATCCGCACATCCAGGCAGCGCCTTTATATGCCCCAGCACTGCATCAATCCCAGCACGAGGACCCGCGATAGTGCCGTTGATCCCTTCCTGCGCCAGCAGCAGCGTGCCCTTGACCGATTGGGCGCGGCACAGGTCCAGCAACGGATCCCGCAAGGCGGCGTGATCCGGAAAGCGGGTGAAGTGATAGAGAGCAGCGATCGTGTACATGCGCGCGGTCTAAACCCGCAGGCGCAGAGTCGCAAGAGACCGCATTGACGGCCAGCCCCCGCCCGCCTACCGATAACACATCAAAGGAGGCCCCCAGATGACCCATGCCCTAATCGTAATTGACGTCCAGAATGATTTCTGCCCCGGGGGTGCGCTGGCCGTTGCGGGCGGGGACGAGGTCGTGGCACCGATCAATGCCATTATGGATGATTTCGACGCGGTGATCCTGACGCAGGATTGGCATCCTGCAGGTCATTCCAGCTTTGCCAGTTCGCACCCGGGCAAAGCCCCGATTGAGCTGATCGATATGCCCTATGGCCCGCAGGTCCTGTGGCCCGATCACTGCGTTCAGGGTACGGATGGTGCCGCGTTTCACCCCGGTCTGCGCACCGATGCCGATCTGATCATCCGCAAAGGGTTTCGCAGAGCAATCGACAGCTATTCTGCCTTTTTTGAAAACGACCGTGAGACGCCGACAGGGTTGAAAGGCTATCTTGACACACGTGGGTTGTCGAAGGTCACCTTCGTCGGGTTGGCTACGGATTTCTGCGTTCATTACTCTGCCGTAGATGCCGCGCAGCTGGGGCTGGATGTGACCGTTCGGCTGGATGCCTGTCGCGGGATCGATATGGACGGGTCGATGGCAGCGGCTGAGCAGGCGATGCGGACCGCAGGGGTGGTTCTAATTTAGGGTGTCGAGGTCCCGGTCGCCTCAAGGAACTTGAACAGAACAAACAGAATGACGGCCAGCCCTAGGGCAAAGCCAATGCGGCCCGGCACTGCTCGCCGTCTGGTTCGGTTTGTCGGCATTGGCTCGGGCGCGGGGGCAATCATAACAGGCTGCACGATCCCCTGCACTGGCCGCGCGCGTTTCACATGCGCCAGGAACTGCAAAAGATCGAACTCACCACTGTATTCACCCTGAACGCCCTGGTTTTTGATGTTGGCAAACAGCACTTGCAAAATCTGGTCGCGGTCAGCCTTATCTGCGGGCGAGTATACATCGGGCGCAATTCCGCTGTCATGCGCGGCCAGCTCGAACCCCGCATCCTGAAATATCTTGCGAATCTTGGGCGACGCCCCGCGCAATGCATCAGACGTCTTCACATCCCGAAACATCGCCACCGGGCGAACCCCATCTTTGGTCTCGCCCGAAAGTGTTTCAAATGTTTGATCGTCTGATGCTGTTCTTAAAATATCAAAGTCGTATCGAAGACTCATTCACAACTAACAACCTTATCTTTCCATCCCGCACCCTCACTAATCGGTGATCCAATCAAACAATATGCCCGCTTTGTGGCGTCAAACGGGCATTGTCACCAAATCAGCGACTCTTGCTATTCGTCGTGCCGATTGATCTAACAACGGAAATCGCAGGAGTTCCCCATGGTCGATATTGCGACCCGTGTTTACAATCACAAATGGAAAATCGATCCGATTGTGCGGTCTTTGATCGATACGGATTTCTACAAACTGCTGATGTGCCAGTCAGTGTTTCGTAACAAGCCTCAAACAAATGTCGAGTTTTCACTGATAAACCGCTCGAATCACGTGCCATTGGCGCGCCTGATCGACGAAGGCGAACTGCGCGAACAGCTGGACCACATCCGCTCGCTCAGCCTCAGCCGAGGGGAAAGCACCTGGCTGCGGGGCAACATGTTTTACGGCAAACGGCAGATGTTCCGCTCGGACTTCATGGAGTGGTTCGAAAACATGCGTTTGCCGCCCTACCACCTGGAGCGTAAGGGCGACCAATACGAACTGACTTTTGAAGGAAAATGGCATGAGGTCATGCTGTGGGAAATCCCTGCTTTGGCCGTGCTGATGGAACTGCGATCCCGCGCGGTATTGAACCACATGCGCCGGTTCGAGTTGCAGGTTCTTTATGCCCGCGCCATGACCCGGGTGTGGGAGAAGATTGAACAGCTCAGCACCATTCAAGGCCTTGGGATCGCGGATTTCGGAACCCGTCGGCGGCACTCGTTCCTCTGGCAAGACTGGTGTGTTCAGGCGATGATCGAAGGATTGGGCCCGGCTTTCACCGGCACCTCGAACTGCCTGATCGCCATGCGGCGCGAGGTCGAGGCCATCGGTACCAACGCCCACGAATTGCCAATGGTCTATTCCGCTTTGGCCGATACGGATGAGGCGCTGGCTCAGGCCCCCTATGACGTTCTCAGCGACTGGCATGAAGAACATGACGGCAATCTGCGCATCATTCTGCCAGACACCTACGGCACTAAGGGATTTCTGGACCGCGCGCCCGATTGGCTGGCGGGCTGGACTGGGATTCGTATCGACAGTGGCGACCCTGCTGAAGGGGCCGAAGTGGCCATCGACTGGTGGAAGTCCCGTGGAGAAGACCCAACGCAGAAACGGATCATCTTTTCCGACGGGCTGGACGTCGACAAAATCAAGGAACTGCACGCGCAGTTTGTCGGGCGCACCAACATCTCATTTGGGTGGGGCACCTTGTTGACCAATGATTTCCGCAGGCTTGTGCCGAACGACGCTCTCGCGCCGTTCTCGCTGGTTTGTAAGGCGGTGTCGGCCAATGGGCGGCCAACGGTCAAGCTGTCGGACAACCCGGAAAAAGCGATGGGTCCAGCCGATCAGATCGACCGATACAAGCGGGTGTTTGGTGTCGGTGCTCAGAAGGCAATTGAGGTGATTGTTTAGCCGTGAAACGCCGCCACCGTCTTGAGTTGTGAAAAGCCATACAGCGCCTCGAACCCTTTTTCGCGGCCGTGTCCGGATTTTCCGACCCCTCCAAACGGAAGCTCCACGCCGCCGCCCGCACCGAAATTGTTGATGAACACCTGACCCGAGCGCAGGCGCTTCGCCAACCGCATCTGCCGCCCGCCATCGCGGGTCCAGATGCTGGCGACAAGGCCATAATCGGTACTATTTGCTATAGTTAGAGCCTGTTCTTCGGTTTCAAACGGGATCAGAACTTGAACTGGACCAAAAATCTCATCCTGCGCCAGAACGTGATCAGCGGGCACGTCAGCGAACAAAGTTGGTTGGACATAGGCACCTGTCTCTGGCGCATCCGGAGTGATCTGCCCTCGCGCGGCTATGGTCAAATCCTCTCCCTTCGCTAGAAATCCCGAGACGATGGATTTCTGCCGATCCGAGATCAACGGACCCACTCGCAGGTCCTCCATTGCTGGCCCAACAGTCAAATGGCCATAAGCCTCAGTCATCCGCGCCTTGACCTGATCATAGACCCCACGCTGCACCAAAATGCGGGACGAGGCCGAGCAGGTTTGCCCGGCATTCTGAATGCCCGCATTTACGAGAAACGGCAGAGCCGCGTCCAAATCAGCGTCATCAAACACCAACTGCGGTGATTTTCCGCCGAGCTCCAACGTCACAGGGACTGCATTGCGCCCCGCTGTCTGCTGCACCAAAGCCCCGGTCGCAACCGATCCGGTGAACGAGATATGATTGACGCCCGGATGCCCGGACAGCGCGGCCCCAGCCTCGGCCCCCAAACCGGGCACAACATTCAGTGCGCCAGCGGGCAGCCCAGCCTCGGTTGCCAGATGCGCAAAGGCCAGTGCGGTCAGGCACGCCTCTTCCGCCGGTTTCAACACGCAGGCATTGCCCATGGCCAGCGCGGCCCCGACTGAGCGGCCAATGATCTGCATCGGGTAGTTCCACGGCACGATATGGCCCGTCACGCCATGCGGCTCGCGCAGCGTATAGACGGTGTAGCCATCCAGATACGGGATGGTCTCGCCCATCACCTTATCTGCGGCACCGCCATAAAACTCACAATACCGCGCCAGGGCCACGGCATCCGCCCTTGCCTGCGTCAGCGGTTTGCCAACGTCCTTCGCCTCCAAGACGACCAGATCCTCGACACGGTCCAGAACCAACCGACCTAAACGACTTAGAATGCGCCCACGCTCGAATGCAGGCATTCGGCCCCATTTGCCATCTAGTGCAGCGCGGGCTGCCACGACAGCAGCGTCGATATCCGATGCTCCACCGCGCGCGATCTGGCAGATTTCGGAACCATCGGACGGGTTGACCAAGGGCAACGATTGAGCGGTGACCGGCGATTGCCACGCACCCCCGATCAAACAGAGGCTGGGATCAAACCATATCGCATTGGTCATATCTAACTCCTATTTCGGCTCTAACACGGGGAAAATCACGCAGCACCCACTCCGATCTCCGGCAACTGCGGCGCAGCAGAAATCAGCTTTTGTGTGTATGGATGGCGCGGATTGGTGAAGACCTGCTCGGTCTCGCCCTGTTCAACGATCTTCCCGGCCTGCATGACCATCACCCTGTCCGTGATCGTGCGCACGACGCTCAGATCGTGGCTGATGAACAGATAAGTCAGATCATAGGCGTCACATAGTTCAGCCAGCAGGTCCAGAATCTGCGCCCGGACCGAGACGTCGAGGGCCGAGACCGCCTCGTCAAACAGGATCAGTTCCGGGCGGATGATCAGCGCGCGGGCAATTGCAATGCGCTGCCTTTGACCGCCCGAAAATTCGTGGATGTACTTGTCCGCATCCTCTGGGCGCAGCCCGACGGCGGTCAACATTTCGGCAATGCGATCCTGCCGCTCGCCTCCAGTCGGAGGGATTTCGAGTAAATGAAATGGTTCGGTAATCAGGCGTGCAACCCGGTGGCGCGGGTTGAAACTGCCATAAGGGTCTTGAAACACCACCTGCATCTTGCGCCGCACGGCCGGATTAGGCTTGTGACCGGAGAACACCTGCTGACCATCCAACCGGATGTTACCGGATTGAACCTCTTCCAATCCCAAAATCGCCCGTGTTAGGGTCGATTTTCCACATCCGGACTCCCCTACCAGACCCAGCCGCTCACCCCGGTTGAGGGTGAAGCTGACCTGATCCACGGCACGGGTATAGCCGGGCGCATCGAACAGGCCCTTGCGAGGTAGGCGATAGTCACGGACCACTTGCGTGATCTCTAGCAACGGTTGTGGTTGTTTTGCATCAGGCAAAGCCACCTGATGGTTCGACGCCTCAAACAGCATCCGGGTATAGGGGTGCTGCATGTTGCGCAGAAGATGGTCCGTTGCACCGCTTTCGACAACTTCGCCATGGCGCATCACGACGATCTGATCCGCCATATCGGCGACAACGGCCAGATCATGGGTGATCATCAGCAGGCCCATGTCGTATTCGGTCACCAAGCCCCTGAGCAAATCCAGAATCTGCGCCTGAGTGGTCACATCCAGCGCCGTTGTCGGTTCATCCGCGATCAGCAGTTTAGGGCGCAAGGCAATCGCCATGGCAATGACCACGCGCTGACGCTGACCACCGGACAGTTCATGCGGATAGCGGGACAGGGGGAAGCGATCAGAAGGCAGCCCAACTCGGGCCAATACCTCTTCCGCCCGCTCCCGCGCCTGCGCAGGAGGCATCGCCTTGTGAATCAGAATCGTCTCCATCACCTGATCACCGATGGTCTTGACCGGGTTCAGAGCGGTCATCGGTTCCTGAAACACCATCCCGATCGAGGCACCGCGCAAGGCACACATCTCAGCCTCGGGCCGGTTCAGGATTTCCTGCTTGTCCAGCAGGATCGAGCCATCACTTTCCGCCCCATCGGGCAACAACTGCATCACAGCCAGCGCAGTCATCGATTTGCCCGAGCCGCTTTCCCCGGTTACAGCAACGATCTGCCCCGGTGCAATCGACAAGCTGACCTGTTTCAAAATTTCGACCCCGTGAATGCCGAGCGACAGATTTTCGATCCGCAACAAACTCATGCCCGCGCCACCCTGATACGCGGGTCCAGCCAGTCGCGCAGGCCATCACCCAGCAGGTTCAGCCCCAGCACCGTCACAATGATTGCCAGACCTGGAATCAGAGCCAAATGCGGGGCAAAACTGACCATCGTCTGCGCATCGGCCAGCATCCGGCCCCAGCTGGGCGTTGGCGGCTGCGCGCCCAGACCGACATAAGACAGGCCCGCCTCGGCCAGAATGCCAAGGCTGAACTGGATCGTCCCCTGCACGATCAGCAGATTGGCCACGTTGGGCAGGATATGCTCCGCCGAAATCCGCGCCGCGCCCTTGCCCGAGACACGGGCGGCGAGGATGAACTCACGCTCCCACAGGGACAGGGCCGCCCCTCGGGTGATGCGGGCGAAGACGGGGATGTTGAAAATGCCGATGGCGATGATCGCATTGATCGCGCCCGCACCGAACACGGCGGTGATCAGGATGGCGATGACCAAAGAGGGGAAAGCAAAGACCAGGTCATTGCCGCGCATGATGACCTCATCCAGCCACGAGCCTTTGCGCGCGGCCGCCGCCAGGCCCAGCGGCACGCCCAGCGCCATGCCAATCCCCACGGCGACCAGCGCCACCGCAATCGACGTCCGCGCACCGACCATGATCATCGAGAACATGTCGCGCCCGAAGTGATCGGTGCCGAACCAATGCTGCGCGCTGGGCGGTTGCAGTTTTTCAGGGATGTTGAGCGCCGCAAAATCATACGGCGTCCAAACAAAAGACACCAACGCCGCCAGCAAAACCAGCGACGACAACACCGCGCCGAGGATCAGGTTGCGGCTCATGTCCGGCTCCTCAGCCGCGGGTCAACGGCGGCATAAGCCAGATCGACCAGAAAGTTCACCGTGATGACAGCGAAGACCAGAAGCATCACCACCGATTCCACCACGATCAGATCACGGGCCGAAATCGCCTGAAACACCAACCGCCCGAGACCGGGCAGATAGAAGACCTGCTCGATAATGATCGACCCGGCCAACAAGAACGAAAACTGCAGCCCGATGATCGTCAGCACCGGGATCAGCGCGTTTCGCACCCCGTGTCGCCACAGCGCCTGACGACGCGACAGCCCTTTGGCGCGGGCCGTGCGCATGAAATCTTCGCCCAGTATGTCCAAAAGCGAGGATCGCATCACCCGCGCCAGAATGGCCGCTTGTGGCAAGGCCAGGGCAATCGCGGGCAGGGTCAGGGAATGCAGCCCGGCCCAGAATCCGTTGTCCCAGCCAGCAAACCCGCCCGCATTGAACCAGCGCAGGTTTATGGCAAAGATCAGGACCAGCATCATCGCAAACCAGAAATTCGGCACCGCGATGCCTAGCTGTGTTGCTCCCATCACCGTCAGATCACCCGGTTTACCGCGGCGCGCAGCGGCATAGATGCCTGCGGGAAAGGCGATCAGGGTCGACAAACTCAGTGCATAAAGAGCCAGTGGTAAAGACACCCACAGCCGATCCGCGATCATCTGTGAAACAGGCGTGCGATAGGTGTACGAGGTTCCGAAATCCCCTTTCAGCATCCCACTAACCCAGTTGAAGTAGCGCTGGGTCTTGGACATGTCCAAGCCCAACTCGGCCCGCAGCGCAGCCAATGTGTCGGGCTGCGCATTGACCCCCAACATGAACGAGGCCGGATCACCCGGCGCCACCTCGATCACCGCAAAGATGACGACCGAGGCTATGGCAAGGCTGATCACAAGCGAGAGCAGTCGTTTGAGCGCATAACGTAGCATTGTGGGCAGGTTAAGTGCGCGCCCTGCCCGGGTCCAGCGGCTAGTTATACTTACGCTGCTCTTGCCGAACCAGATCGACGGCGCAGGCCGAAAGCTCTTGCGCAGGGGCCGATTCAGCCAGCGTTTCCAGATTGGTTTCGGTGCGCGCAAGGGCCGCCCGACGCAGCACCATCAACCGGGCGCGCGGGCTGTCCAGAAACTGCGATTGCGGGATCACGGTCTCAAGGGGGCTGTCCATGCGGATCACCTCGAAATACCCGCCCAGCAGCGAGAGGAAGGCAAAGGAACAAGCCGCAGCCTCTGCCGAACAATGCGTGTTGCACAGATGCGCGATGGGTCGCGTCGCCTCGGCTGTCATCAGCCAATTCTCCACGGCGGGCCGCCACGGGTTGCCCGGTGACAGATCGCCATAACCCAGTCCCAACGCCAAAACACCAGCCATACCAAGCGCCTGCTCCGACTTTGCCGAAACCAGGTCGGGCTGAATATGACGCAGCGCAGCCAAGCCGTCCCCGCGCGGCTCGGGACTGTCCGAAAGATAGGCCAGATAGGGCTGCAGATCGTCCATGGCCCCGTCATAGGCGCGCAACTCATCCCGCATCGCCTGGCTGCCGTACAAGGCAACGATCCGCGTTGGGTAGTCTGTGGCTTGATGTTCACCAAGATCGTTGAGGCGCTTCACCTGATCGGGATCAGGCTGAGGCTGCCTGGATCGCAGCAAGGCCTGCGCCAGCGCATTCCCCTCGGCGGCTTCGAGGGTCAGCCAGGATGTGCCGAAATTGCTATTGTCGTTGCGCCGGAACAGGGCGCGGGATTGGGCAGGCTCAAGGCTTTGTCGAAACGGGGACGGCCCAAGATCTGTGGTTTCGATCCGGCCCAGCAACAAACGCGCATCCGAGTTTCCAGACGCCGCCAGCGCCGCCAGCATTGGCAACGCCTTGGCATCATCACCGCCCAGCCACAAGGCTATTGCCGCATCCAAAGAAGTCTCTGCCGATGCGGATGGCGCAACACAAAGCTGCGCCAGGACCATCACGGCAAGAAAAGAGCGTTTGATCATAGGCCTTCCCTCAGGCTGAACGCTACTCCGCCCAGCTGATCGCCGTCAGATCAATAGCCGCTGTCGGCGCGTTCTGCCACAGCCCTTGTACGCCTGCCTTGGCCACACCCAGTTTGGCCAGCTGGAACAGGTACCCGTTGACATAGTCGTTGGAAATCAGGCGCTGCGCCTCTCCCATCAACCGGGCCCGTTCCTCGGGGTCGGTGGTGGTGTTCAGCAGCTCCATCAGGGCCTGAAAATCCGTGCTGTCATATTGGAAGTAATAATCGGGCCGCGCATAGATGCCGATATCCATCGGCTCGGTATGGCTGACGATGGTCAGGCCGAAATCCTTGCCCTTGAACACCGACTCCAGCCATTGCGCCCATTCTACGTTGATGATCTCGGCGGTGATCCCAACCTCGGCCAATTGAGCGGCGATGATCTCTCCACCCCGGCGGGCATAGGAGGGCGGCGGCAGGTGCAGCGTAGTCTCAAAGCCTTCGGCAAAACCGGCCTCAGCCAGCATAGCCTTGGCTTTTTCCGGGTCATAGGCAGATTGGCCGGTTAGATCGACATAGGCCGGGTTATGCGGCGCGAAATGGGTTCCGATCGGCGTGCCGTAGCCAAACATCGCTCCGTCAATGATGGCCTGACGGTCAATCGCATGAGCCAGAGCCTGCCGGACGCGGATATCATCAAACGGCGCTTGCTTGTTGTTGGTCGACAGGATCGTTTCGCCTTCGGTCGAGCCAACAAGAACCTGGAATCGTGGATCAGCCTCGAACTGAGGCAGGTTCTCGGGCGCGGGGAAATTGTCGAACACATCCACATCTTCGGCCATCATGGCAGCAAAAGCGGCGGTCGGGTCCGAGATGAATTTGAACGTCGCGCTCTCTAACGCAGGCTGATCACCCCAATAGTCGGGATTGCGGTTCAATGTGATACTGTCGCCCTGCACCCATTCGCCAAAGGTAAAGGCTCCGGTCCCTACTGGGTTTGTCTTGATATCATCGATGCTCTCAGAGGCCACGATCACCGCATCACCCCAGGCCATGTTGAACAGGAAGTTACCGTTTGGTTCGGACAGGGTCACCTTGACGGTCAGCGGATCCACGGCCTCGACGTTTTCAATTCCGGCAAAAAGGGCCTTCTGCGCGTTGGCGCTGTCTTCTGCCATTGCGCGATCAAGGCTGAATTTGACATCCTCAGCATCCATCGCGCTACCGTCATGGAAGGTCACACCTTCGCGCAGCTTGAAGGTATAAACAGTGCCGTCATCCGAGATTTCCCAGCTTTCCGCCAGCCCCGGCACGACCGATCCATCGCCCATGAACCGGGTCAGGCCTTCGAAGATGTTGGTGTAGACCACCGAATCGATGGCCTGAGCAGCCGCGCTGGTCGGATCCAGATGAGGCGGCTCTAACTGCATGGCGATTGTAATGTCCGATTGGGCCATCGCTTGCGTGGCCAGCAATCCGGCGCTTAGCGCCAGCACCGATCCGAAGGTTCGAAACACCTGCTTAGTCATGGAAACTCTCCCCGTTGAAGTCAACGCAGCCGCGTGTTTGCGGGCTTTCTGGGCCCAGTGTTCCTTTAAACCTAAGGTCATTCAAGGAAATGTTCGCGCAACCGGGGTTTCGTGGGCCCTGCTCGATCTGTTATGCCGCACTGCAACATGAACCCCGCAAGGAGCGAACATGAGCGCCACCGCCCGAAAAAAAGCCCCAAACGCCGAAGATATTCGCGCCCGGAAGGGCGGTGAGCCGCTGGTCAGTCTGACCGCCTATACCACCCCGATGGCGCGTTTGATGGACACCCATTGCGACTTTGTGCTGGTGGGTGACAGCGTTGGCATGGTGCTGCACGGACTGGAATCGACCCTTGGCGTGACGATGGAGATGATGATCCTGCACGGTCAGGCCGTCGCGCGCGGCTTGAACAGCGCGATGATGGTCATCGACATGCCCTTTGGCAGTTATGAACATTCCCCTGCCGATGCATTCCGCAATGCCGCCCGTCTGATGGCGGAGACCGGTGCGGGGGCTATTAAGCTGGAAGGTGGGGTCGAGATGGCCGAGACCATCCGCTTTCTGGTCAAGCGTGGCATTCCGGTGATGGCCCATATCGGCCTGACGCCGCAATCGATCAACACGCTGGGCGGGTACAAGGTTCAGGGCCGGGATGACCAAGCACATGCTGTGCTGGCCGATGCCCATGCGGTGGCCGAGGCGGGCGCGTTTTCCGTCGTGTTAGAGAAAGTTCCGCAAAATCTGGCCGATCAGATCACCAACGAAGTAGCGATCCCGACCATCGGCATCGGAGCCTCTGCCGGATGCGACGGGCAAATCCTTGTGGTTGACGATATGGTGGGCTTTTTCACGGCGTTCAAACCGAAATTCGTCAAACGCTATGCCGAACTGGGCCCGTTGGCCGAAGCCGCGATAGCCGAATACGCCGCCGAGGTGCGCGCGCGCAGTTTCCCGGCGGATGAACATGTCTTTGCCGATAAGGCCCCTGCCAAAGGGCCAAAGGTATGACCGCACCGATCCTGCGTCGCCTGGCCGATCTGCGCGCGCTGACGACCGAATGGCACCGCAAGGGCGAATTCATAGGCGTTGTGCCCACAATGGGCGCGCTGCATCAGGGGCATCTGTCACTGGTTCAGGCCGCCAAGGCAGGCACGGACCGCGTGATCGTCACGATCTTTGTGAACCCCAAACAGTTCAACAACTCCGAAGATCTGACCAATTATCCGCGTACCGAGAGCGAGGATGCGCAAAAGCTGGTCCCTTACGGTGTTGATGCGATCTATGTGCCCGATCCTGATGAAATCTACCCGGCAGGCTTTTCAACCACTGTGACCGTCGGCGGCCTCACTGATATGATGGAGGGTCCCTTCCGCCCCGGTCATTTCGAGGGCGTCGCCACAGTGGTCGCCAAACTTTTCCTGCAAACGCAGGCGGATAAAGCTTATTTCGGCGAAAAAGACTATCAGCAACTGCTGGTGGTCCGCCGCATGGCACGTGATCTAGACATCCCCGTTGAAGTTGTGGGCTGCCCTACGGTCCGCGAGCCCTCGGGTTTGGCCATGTCATCGCGCAACCTGCGGCTGTCGGCCAAAGGGCTAAAGATCGCAGCGCGAAAGAACACGCTTATGCAAGCAATGGCCAAAGAACTCGCCGCCGGCGCACCGTTCGAGCCACTTGCAGAGCAAGCTAGCGATGACCTGCTGGCCGCGGGGTTCACAGAGGTGGAATATATCGATCTGCGTTGTGCCGAAACTCTTGAGCCCCTGACCCGCGCATCGCGCCCGGCCCGACTGTTCATCACAGCATGGGCCGATGGTGTGCGCCTGATCGACAATATCCCCATTCCGGCGGGCTGATTTCTGCTCTGGCCCCTGCGCGAGTGTTTGCGCTAAAGTCCCGCAAAACCATGCGGGGGAGGAGCGCAGGCAATGACCTTTATTCTGGCAATCGATCAGGGCACCACGTCCTCGCGCGCGATCTTGTTCGACGCACAAATGCAGGCCGTCGGCACCACCCAGCGCGAATTTCCTCAGCATTTCCCGCAGGAAGGCTGGGTTGAACATGATGTTGAGGATATCTGGGACAGCGTTCTGACCGTCTGCCGTGAGGTGATGGAGACCAGCGGCGTCTCGGCCGACCAGATCGCCGGGATCGGCATCACTAATCAGCGCGAAACCACCGTGGTCTGGGACAAGACCACCGGCAAAGCCATCCACAACGCTATCGTCTGGCAGGACCGTCGCACCGCCGACATCTGCGCCCGCTACAAACAGGCCGGGTGCGAGGATGATGTGACGGCCCAAACTGGGTTGCTACTGGACCCCTATTTTTCGGGCACCAAGGTCAAATGGCTTCTGGATACCGTCGACGGAGCCCGCGACCGGGCCGCGGCCCAAGAGCTGCTGTTTGGCACCATCGACAGCTTTCTGATCTGGCGTCTAACCGAAGGCCGTTGCCACGTCACCGATGCGACCAATGCCGCGCGCACCCTTCTGTTCGACATTCACAAAGGCGCGTGGAGCCCCGAGATTTGTGACCTGCTGGACGTGCCTTTGACGATGCTGCCAGAGGTGCTGGATTGCGCGGCTGATTTTGGCAGCACGTCCCTGCTGGGTGGCAACATACCAATTCTGGGTGTCGCAGGGGATCAGCAGGCCGCCACGATCGGTCAGGCCTGCTTTCAACCCGGCATGATGAAATCAACCTATGGCACCGGGTGTTTTGCGCTGCTGAACACTGGCGCGCAGCCCGTCGCCTCAAAAAACCGTTTGCTGACCACCATTGGCTATCAGTTAGACGGGCAAAAAACCTATGCGCTGGAAGGCTCAATCTTCATCGCCGGCGCGGCAGTGCAATGGTTGCGAGATGCGCTGAGAATCATCGATGCCGCCCCGCAAAGCGGTGATCTGGCGGCGCAGGCCGACCCGACTCAGCATGTGGTTCTGGTCCCTGCCTTCACTGGCCTTGGTGCACCCTATTGGAAGCCTGATTGCCGGGGCGCGATGTTCGGGCTGACGCGCAATTCAGGCCGGGCCGAGATTGCCCGCGCCACGCTGGACAGCATCGCCTTTCAGACCCGCGACCTGTGGCATGCGATGCAAGGCGATTGGGGCGCCGAGGCAAATGTGATCCTTCGTGTCGATGGCGGGATGAGCGCATCAGACTGGACCATGCAGGGCCTGTCGAACTGTCTGGGGGCCCCGGTGGATCGCCCTGTGATGCAGGAAACAACCGCATTGGGCGCTGCATGGCTCGCCGGTATGAAAGCGGGCGTCTATCCTGATCAGGACGGGTTCGCCCAGACCTGGCAGCTTGATAAACGCTTTGAGCCCCAGATGGCGCAGGATGCCCGCGATGCCGCCTATGCCCGCTGGCAACTTGCTGTACAGGCTGCCATGTCATTCTAAAATCTATTGTCTTGGGCTTCCAAGACCAGGAGGGATAAAATGATCGCCTATGTCACCGTTGGTACCGATGACGTCGCACGGGCCAAACGGTTCTATTCAGCCTTCATGCCTGCGTTGGGCTATGAGCTTGAGGAAGGGCCCGAAGGTCTAAGCTATGCCCTGCCATTGGAACCAAACCAATCCCCGGTATTGCCCGAGTTCTATGTCAAACCCACATTTGACGGAGCACCCGCCTCAGCGGGCAACGGGTCAATGACCGCATTCGAAGCGCAAAATCAGCAGCAGGTGCGTGATCTGCATGCCGCCGCACTGGCTGCTGGAGGATCCGACGAGGGTGCGCCAGGCTTTCGCGCCGCTTACGGACCCAATTTCTATGTTGGATACCTGCGCGATCCGCAGGGCAACAAGATTGCTCTGTTTTCGAGCAATCCGAACGAGCCTGGGCGGGACGACTAGCGCCGAGACTTAGCTGTGATCTTTCATCAATCGCTGCTTCTGGCGTGACCAGTCACGCTTGGCCTGGGTTTCGCGCTTGTCGTGAAGCTTTTTACCCTTGGCGATCCCGATCTTCAGCTTGGCCCGGCCCTTGTGGTTGAAATACAGAACCAACGGCACCAGCGTCATGCCCTTGCGTTGCGTTGCATTCCACAGGTTCGACAACTCCTTGCGCGAGACCAGCAACTTACGGCGGCGGCGTTCTTCGTGCTTGAACACCTTGGCCTGCTCATACGGCGCGATGTAGCTGTTGATCAGCCACAGCTCGCCATCATCGACCGAGGCATAGCTTTCGGCGATGTTCGATCCACCGGCCCGAAGGGATTTGACCTCGGATCCTTCCAGCATGATGCCACACTCGATATCCTCTTCGATCGCGTAGTCGAAGCGGGCACGCCTGTTTTCGGCGATCACTTTGTAGTTTGGATCAGTCTTCTGCTTTGCCATGACGCGTTGATTTAGGCGGCTTGAACCCGCCATGCAAGGCCAGCACAGGCTTTGACATCAGGATTGTGCGGAAATGATCAGGTCCGGGCCGAAAATCGTGTCCGAATGGTTGTGCAGATAGATTTTGAGCCAGGGTGTAAAGCGTTCCGGGTGGCGCTGCACCTCGGCTAGAAGATCGTGATAATCGATCCAGCGAATATCCATCACTTCGTCCGGGTTCGGCTCGATCTTCAGCGGGCCGCGTACGTGCGCCAGAAAAACGTCCACCACCTCATGCTCGATCAGGTTGTTGCCGACATCGGCGTGATACTCCAGACGATGGCGGTACTCGGGATACAACCCGGTGATCCCGAGTTCTTCGCGCAAACGGCGCACTGCGCAGGCTGAGGCCCCTTCGTCCCAATCAGGATGGGTGCAACAGGTGTTCGCCCACAGGCCCGGGGTGTGATACTTGCCCAACGCCCGGCGCTGCATCAGGATTTCAGTACCGCGCACCACAAAGACAGAGACAGCCTTATGCCTGAGGCCTTTTTCATGTGCCTCAAGTTTGTCCACGGGGGTCAACTCACCATCAACCCAAGCCGGGATCATGATTCCCATATGTCGTCTCCTGATGCCGATCCATCGGACTGGCGAACTTTGATGTGGTGCTATGGCCGGATCGGCTTGGCATCGGGGCCCGTCGGCCCCGGATCGGGCCGCGTTGGGACAAAATGGCAATGATCGGTCGGATTATCAACCTTACGAAAAGCCGCAGGTGAAGCGGCTTTTCGATATGTCATTGGATCATCTGAAAGCTTATTCGCCTGATACGCTGAGGATATAGGCATAGACATCCTCGCCACCGGATTTCAGTTTGAAGCTCATCTTTGACTTGGCCGCAGTGTCATCAAGGTATTCTTTGAGGAAGGCTCTGGGATCCTGAGAATAGGCGACAAAGGTTTCTTCGTCCCAGACAAGCCCATTCTCGCCAGCGGCCACGATGCTGTCGCCATATTTAAACCCTTCCAAAGTCCCAGCAGTCCGACCCGCAATTCCGTAAAGGTTCGGTCCGGTTTTACCACCTTTTACAATCACATCACCCGCAGGGTCGGCGATCATGTGGCAGGATTTGCATCTGTTGAAGGCTTTCTTGCCCGCCTCTGCATCCCCTTCTGCGTAAACAGGTAGGGCAAGCAGGCCGACGATTGTGGTGGCGAGGAAACGATTCATTGTCTTTGCTCCAGATTTACGTGGCTGGCCTAACAGGAGCTTTGGAGCGCCAATGAGTCAACGCGCAGATTGCCGCGCGTGGGGCTGTGACGCTGTGGCAAAACGCCGGGCCTAACCGGTTTATCTGAGCTGTGACCAGCACGGTAGCAGGTCGCCGGGTGCGGGTGAGGCGAGGTAGACCGCGCGCGCGATGGCCCGCGCCAGACAGAGCGAAGCCGCATGGCCGATCATTCCAAGTTCGGTATCATTGGCCAACTGCACCTCACCTGTACTGACGCCAAAGACCAAATCGCCATCCCCCGGTGTGTGGGCAGGCAAAACCGCGCGCGCGATACCATCATGCGCGGCTACGGCCATCCTGTAACATTGAGATTTTGACAAGGCCGCATCGGTGGCAACAATGGCGATTGTGGTATTTGATTTCTCGGGATCGGCCCGCATTGCGCTGGCCTTGCGGCTCGCATCCGGCTGACCCAAACCGGCGCGCGGATCAGAGCCTAAACCGCCGAATTCTTTCCCTTGTTCGAATGGTGCCGCCCAGAAATGCCGGTCGCCAGGGGTTGTAACGCTCCCCATCGGATTGGCCGCAACAAGCGCGCCCACCGTGATCCCTGTGTCTAGCACTGCTGAAGCCGAGCCCAACCCGCCCTTCTGCATCGCAGCCAAGGCACCGGTTCCCGCACCAGCGGTTCCGAGTGCGAAGTCTTCGCTGGCCGCCTCAAAAGCGCGCCGCCCCAATGCGCGGTAGGGGTTTTCGGACCAGTCTTTGTTGCCGCCATTCAAAAGATCAAAAAGGATCGCGCCGGGGACGATTGGGACCTTGGTTTTGCCGACCGGATATCCACGGCCTTGCGCCCTTAGCGCATCTGATACGCCCGAACATGCGTCCAGCCCAAAGGCTGATCCGCCAGACAGGGCGATCGCGTCGATATGGGCAACAGATTTATCAGGGGCCAACAGATCGGTTTCGCGCGTCCCCGGCGCACCGCCCATCACATGCACAGAGGCTGTGAAAGATGCGTCAGCCGTCAGGACAGTTGTACCGGATTTCAGCGCCGCATCCTGAGCGTTGCCGACTTTCAGGCCGGAAACATCAGTGATCAGATTTTTGGGTCCGGGGGTCATTGCAATCTGTGATGTTGAGGGCGGAAAGCGCGCAAGCGCGCTGCCTCCGGCGGAGGTATTTTTAGCCAGATGAAGAGCGGATCAGATACAGCGGCCACCATCGACCTCCAGTGCCGTGCCGGTGATCATGCTGGCCTCGTCCGAGCAGAGAAACAGGGCCGCGTTGGCCATGTCCTGAGGGGTTGAGAAGCGACCGAGCGGGATGGTCGAGAGGAACTTAGCTCGAATCTCGGGCGTGTCTTCGCCCATGAAGGATTTCAGCAGCGGCGTTTCCCCCGCAACCGGGCAGATGGCGTTGACCCGCACGCCGGAGGGGGCCAACTCGACCGCCATGGTTTTCGTCGCGGTGATCATCCAGCCCTTAGAGGCGTTGTACCAGTTCAGATTGGGGCGCGGCGACAGCCCGGCGGTTGAGGCGACGTTTAGGATCGCCCCCGCGCCGCGCGCTTTCATCGCCGGGACAAAGGCGCGGGCAGTCAGGTAAACGGACTTCATGTTCACGTTGAAGACGCGATCAAAATCTTCTTCGCTGACGTCTTCCAGCGGGGTGGGCAGATGAGTAACGCCAGCGTTGTTGACCAGAATGTCGAGCTGCCCATAGGCGGCCTCGACCGCGCCGGCCATCGCCTGAACCGACGCGCCGTCGCTAACATCCACTTGCTGCGCCATCGCGCCAGAACCCAGTTGCGCCGCCAGATCCTGCGCCGCGTCGCCGTTGATGTCGGCGATCATCACGCGCGCGCCCTCGGCCAGAAACGTCTGTACGATCCCGGCCCCGAACCCAGACGCACCGCCGGTTACGATTGCCGTTTTCCCCTCCAGCCTCATGGTGTTACCCTCCTGCCGCTTTTGCGGGTCAGAGTATCAACGGGTCGGCAAGATACCAGATCAATCTTCAGATACTTTCCCGCGCAGCGCCTTGACGTCGCCACGGGCCTTTTTCGCGGCCAGACGGCGTTTGACCGAACCATAGGTAGGCTTGGTCGCAATCCGCCGCTTGGGTTTGACCAGCGCTCGGGCGATCAGCTCAGCCAATCGGTTACGCGCAATTTCGCGGTTGCGGGCCTGAGAACGGGTTTCCTCACATTGAATGATGATCGCCCCATCTTTAGTCCAGCGCCGCCCGGCCAGCCGTTTCAGGCGATTCTTCACCGGCTCGGGCAGTGACGGTGAACGCGCGGCTTCGAACCGCAGCTCAACTGCAGACGAGACCTTGTTGACGTTCTGCCCGCCGGGACCGGACGAGCGGACGAAGCTCTCGGTCATTTCCCAATCCTGTAGGATGATATCGTCGGTGATGCGCAACATGGGGCGGACCTTACAAGGCGTCAGGGAAAACAGAAAGGGCCGCCCCGGTGGGACGGCCCTTCGAAAGTTCAGGAGGTTGGGTCGGTTAGATCAATCGACCAGCCGGAGCGAGCGCTCCGCCAAGGGCTGCCCTAGCAGGCTTTCCCCCCGGTTGTTCCGACACCTCTCTCCAATCTCTTTCTTGACACTGGATCACCTCCTTTTCTATCTGTTGCGGTTAACTTTGAGCCTGACACAAGATGCGCCGTTCTCAAAGAACTTTTTTAGGCAGGCTGCGCCGCGGTCAGGCGGGCGACGATCACCTTGAACGGGATCAGGGCAATCAGGGCCAGCGACAGCTTCACCAACCAGTCCGCGAAAGCCAGCGTAACCCAGAGCGGAGCCATCGGGCCGGTCAGCATGAAGGGCACAGGCTCCCACGCCCAGTTGATCGCGGCATCGGCATTGGCGCCGAAGAAGGTGACCGAGGCCGAGAAGGCCAGCGTAAAGAAGATCGCGGTGTCCAGCGCCGATCCGACAAGGGTCGAGACCAGTGGCGCGCGCCACCAGCGGCCACCGCGCAGCGAATTGAAGATGGTCACATCGGTCAGCTGCGCGATCAGGAAGGCAGTGCCTGAAGCAACTGCTATCCGCAACGGGACAGCGGCATAGGTAAAGCCATCACCCTGCAGCATGATCTGGCTACCGATCAGCGAGCAGATGATACCGGTGACAAACCCGGCGAACACGACCTTGCGGGCCGGGCCCACACCATAGACGCGGTTCATGATGTCAGTGACCAGGAAGGCCAGCGGATAGGTGAAAGCACCCCAGGTCAGCAATCCGTCAAGGATCAGGAACTGGACCAGAATGTTGGAGGCCACGACAATGGCGGCCATGGCAAGTATGCCGGGAATATAAGAGCGTTGCATTTTCAGATGCCCGTTTTGACAAGGTAGCGGCGACTTGGCCAAGGGTTCATCCCAAGGCAAGCCGTGCGTTTAGACCTTTGCCCTGCACCTGTCAATCGGGCAGTAGATATTCGACTAGTTCGGTCTGTTGCAGCGCCAGAAAATTGTCGTCCGAGATCATCGTGGCGCGCAGTCGCCCCTGATCGTCGCGCCAGACGGATAGGCCCTCCAGATTGTCATGCGTGCCTTTGCTGGTCTCAAACAGGATTTCCTCTGCTTCCGGGGTGTCGCCTGAGACATCCCACCGCCGCAGACGCGACCGAAACCCGGTAATGGATGCTGTCCGCTCTAGTACATAGAACCGGCCATCGGGGCCGAAATCGGCTGCAACAGGTTGGAACGGCCCACGTTGCGGCAGCACGAAAGGCGTCGACCAGACCTGACCATCCCAGCGATAGACCGGGATATCACCATCTATTGTGCGGCTCTTTTCAGTGAGCGTATACAGGCGGCCGGTGTCGTCGATCGCCAGCCCTTCGAACGATCCATTCCGCTCCAAATCATCAAAAGCGTTGGGGCGCGGCAAGACTCGGGCATTTGTCCCCGGTGCTGGGTAGTAGGCGACCCGGTGCACACCTTCGAAAGAGATGTAGAAACCACCATCCGGGGCCATCGCGATCCCTTCAGAATCGCCAGCATAGCCCAGCATGATGCGCCCGGTACTGGATAAGACCGGCCAATGACCCAGAATGCGAATGCCTGAGATCTGATCCCCGTCGCGGTCGACCCGCGCAGTTATCAAGGTCGCCCGGTCGCTGAGAACCGTCAGATGGCGCCCCATGTCAGACACATGGATCGCCGAGAATCCACCGAACCACGCGGCGTTGTCCCTCCAGACATAACTGCCAAGCTGGGCGGCGGTTTTGACCTCAACCGCCCAGACCGACCCGGCACACAGAGATGCAGCAATTAGTTTGACGACAAAACGGCGGCGCATTGCTTGGGCAAATCAGCCAGAACATATTCCCGGCGTTTCTTGGGGGCAGGCGCATTCGGGTTGGGTGGTGGTGGGTTAAGAATGTTGTTCACCCATTCCTGCGCCTGAGCGCAGCCATCACCCTTGGGAATTGGGTCCTGATTGACGCAGCCTTTTGACCCTCTGGGACAGTTCAGGCGCACGTGGAAATGATAGTGATGCCCCCACCAAGGCCTGATCTTGCGCAGGTAAGCACGGTTGCCTTTCTCATCCTTGCACATCTGAACCTTGGCCCCGGGGAAGACAAAAATCCGCGCCACGCGCTTGTCTTTCGCTGCTGCTCGCAGCACAGCGTGGTGCTGTTTCGTCCAGTTGTTGTTCACGAACGCCCCGTTCGAGCGGCGCAGGGAAATGGATGAGAGATTTTCGCGTGCTTTGCGGCTCAGGCGCATATCGCCCCCTGGCAGCATCCAGATATCGATATCCAGACCCAGTTGATGAGATCGATGGCCCGATGTCATCGGCCCGCCCCTTGGCTGGCTGATATCCCCGACATAAAGGCCATTCCACCCCGGTTGCTTTGCGGCAAACCGGCTGAGGTCCTGCACATAGTCGATCGCAACAGGATGCCCCCAGTTTCGGTTGCGCGACAGGCGCATGGCCTGCCATGTCGGCCCGGTTTCGGGCAATTGCACCGAACCTGCCGCGCACCCGCGCGAATAACTGCCGAAAGCAGCCGGCTTTTGCTGTGAACTGACCCGTTTCGCTCCGAACAATTGCTTTGCCAAAGGTTCAGCCGCGGCTGTGTTTGCCAACACAAGTGCGGCCAGAATTATCAAAAAACGCCTTAAAATCATCTACTCTGATCCCCTTCCGGTTTCACCCAGCGCATCAGTATGAGACCTAGGATAAACAACAGAATGATCGGTGACACCCCCAGACGTGCGCTGCCGGTCACAGTTGTTGCAATCCCGATCAGAAGGGGCGCGGCAAAGGCCGTGGCGCGGCCCGACAGGCCGTAAAGCCCAAAGCTTTCGACCGGGGTTTTAGGATCGGTATGACGCACCATCATCGACCGGCTGGCCGATTGCAGAATACCACCCATGCCGCCAATCAGAATACCGCAGCCAAAGAACACCATGTCTGGCAGGCCCGACTCTTCGGGCAGCGAAATGCCATAAACCTGCGTTCGGTCCATCGAAACAACGGTCACACATACGAAGATCAGAACCCAGATTGCCACAAGGATAACCGGCTTAGGCCCAAATTTCTTGTCCATCTTGCCACCGATCCACGCAAAGATCGCCGAGGCCAATACGCTGACAATGCCAAACACACCGATCTTGATCAGGTCCCATTCCAGCACCAAGCGGGCATAGACGCCGCCAAAGCTGTAAAGCCCGTTCAACGCGTCACGATAAAACATGGACGAGCCCAGATAGCTGGCTAGGCTCAAGCGATGGCGCAAGTTCGAAATGGATTTGGCAAGCAGGCTCAGCGCCTCACCCATACTGCCCTTTTTGTCCGCAGGCGCATCATCGCGGACCCAGAGGAAATACGGCACCATGAACAGGACGAACCAACCAGCCGTGAAAGGCCCGACAAAGCGAGTGCCCTGCTGTTGCGCCGCATCCAGCCCAAACAGCGGGTCCATCCCGATCAGCGTCTTGCCGTTGGGCTGTTCCACGAAAAGCGCCAGCATGATCGCCAGTGAGATCAGCCCGCCGAAATAGCCAAAGGCAAAGCCCGAGCCCGAAATCTCGCCCACTTCACTGTCGTCGCCCAGATCGGGCAGCTGAGAGTTGATGAAGATCAGCGCATATTCCGCGCCCACGAAACCAAGGCCAAAAGCCGACAGCATCAGCCACATGTTCGACCCGTCCGGCATCGTGTACCACAGCGCTGCCGAACCCACCGCATACATCACCGAAAAGGCAAAAATCCACGGGATACGCCGCCCCGACACATCTGCCATTGCCCCCAACAGCGGAGCACCAAAGGCGATGATCAATCCGGTGATGGTCAGGCAATTCGCCCAGACGGTTTGTGCTTGCGCAGCGGCGGCTTCGGCATCCAAACCCGTGCCCGAATAATAGCCGGCCGCCACCCCGGCGAAATAGGGACCGAAAACAAAGGTCACCAACAACGTGTGATAGGGCTGACTGGCCCAATCAAAGAACCACCAACCCCAAATGCGCTTCCGCCTGGAAATCTCTGCCATCTCTGCCCCTGTTGTTCTTTGACGTCATAAGACGGGCGTTTCACCCATTTCGCAAGCTTTCAGTTGGCGCAGACTTGCTCTTTGCCGCCGGGGCGCTTACGTCTCTGCCGGTGAAAGAACGGAGTGCCCATGCTGTCGCTGATCCAAATCCTGCTGCTGATCCTGGACATTGTCTGGTTCATCATTCTTGCCCATGTGATCATGAGCTGGCTGATCAACTTTCAAGTGCTAAACCTGCATCAACAGCTTGTGGCGCAAATTTGGTATGGGCTGAACCGCATTCTAGAACCTATTTATGGTCCTATTCGCCGTTTTCTGCCGAATATGGGCGGGCTTGATCTGACGCCTTTGGTTGTTTTGATCGGCGTCTATGCGCTGCGGATCATACTTATAAACAATATGGTCTATTTCGTCTGAGACCTTGTTCACCGAATCTTAGTATGTGATTGTCCTGTCTTAAGAGCAGATAAACCTTAAAACAGGGCCACCCCGCAGATGTTCGACTCCGCACCCTTGCTGCGAGATGTCTTTGGATTCGACGCCTTCCGCCCCGGGCAGGAGGAAATCGTCGATGCCGTGACCGCTGGCGAAAACGTGTTGGCGATCATGCCGACGGGCGGCGGGAAATCCCTATGCTTCCAACTGCCTGCCCTGCTGCGCGACGGGGTGACGGTGGTGATCTCTCCTCTGATCGCCCTGATGCGCGATCAGGTGCGCGGGTTGCAGGAAGCAGGGGTTGAGGCAGGCGCTCTGACCTCGGGCAACACCCCAGAAGAAACTGATGCGGTGTGGGAGGCGTTGGAGGCCGGTCGGTTGAAACTCCTCTACATGGCGCCGGAACGTCTGGCGGCCGGGTCCGCTTTGGGGATGCTGCGTCGGATTAATGTCAGCTTGATCGCCGTGGATGAGGCGCATTGCGTCAGCCAATGGGGTCACGATTTCCGGCCCGACTATCTGCGGATCGGAGAGCTGCGCCGCGCCCTGAACGTGCCTCTGGCCGCGTTCACCGCCACAGCGGATGCAGAAACGCAGGACGAGATCGTCGAAAAGCTGTTCGACGGGACCGCGCCGCGCAAGTTCCTGCGTGGTTTCGATCGGCCCAATATCCATCTGGCCTTTGCCGCAAAGGACGGGCCCCGCAAACAGATCCTCGATTTTGCTGCCGCGCGCAAAGGGCAATCGGGCATCGTCTATTGCGGCACCCGCAATAAGACAGAGGTGCTGGCGCAAGCCCTGCGCGCGGAAGGGCACATCGCCTGTCATTATCATGGCGGCATGGACCCTGAAGACCGCCGCATCGTCGAAACACGCTTTGCCCGCGAGGATGGTCTGATCGTGGTGGCCACCGTGGCCTTTGGCATGGGCATCGACAAGCCCGATATCCGCTGGGTGGCCCATGCAGACCTGCCCAAATCCATCGAAGCCTACTATCAGGAGATCGGACGCGCAGGCCGCGATGGTGGCCCGGCCGAAACGCTCACGTTGTTCGGCCCCGACGACATACGCCTGCGCCGGTCGCAGATCGATGAAGGGCTGGCCCCGCCTGAACGACGCATGGCTGATCACGCGCGGCTGAACGCTTTGCTCGGGCTTGCCGAAGCCTTGAAATGCCGCCGTCAGACCCTGTTGGGCTATTTCGGAGAACAGGCCGAAGCCTGCGGCAAATGCGATCTGTGCGATACCCCGCCCGAGGTTTTCGATGGCACCACACCGGTGCGCATGGCCCTATCTGCGATCTTGCGCACCGAGGAATGGTTCGGCTCAGGCCATCTGATCGACATTCTTTTGGGCAATGAAACTGACAAAACCCGCGCTCGCCGCCATGACGCGTTGTCCACTTGGGGGATCGGCAAGGACTGGTCCCGACCGCAATGGCAAGCTATCTTCCGGCAGATGATGGGGCATGATCTGGTGCGCCCCGACCCCGAACGCCACGGCGCGCTGCGTATGACCCAGGCGGCGAAACCGATCCTGAAGGGCGAGGCGCGGATTGAGCTGCGCAAAGACACGATCCGCAAAGCCACGCGCCGTCCTGCGGTCAAGGCGATGGTGTCCGAGGAAGACGCGCCATTGCTGAGCGCGCTCAAAGCCAAACGCCGGGCCTTGGCGGAATCCGCTCGTGTTCCGGCTTATGTCATCTTCCCGGATCGAACCCTGATCGAAATGGCCGAAAAGCGCCCGATGACGCTGGATGATATGGCCCGGATTGGCGGGGTCGGTGCGAAGAAGCTGGAACGCTATGGCGACACGTTTCTTGAGGTAATCGCGGGCGAGGCCGCTGCAGTTCACCCCGCGCGCCGCAAATTGGCGGGCCGAGATCAGGGTGAGATTTATGACCGTTTGCTAGAGGTACAGTCCCAGTTGTCACGTGGTCCGGATGGAATCGACAAACCACTGACTTGCTCTGCCTCGCAACTGGCGAAGGTGGCGCAGCTACGCCCGGATGATCCGCGCGGGATCGAACAGGTGCTGGGCGACCGCCGTCACGAAAGGTTTGGTGTGGCCTTTTTGGACGTGCTGCGAGATGCAGGTTAGGTCGTTTCGCGTCGCAATGGTGTCAAAAGACGATGCCTCTCCCTGCGGTCGACCGCGCCTTTCGACAAAAGCTCTTTTGGTAAAACGCAAAACGACCTAGATACCGCAGGACAGGCAAGGAAAGAGGGCGGATATGCTGGTAGTGATTTCCCCGGCCAAGCGGCTGGACTGGGCAGAGCGGGATGTTGAGGTCACGTCACCCGATTTTCAGGACGACGCAATCCGACTGTCAAAAACCACCCGCAACCTAACCCTTGGCGATCTGAAAAAGCTGATGGACCTCAGCGATGATCTGGCGCGTCTGAACCGAGACCGCTATCGCGCTTTTGCCGATGCGCCCAAACTTGAGGCCACCCGCCCCGCCGCGCTGGCCTTTGCTGGCGACACCTATCAGGGGCTTGAAGCCGCGTCACTGGATGCGGATGAGATGGCCTGGGCGCAGGATCATCTGCGCATTCTGTCCGGTCTCTATGGCGTTTTGCGCCCCTTGGACGCAATTCAACCCTATCGGCTGGAGATGGGCAGCAAGCTGAAGACCCGCCGTGGCAAAAACCTGTATGAATACTGGCGCGACCAGCTGAGCAAGGCGCTGAATGCGCAGGCCGGAGAGGTTGGCAGCGATATTCTGGTGAATTGCGCCAGTCAGGAATATTTCGGTGCGGTGGACCTGAAAGCCCTGAAACTGCGTGTGATCACGCCGGTCTTTATGGAAGACAAGGCAGGCAGCCCGAAAATCGTGAGCTTTTTCGCCAAGAAAGCCCGCGGAGCGATGGCCCGATACAGTGTTCAAAACCGCCTAACCGATCCGCACGCGTTGCTGGAATTCGACAGCGGCGGCTATGCATACCGCCCTGATTTGTCGGAAGCTGACAAACCGGTATTTGTACGGCCCTATCAAGCCTGATGGGCAGGGCAGGCGGTTGGAGCGAGGGGCCAGCCCCTCGCGCTCCCCGAGGTATTTTTAAACAGAAGAAGGCAAAGCCGTTTCAATCCGTTTCAGGTGTGATCGGAGCAGTACCGTCGGGGCGGTGATCCAGGATCATCTGATGGATCAGCTTTTTGTGCAGCGGTTTGGTCAGGTAGTGATCAAGTCCGGCTGACAGGATGCTTTGATCATCTCCTGCCATGGCATGGGCGGTCAGGGCTACGATGGGAATGTGCTGTCCGGTTTCAATCTCTTGCCTGCGAATCTCGGCGGTGGCCTGCTTGCCATCCATCTTCGGCATCGAAATATCCATAAAGATCAGATCGGGGGCAAAGTCGTGATAGGCCTTGACCGCCTCGATCCCGTTTCCGGCAAAGCGCAGTTCGATGTTCAGGTCTTTCACCATCTTTTTAAGGATCAGTTGATTGGTGCGATTATCCTCGGCTGCCAATACGCGCATCAGCCTGTCCCCTTCGACGCGTACCTCAGGCTCAGAATCATCAGAAGGTTCGGGGCTGAGCACAGAACTGCCTAGCGCGATCAGGCGGTTATAGAGCTCGGCCCGTGGTATGGGTTTTTGCAGAACGCCGTCGATCAGCTGCCGCACGGGACTGGCGTGGATGACACCCGGATTGGCGGACATGATCACCAGAGGCACATCGGCCCAGCCGCGATCTTTCAGCGTTGTTGCCAGTTCCAGCCCGTCCATATCGGGTAGATCGTGATCGCAGAGGATCAGATCAATCGATGCATCCAGTTTTGACAGGGCTTCGCTGCCCGATGCGCAGACCGTGACCTCAGCGCCCATCCGGCTGAGTTGTTTTTCAAGGATCGCTCGGTTCACAGCCAGATCTTCGACCACCATAACATTCTTCAGACGCCCGTCCAAATCAGGCGGCACGGGTTGCGGACCTTCCGCTGTAGGCAGAGAGATACGGAACCCAAAGCACGAGCCCTGCCCCAGCTCACTTTCTACCCAGACCGTGCCGCCCATCATCGTGATCAGACGTTTGGTGATGGCCAGGCCCAGACCTGTGCCCTCAAACTGGCGGTTGCGTTCATCTTCGACCTGATTGAACTCTCCAAAAATATGCCCGATCTTGTCGGCTTCGATCCCGATTCCGGTATCCTCGATCGCAATGTGGATGTCGCAGTGCTGCTGATCGGGATGGGGCACGCCGGTAACGCGGATCAGCACATGCCCTTCGGTCGTGAACTTGACCGCGTTGCCCACCAGATTGGTCAGCACCTGCCGCACCCGCCCCGGATCACCGACAAAAAGCGTGGGCAGGAACAGGTCATAATCCACCAGCAGGGTCAGGCCCTTGTCGCGCACGCTGGGCTGCAACAGCATCGCAACCTCAAGAATACAGCGTTCCAGATCGAACTGTTCAGGATGCAGGACCAGCTTGTCGGCTTCGATTTTCGAGTAATCCAGAACATCGTTGATAATGACCAGCAAAGCCTCACCTGAGTTGCGGATCGTATTGACGTAAAGGCGTTGTTCTTCGTCCATCGGCGTCTCGGAGAGCAACTCGGTCATGCCGACGATACCGTTCATCGGCGTGCGAATCTCATGGCTCATATTCGCAAGGAAAGCCGATTTGGCGCGGTTCGCAGCTTCGGCCCTGTCGCGGGCGGCCTGCAACTCAGCCTCATGCCGTACCGAGGCGGTGATGTTCAGCGCCAGGCTCACCACATCGCCCCCGCTGCCGCGTTGGTCGATCAGGCGGATGTACTGGCCGTTCCACAGCTGAATCACCTCTGGCGGAGGATTGGCACGAGACCATCGCCGTTGCATTCGGCAGCACCATTCGGGCGCGTTTTCTGCACCGAGGTCAACAATTCCTTCACTGGTCAGCAGTTCCAATATGCGGCTGTATGAGATACCGGGCGCAACCTCATCCAACCCTTCGAACACGCTCAGATAAGCAGTGTTGGCGCTGATCAGCCGACTGTCACCGTCAAAAAAGGCAAACCCGTCCTGAATGGTCTGGATCGAATGCCACAAGCGGCGTTCAGCCACTTCGATCTTTGCATTGGCAACGGTGAGATCGGATTTGACCTTTTCATTCTCGCCACGAACCGTCTCAACCTCGGCCTGGGTTTCGCCAATGCGCTTGGTCAGGGCCATGGCGTGGCGGCCCAACTTGCGATTGGCCGAGGACAATTCCGCCTGTTTCAGTTCCAGCATCCGCTCGGCCGCCAGGCGCGCGCGTCGTTCTTGTGCCAGTTTATGTGCAAGACTCATTGTGATCGATCCGGGTCCGTTCCACGCTCAGCATCCGGCCAACCGGTGAAAAAGTGTTTAAGCCGTTGCGTGACAGGCAGGCCACATGCGAGGCTGACCGAGAACAGGAGGTCGCCATGCACCGCTTTGTATTTATTTCAATTGCTTACATTATTTCTTGCCTAATCCTGCCAGTGGCATCCCTTGCCCAGACCGCGATGCCCGAGTTTCGCTATGTCACCACGCGGGATGCGGATTTCTATGGCTCGGATCTTGATGCGCTGTTCGATACGGATCTGGCGTCGTGCATTCGGGCCTGCTCAGCCAATCAGCTTTGCACGGCCTTTACCTATAACACCCGGTCGAGCGCCTGTTTCCCCAAAAGCGGCGTGAACCGGCAAGAGGTGTATCAGGGCGCATTGTCTGCACAGAAGGTTCCAACCCCTGAACAGACCCTAACATTGGGAAAAACACAGGCTGAGGCGCTGGACTTCCTTAGTCAGAAAGACCTCAACCGCGCGGCACAACAGGCCCGGGACCTGGGGTTTGTTCACAACGCGGGAGGGCGCGATCTGCAAGCTTTGCTAGAGGCAGCGCGAACCGCCGAAAACAATCGCCTGGCGATGCTTTGGACCGGGGCCGCCGTTTCGCTAAGCGACGCGCCGGACCTGTGGGTGGAATATGCCCGGTTGCTGCTGGTCGCCAAACCGCCCGCAAATGGCAGCCGATTTCAACAGCGCCAGCGCGCGGTCAATGCCGCGATCAACGGGTATCTTCGGGCCGATGCGCCGGGCGCACAAATTTCTGCCCTGATGACGCTCGCCGACGCGCTTGAGGCGGTGGATCGCGGGCGCGACATGGTCTCGGCCCTGCGGCTGGCCGAACAGGTGCAACCGCGCGAGGATGTGCTGGCCGCCTTGGACGATGCCATCGGCAAGTACGGCTTTCGTGTCATCGACAGCACCGTCGAAAGCAACGCAGCCGCGCCGCGCATCTGTGTTGAATTCTCGGAGCCTCTGGTCAAGGCCGGAGTCGATTATGACCCCTATGTCCAGCGCGGCGATGAGGGGCTGGTGGTTCAGCTGGACGGCAAATCCCTGTGCGTCGATGGCGTGGCGCATGGTCAGCGTTATCGCCTTGCCTTGCGCGAGGGGCTTCCCGCCGCCTCCGGAGAAGTTCTAAATCGAACGGTTGAACTGACGCATTATGTGCGCGACCGTGCGCCATCGGTTCGGTTTCCGGGGCGCAGCTATGTTCTGCCCAAAGCGGCGGATGCCGCGTTGCCAGTCGAAACAGTCAACACGCCGACGCTGGACCTGACCCTGCGGCGGGTCAGCGACCGCAACCTGATCCGCGCCCTGCAGCAGGATTTCTTTGGCCGCCCGCTCAGCGAATGGCAGGAGCGGAACTTTGCGGACGAAATGGCCGAGGATATCTGGACCGGCACCGCCGAGGTTGCACACCAGCTGAACCAGACGATGACCGCCCGCCTGCCCATGGCTGAAGCGATTGCCGATCAACCCGCTGGTATTTATGCGCTGACGGCCCGCGTACCGGGGGCTGATCCTTATGATGATCCCGGCGCGACCCAATGGTTTGTGCTGACCGACCTGGGGATCAGCACCGCGCTGGGTACCGATGGGCTGCATGTCACCGTGCGCGGGTTGGCAGACGCCATGCCGAGGGAGGGGATCGATGTTTCGCTGATCTCAAACGCCAATGCGGTGATTGCCAAAGGTCGGACCGATGGTAGCGGCTATATCCGATTCGAACCCGGTCTGACACGCGGTACGGGCGGCAGCGCGCCTGCGCTGGTTATGGTATCCAAGGGCGATGCGGATTTCAGCTTTCTGTCCCTAACCGACCCTGCCTTTGACCTGTCGGATCGCGGGGTCGAGGGGCGCGCACCCGCCGGACCCGTCGATGTGTTCCTGAGCACCGACCGGGGAGCCTATCGCGCCGGTGAGGTAATTCATGTCACCGCCCTGTCGCGGGACAGCACCGCGCAGGCGATTGACGGCCTACCGCTGACAGTGATCCTGTCTCGCCCGGATGGGGTTGAATATCGACGCGCCGTCTCAGATGGCGGGGTTGCTGGCGGACATGTCTTTGCCCTGCCCGTTGCCGCAGATGTACCGCGTGGGGCGTGGAAAATCGAGGTCAAATCTGACCCCAAAGGCGATGCACTGGCCCGCCAGACCATTCTGGTCGAAGACTTTTTGCCCGAACGCATCGACTTTGACCTGTCGCTGCCGGATGCGCCGTTGCGCCCGGGCGACACGCCTCCCTTGCAGATCGACGCGCGGTATCTGTTCGGCGCGCCTGGGTCGGATCTGAGCATTGATGGTCAGGTGATCGCCCGCCCTGCTAACACCGTTCCCGGCTATGAGGCGTATCGCTTTGGCCGCTACGATGCCGAGACATCAACCCGCAGCAGCTATTTCGGCGACGCCCGCACCGACGCAGCGGGACAAGCCACGATTGCCGTGGAAATCCCCGTGTTAGAGACTGATGGTGCACCCGTCGAGGCTGTGGTCATTGCGCGCCTTGCCGATGGATCGGGCCGCCCGGTCGAACGCCGCCTGACCACGCCTGTTCAGTCTGCACAGGCCATGGTCGGAGTGCGCCCGCTGTTTGACGATGTTCTTCAACAAGGCGCCGAGGCCGCGTTTCAGATCGTTGGATTGTCGCCCAACCTGACACCAGAACCCATGCGCGTGCGCTGGACGCTGAACAAGGTCGAGACCCGCTATCAATGGTATCAGCTTTATGGAAACTGGAATTGGGAACCGACCACGCGTCGCACGCGCATCGCCACCGGCGAGATTGAGACGACAGCAGACCCGATAAACCTGTCGCAACCTGTCGGTTGGGGTCATTATGAGCTGGTCGTCCAGCGCCTGGATGGTGCCTACGCGGAAACGGCGGTCGAGTTCTCTGCGGGCTGGTATCGGGCGGCCGATGCCTCGGTCTCGCCTGACCGGCTTGAGATGTCGCTAGACCGCGACAGCTACCGCCCCGGTGAAACCGCGCAGCTGCGCATCGTCCCGCACATGGCCGGTGTGGCGCAGATTGAGGTTCTGTCAAACCGTGTGATCCATCGCCAGATGGTTGAGGTGCCGGAAGGTGAGTCTGTGATCCCGCTTGAGGTGACCGAGGACTGGGGCGCAGGCGCCTATGTCACCGCAACAGTGATCCGCCCGATGGATGTCGCCGCTGGCCAGAACCCTGCGCGCGCCATGGGCGTGGCCCATGCAACGGTCGAACCGGTGGGCCGTACACTGGAGGTGGCAATTGACGTGCCCAATGTGACCTCACCTCGACAAGCGCAAAAGGCTATTGTTAGGGTCGAAAATACTCGCGAGGACGATCCTGTTTGGCTGAGTTTGGCCGCTGTGGACGTGGGTATCCTGAACCTGACCGGGTTCGAAAGCCCAGACCCCGAAGGATACTATTTTGGCCAGCGACGTCTGGGCGTTGATCTGCGTGATGTTTATGGCCGATTGATCGACGGGATGAACGGCGCGATGGGAACCGTGCGTTCGGGCGGAGACAGTTCGGGCCTGCGGCGGCAATCCCCACCGCCGACACAGGACTTGATGGCTGTGTTCAGCGGGCCGGTTTTGGTCGACGAAAACGGCGAGGTCGAGATCGACATCCCCTTGCCTGCCTTTAACGGCACCGTGCGCCTGATGGCGGTGGCGTGGTCGAACGCTGCCGTGGGACAAGCCGAAGCCGAGATGATCGTCCGTGACCCGGTTGTTGTCACCGCCAGCCTGCCGCGCTTTCTGGCCCCCGGCGATGAAAGCCGGATGTTGCTGGAGGTCGTGCATGCCGATGGCCCCTCAGGCGAAATGGCGTTGGGGCTGACATCCTCTGCCGGGCTGAAAATGGGCAATGCCCCCACCAGCTTTGTGCTCGACGACGGCGGCAAGGCGACATTCGAAATCCCCATCCGCGCTTTAGCGGTCGGAGACCCGGAGATCAACGTAGCCATCTCAACGCCGGATGGACGTGATCTGGAACAGACCCTGCGGATGCCGATCCGCGCGAACGACCCCGTTGTGGCTCAAACACGGCGGTTTTCGCTGGGCGAGGGCGACAGTTTCCTGTTCACGCAGGATGTCTTTGACGACTTCCAACCTGGATCGGCCAAGGCGATCCTGTCCGCCGGCGCATTGGCGAAGTTCGATACGCCCGGCCTGTTGGATCAGTTGAACCGTTACCCCTATGGCTGCACAGAGCAGATCACCAGCAAGGCACTGCCGCTGCTCTATCTGTCGTCGGTCGCGCAGGCGACCGGACTGGGCGATGGCCCGCTGGTGGATCAGCGCATCAACGACTCGATCCGCAGCATCCTGACGCGGCAATCCTCGAACGGCGCTTTCGGCCTCTGGCGCGCGAACAGCGGGGATTTCTGGCTGGACGCTTATGTCACTGACTTCCTGTCGCGCGCCCGAGCCCAAGGGCATAAGGTGCCCGACCGCGCCTTTGCTCAAGCCATGGATAACCTGCGCAACCGCATCAACTATGCCCCCGATTTCGACAAGGGTGGTCAGGATATCGCTTATGCGCTGATGGTACTGGCGCGCGAAGGAGCGGCCTCGATGGGAGACCTGCGGTATTATGCCGACGCCAAGGGGGACGCGTTCGACACTCCGCTGGCCGCAGCGCAATTGGGGGCGGCTCTGGCGTCGTACGGTGATCAGACCCGAGCGGATGCCATGTTCACCCGCGCGGCCCAAATGCTGGACCAACGACCTGAACAAGGGCAATCCCGCTGGCGCGCCGATTATGGCACCACTCTGCGGGATGCCGCCGGTCTGCTGACGCTTGCGGTGAATACGGGCAGTCAGGCGGTGGACCGCAACGCCCTGATCCAGCGTGTCAGCGCTGGCAGGCAGTATCTGTCCACGCAAGAGGCCTCTTGGTCGCTGCTGGCCGCCCATGCGCTGGTCTCGGACCCGTCCGGGTCTGGGTTGAGTGTGAATGGCGCTCCGGTCTCAGGCCCATTTGTTCAGGTTCTGGAAAGCGTGCTGGCGGATGAGTTGAACATCACCGCCACCGACGCGAACCCAACAGACATCACCCTGACCGTCACCGGCATCCCGACCACGCCGCCGCAGGCTGGCGGCACCGGCTATGCAATCAACCGGTCCTATTATTCGATGGATGGCGATCCGCTTGATCCGAACTCGTTCACCACTGGCGACCGGTTCGTCACCGTTCTGACGGTCACGCCCTTTGAAAACGGCGGGGCGCGGCTGATGGTGGATGATCCGCTGGCCGCCGGTATCGAGATCGACAATCCAAGCCTGCTGCGTTCGGGCGATGTGCGGGCGCTGGACTGGCTGGACCTGTCAGAGGCCAGACATACCGAGTTCCGCTCGGACCGTTTCCTGGCGGCTGTTGATCTGTCCGGCGGCGAGACTGTGACGCTGGCCTATGTGGCCCGCGCGGTCACGCCCGGCACCTTCCACCACCCGGCAGCATCGGTCGAGGACATGTATCGCCCGCAAAACCGTGCTCGGACCGAGACGGGTCGGGTCGAAGTTAAGTGATCCCGCGTCAAGCATATCAAAACGCAAGGCACCGAGATGCCTAGACGCGCCACATTGCTAATGGCGTTGGCTGGTGCGCTCTACCTGACCGCCTTTGCGCGAGATCGAGCAGCGGACTGGGTAGACGCGACCATCCTGCCCCCGGTGCTGACCGAAACCTCGGTCGAGATGCTGGACCGCAATGGCGCTTTGCTGCGCGCCTTCCCGGTCGAGGATGGCATCTGGCGGATGCAGCCCGGCCCGGTTGATCCTCGCTTTGTCGAGATGCTGATCAGGTATGAGGACAAGCGGTTCTGGTCTCATTCCGGCGTCGATCCAGCTGCGATGATACGCGCAGCGGGGCAGGCGCTTTGGAATGGCCGCGCAGTCTCAGGCGGATCGACCCTGACCATGCAGGTTGCGCGGCTGATCGAGGATGGCCCAACCGGGCGATGGAGCGGCAAACTCCGCCAGGTTAGGGTCGCATTGGCGCTCGAACAACGTCTGACCAAGCAGCAGATTCTGGACCTCTATCTGATCCACGCGCCCTACGGCGGCAATCTGGAAGGCATTCGCGCAGGCGCGCGCGCGTGGTTCGGGAAAGACCCGACGCGATTGACGGCTGCGCAAGCCGCCCTGCTGGTGGCCCTGCCGCAAGCGCCTGAAACCCGCCGGCCGGATCGGGCAAATACGAATGCGGAAAAAGCCCGCAATCGCGTTTTGCATCGGATGCAACGGCAAGGGGTGTTATCGTTAGACGACATGCAGGCGGCGCTGATCGAAGCGGTTCCCACGCAGATGCGCCCTTTCCCGCGCCATGCGCCGCATCTGACCGATCACGCGTTACGCACGCGCCCCGAGGCCCGGACCCACGATCTGACCCTGGATGCGCGCCTTCAATCCCGGCTAGAGGGATTGGTGGCCCAAACGGCCTCTGAAGCGGGCCCGCGTATCTCGGGCGCGCTGATCGTGGCAGATCATCGCAGCGGTGACATACTCGCCTCGGTCGGATCAGCAGGCTATCAGGACGCGCGGCAGGGATTTGTCGATATGACCCGCGCGGTGCGTTCGCCCGGATCGACGCTCAAGCCCTTGATCTATGGCATGGCATTCGATCAGGGGCTGGCCCATCCTGAAACCCTGATCAGCGACAGCCCGGTGATGTTCGGACACTACGCCCCGCGCAATTTCGACGGTATGTTTCGTGGTGATGTCCGGGTGCGCGACGCGCTGCAACTGTCATTGAACATCCCTGTCGTGCGGCTGACCAATGAACTGGGCCCCGCCCGCGTCATGGCCGCCCTGCGCGATGCCGGAACGCAGCCGAAACTGAGTGGCGGAGCTCCGGGTTTGGCGATCTCGCTGGGCGGCGTCGGGCTCAGCCTGCGGGATCTGGTACAGCTCTATGCGACGCTCGCAGCAGGGGGTCAGGGGCCAGTTCTGTATCACGACGCGTTGTGTGGCGGGGAACAGACACCGCGCACGCTATCAGATGTCGCCGCGTGGCAGGTGACCGACATCCTGTCCGGGCTGGCGCCACCTTCGGGTGCTGCTGCGCAGGGGTTGGCCTACAAAACCGGCACGTCTTATGGGCATCGTGACGCCTGGGCGGTCGGCTTTGACGGGCAGCATGTCATCGGGGTTTGGTTAGGCCGTGCTGATGGCACCCCGGTGCCCGGCGCTTTTGGCGGAGAGCTGGCGGCCCCCCTGTTGTTTGAAGCTTTCGGACATCTGAAACCCGTTCCCACGCCCTTGCGCCCGCCGCCGCCATCCACTTTGATCCTGAGCGCGGCAGAATTGCCCCGGCCGCTGCAAAGGTTTCAACCACGCAGCGCGGCCTTCAAGAAAGACCCCAGCGCGCCTGACCTGGTGTTTCCGCCCAACAACGCCGTGTTAGAGACAAACGGAGCCCCCCTGACCGTCAAACTGCGCGGCGGGGTTGGCCCGTTTTCCCTGTTGGCTGATGGGGTTCCAGTGCTGACAGGTCAGCGGCAACGAGAGTTTGATATCCCAAATCCCGGTCGCGGTTTTTCACACTTGGTGGTGGTGGATGCGCGCGGCGCGTCTGATCAGGTCTCGATCCGTATCGACTAAGGCGCGGCTCTTAACGGCGGCCTTCACGCAGCCAGCCGCCCAACAGGAACCCACCCGCAAGCAGCAACACCAGCCAGGGGGGCAGCAGCCCGGCCTGGGTAACATCGCGCGTTTCATACGCCTCGCGCGGCGTCAGACCAATCCAGCCGCGCCCGGCCGCTGGTCGCCCGGCCCGGACGTTGCGGACCGCAGGCACACCATCCTCCAAGCGGATGACGCCGCCACGCATCTGATCAATCACCGGTTCCAGAACGTCGCCCGTAGCGATGGTCTGCTCAAACTCCTTTGGTGCGGCGGGGCCCAGCCCGATCACGGCCATCAGGTCGCCCTCCTGCAAGCGATAAAGACCAATCTCAGGCCCAAAATACTGCGCTTCAAACCGACCAGGCGTGACCTCATCAAGTGTCATCTCAAGCGTTTCGCCATTAGGGCGGGTGATCGTCACCGGGCCAACCTCTTCTTCGAGGGTCTGACGGATGATGCGCATCGACTGGCCATTGGCCTCGGCCCACAGCGCCTCTTCCTCCAGCTCCGGCTCTTTCATCATCCAATGGGCCAGACGACGCAGCAATTCCAGCTGCGGCCCGCCGCCTTCGAACCCCCGGCTCCAGAGCCAGGCGTGATCCGAAGCCAGCATGGCAACGCGCCCTTCACCCACCCGGTTCAGAACCAACAGCGGGCGGTCCTCGACCCCCGTCATCAAAACCTGACCCTCGCGATGTTTCACGTCGATCTGACGCAGCCATGCGCCCCAATCCTCGGAATCACCCAGATTGGTGGTCACGGGATGCCGGTGGCCCAGATCGCTGACCATAGGCACATAGCGTTCTTCGATCACACGCGCGGTTGGCTGCGCCGGTAAGATCGACGCGAGCGGTGAGCGAAAGATACTGTCCGCCGTGGCAAAATCAGGACCCGCTGCAATCAGCACTGCACCGCCATCGTTGATATAATCGGTCACGTTGTCCAGATAGATCGCGGGCAAGATGCCGCGCCGTTTGTAACGATCAAAGATGATCAGATCGAAATCGTTTATCTTTTCCAGAAACAGCTCTCGGGTCGGGAAGGCGATCAGCGACAGTTCATCGACCGGCACGCCATCCTGCTTTTCCGGTGGGCGCAGGATGGTAAAATGCACCAGATCAACGGAACTGTCTGATTTCAAAAGGTTGCGCCAGGTGCGGCCGCCCGGATGCGGCTCACCCGACACCAACAGCACGCGCAGCCGATCACGGACACCATTCATCTGGATCAGCGCGGTGTTATTGCGATCCGTCAGCTCACCCTCGGCCTCGGGAACCGTGAACTGGATGACATTGCGCCCGCCATGGGGCAGCGTGATGGGCAGTTCCACATCCATGCCAATTGGAATGGTGAACTGCTGCGGTTCACCGCCGTCGACGGAAATCTCAAGCGGTGCATTTGCGGCACCAACCGGTGCGGCGCCACTGTCTTCGACCCGCAAAGTCAGTGTCACAGGTTCGCCGATAATAGCAAAGGCGGGCGCGTTGCGGACGATCAGCCTGCGGTCCCAATCGCTTTGGCGCCCGGTTTGCAGCAGATGCATCGGTGCAGGCAAGTCGGGCGCCTGATCGACGTCGTGCACGATCCCATCCGAGACCACAAGGATACCGGCAATCCGCGCACGAGGTTCTTCGGCCAGCGCAGCGTTTACGGCTGCCATCACCTGCGTGCCTTCATCCCCATCCCCGTCGCCAACGCGAATGCGGCGCAGTTCGGTATTGTCGCGCGAGTCGATCTGGGCGGCCAGCGCCTCGGCGGCCTCGGCAGTCTGATCTGCGCGATCTGAGAGTGTCTGACTGGCGCTTTCATCTTCGATCATAAGAACGATATCGGTCAGCGGCGCGCGATCTTCGACCTGATACACCGGACCGGCCAGAGCAGCGATCACGACCAGTGCAGCCAAGCCGCGCAGCGCCCAACCGGACAGGCCGCGCCAAAGAGCCAGAACGATCCCGCAGACCGCAATCGCGGCAACAACGGCCAGCACGGGCCATGGTATCAGCGGATCAAAGATGACGGTTCCGGTCATTGTCCCAACCTGTCCAGCAGAGCAGGCACGTGGACCTGATCGGATTTGTAGTTTCCAGTCAGCACATGCATCACCAGATTGACCCCAAAGCGGTTGGCCAGTTCGCGCTGCCGCTCGCCCGCATAACCGCGTCCCACCGGCAGCAACGCCTGCCCGTTGCGGTCCACCGCCCAGGCCCCGGCCCAGTCGTTGCCGCCGATCACCACCGGCGTCACGTTGTCATTGAGGTTACGGAAGGGCATCCCCTCAATTTGTTCTGCATCCAGCGGCGCAGCTTCAACCCAGACCTCAGTGCCCGCATAGCGGCCCGGAAAATCCTGTAACAGATAGAAGGTCCGGGTCAGGACGTGGTCGCGGGGAATAGGCTCTAGCGCCGGGATATTTAGCGGGGCGGCCAGCTGTTGCAGCTTGCGCCCATTTGGGCTGGAAGCGCCGAACCCGGCAATATCCGCATCGCGCGTATCGAACAGGATCATGCCACCTGACCGCAGATAAGCGTTCAGCTTGGCATAGGCCTCGGCTGAAGGTTGCGACTGATCGGGGGTGATCGGCCAATAGAGCAATGGGAAAAAGGCCAGCTCATCGCGTTCCAGATCCACGCCAAACGGCTCTGCCGGCTCCACAGATGTGCGGAAGAACAGCGTTTGCCCTAAGCCACGCAGACCTGCCTGCGCGATGTCGTCCACCCGCGCATCGCCGGTCAGAACATGTGCCAGAACCAACTCTTGTGTCGCGGCGAGAGCGAAATCCGTATCATCCGGCGTTTGCGCCTGCGCCTCGGGCACCAAAAGCAAGGCCCCCAACGCAACAGCCGTTGCTTTGGCCAGACCCAACCGGCCTGACAGGGCAAGCGAGGCAATCACATCCACGGTCAGAAGGATCAGCGCAAGGCTGAGCAGCAAACCACCCAATGGCGTCTCGGTCGTTACTTCCTGTCCTTTGATTGGAACACCAGCGGGCCAGACAACCGGGCGCAGGGTTGCATCCTCGGCCAATACATTGCGGGCCAGCTTTTGCTTACCGCTTTCGTAGAGACCGGGGCGGATATCAGGACCAATTTGCCCAGAGACCAGTTCAACACCATCCACACCCGCCAGGGTGCCCGCGTCGGACAACGTACCAAAGCCGTCCATGATTTGCACAGGCTCCCACGTGGTGCCTTGTAGCTGATCCACCTGCCGTGATTTCGCCGCCGAGGCCACCGCCAGACGATCCAGCATTTCCACGAACAGGCCCGAGAGTGGCAGGCTGGACCATTCAGCATCTGCGGTCACATGGAATAGAACCACCTGCCCCAATCCCAATGCCTTGCGGGTGACCAGAGGCGTGCCATCCGACAACGACGCAATCACCCGATCCGCCAAGTTAGGGTCAGGTTGTGCCATGACTTGGGTCGAAACGACAACGTCACCGGGTATCTGCAGCCCGTAAAAGGGCGACGCTTCTGGAAATGGCGCCAGTGTCTTGGCCTCGCCCCAACTCATCGCGCCGCCGACAGTGCGCCCACCGCTGCGCAGGCGCACAGGCAGCAACGTGTCCTCTTCGTCGCGGCCCAGATCGCTGGCTGCCATGCGCGGTCCGGCAAAGCGCAGCAACAGGCCACCCTGTTCGACCCAGTCGATCAGACCCGCCTGTTCGGTGTCGGACATCTGCGCCACGTCGGACAGAACGATCACATCCGGGTTTGCAGGCAGAACCTCTAGCAACCCACCCTCGACAAAATCCGCCGTGGGGATCAGAACTTGGGTTAGATAGTGTAGCGGCGACAGCAGCTCCAGCCCTTCGCGGTTCACCGTTCCGGCAATCAGCGCGACCTCGCGCCGGCGCAGGCTGTCATCGGTCAGCGTGACGGCCCCTGCCGATTTCTGGCCCTGAATCTCGAACCGAGTAATCCGCGCGCGCAGCTCCGAAGGCAGCGCAAGTTCGATCTGCGCCTCAGTCGCGCCTGCCTCAAAAGTCAGTTCAGCAGATTGCAGAACGCGCGCGGTGCCCGCAGGGTCACGGCCCTGCGCCAGAATGGTCACGGTTTCCTCGGGGCCGGGTTCGGCCCGCAACACCGTCACCTGAATGACGCCATCCTGATAGGCAGCCGGAAGGATGGCCAGTGCATCCGATGGGGATTGGTAAACTGTCACGTCACCGCGCGATTGCAGCGCTGACACCAAACCCTCGTGGCCGTCATAGCTCAGCCGATCACTGAACCAATGCGTGTCAAACCCGCCTTCGACCTGTTCCAGCGCGGCTCTGACCTGTTCGATCTGCGACTCCGTGGGTTGCCATGGGTTGGGAACAAGGCCGGGCAGGCGGTTGCGCCACGCCTCTGCCGCCTGAAACACAGGTGGTTCCGGCTCGGTCAATCGCAGGATCGAGACAGGGCGGCTTGAACGGCCAGCCTCGGTCAACTGCGCGTCGATCTGGTCCAGCGTCGAGGACCACCGTGTAGCACCACCCCAGCTGGCATCCAGCACCAGCAGCAAAGGCCCGGTGCCCGTTTCATCGCGTGAAGGGTTCAGGACCGGACCGGCCAAGCCAATGATGATCGCTGCCGCTGCCAGCATACGTAGCAAGAGCAGCCACCACGGGGTGCGGTCCGAAACACTCTCGTCATCCTTCAACCCCAGCAGCAATGTCACCGCCGGGAACAAGCGCCGGATCGGCGCGGGGGGCACGGCACGCAGGATCAACCACAGGATCGGCAAGGTCAGCAGACCCAACAGCACCCATGGCGCGGTAAAGCCGATGCCCGCCAGAACCGTCATCGCGTGCCCCCGTCCAACGCGCGATAGAGCCAAAGCAGCGCCGCCTGCGCGCTATCGCTGGTGTGATGCAGACCCAACTGCCACCCCGTCGCGCGGCACAGCCGCGTCAACGCATCCTTGCGCTGCGCCAATCGGTTCAGATAGCGATCGCGCAGGTCTCCGGCTTTTAGTGTTTCATGGCGAGCTGTTCCACCAACGCTTTCGAAAATGGTACGGCCGAGATAAGGAAAGCTTTCCTCGCTTGGGTCCAACACCTGCAAGATCACACCACGCACGCCGCGATCAGCGGCTTTGGTCAGCGCCAGTTCAACCTCGTCCATCGGGCCGAGGAAATCCGAGACAAACACCGCACGCGCATGCGGGATCATGGCACGGTGTTCAGGCGGGGCATAGTCTGCCTGATCATCCTCGGACCAGGCTTGCGCCAGACGAATGATCTGCGCATTGCCGCGCCGGGGCGGCAAGGTCGTGCCCGTTAGCCCAACACGTTCACCGCCGCGCACCAGCAAGATAGCCGTAGCCAGACCCAACAGCCGCGCCCTATCCGATTTAGTCGGCAAGCCTTTATCAGAAGCAAACCGCATCGACGCGCCCTGATCGACCCACAGCATCACCGATTGCGCAATCTGCCATTCGCGTTCCCGCACAAATTGCTGGTCCCCTCGCGCTGATCGACGATGGTCGATCATCCGACGGCTATCTCCGATCTGAGCAGGGCGGTATTGCCAGAAATCATCGCCCATACCTGATCGCCGCCGACCATGGTCGCCCAATAAAACGGTTCCGGCCAGATGTTCGGCGCGCGCCAACAGAGGCGGCAGCCGGGACGCCTCGGCCTCAGATCGCTCTCGAAGGGTTAGCGCAGCATTCACGCCGCAGCCTCGGTTCGGATCAAACTGGCAGCGGTAGACTCGATGAGGTCTGACAAGCTGTCGCCCCGCGCCCGCGCCGCAAAGTTCAGTGCCATCCGGTGGCTAAGCACCGGGCGGGCCATATCCAATACATCTTCGGCATTCGGCGCTAAACGCCCTTGAAGCATGGCCCGCGCTCGAACTGTCATCATCAGCGCCTGCGCCGCACGAGGGCCGGGCCCCCAAGCAACGGTTTCCTTGACCCGCTCGGACACGCCCGCTTCATCCGGGCGGAACGCGCGAACCAGATCGAGGATCAGTTCGACAACTGACTCCCCCACCGGAATACGACGCAACAGGACTTGCGCGGCCAGCAGTTCCTCTTTGGTGAAAATCTGATGCGCATCATCTTCTTCGACGCCTGTAGTGGCCAGCAGAATGTCCCGCTCGGTCTGACGATCTGGGTATTCGACGTCGACCTGAACAAGAAAACGGTCCAGCTGCGCCTCGGGCAGCGGATAGGTGCCCTCCTGTTCAATCGGGTTCTGTGTCGCCAGCACATGGAATGGTGTCCCGAGTGAGCGGTCCTCGCCCGCCACGGTCACAGTCCGCTCCTGCATCGCCTGAAGCAGGGCCGATTGCGTCCGAGGGCTGGCGCGGTTGATCTCATCCGCCATCAGCAACTGGCAAAAGATCGGGCCTGAAATGAACCGGAAATGACGGCTGCCGTCATCAGCGGTATCCAGAACCTCGGACCCCAGAATATCGGCAGGCATCAGATCGGGCGTGAATTGGATGCGATTGCCGTGCAGGCCCATCACTGTTGACAGAGTCTCGACCAATCGCGTTTTACCAAGACCCGGCAAACCGATCAGCAGGGCATGTCCACCGCACAACAGCGCCGTCAGGGTCAGGTCCACGACCCTCTCCTGCCCGATGAAGCGGCGGGTGATCGAGGCCTTGGCCTCTTGCAACTTGGTTTCCAGCGCTTCGATCTCGGATACGAGGTCGGCAGGTTCGGTCATGACTTTCCCTTCCGTGGACTATTATAGATGAAGTGTATCGCGCTAAGAGGAAATGGCAAAAGCAATGAGCGGACAAAAACCCGTGAAACCTTCGCCGGATGGTTTGGCTGCATCAGTCAAAGCGGCCAAAACCAAGGGTTTACCGCCCGTTCACCTGTGGAATCCTCCGTTTTGCGGCGATCTGGACATCAAGATCGCCAAAGATGGTTCTTGGAGTTACTTAGGGTCGCCCATCAACCGGTTCGAGCTTGTGAAGCTTTTTTCCTCAATTCTTAAGAAAGAAGACGGCAAATACTACCTTGTCACCCCGGTCGAGAAGGTGGGAATCACTGTCGAGGATGCGCCGTTTTTTGCGGTCGACTTCGACCAGACGGGGGATGGCCTGTCGCAAGACCTGACATTTACCACCCATGTGGGCGATACGGCCATCGCCGGGCCGGATCACCCGATCCGCATTGTCATCGATGCGGAAACAGAGGAACCCACACCCTACGTATTGATCCGAAACAATCTTGAAGCACGCATTGACCGCAAAAGTTTCTACCGACTCGTGGATATTGGTACCAAGCATGATGGCTGGTTTGGCGTCTGGTCGGGTGGGCAGTTCTTTCCGCTAATCTCAGCCTCAGATCTACCGGACTAAACGGTATGCGCCACCTTGCGGTCCTGCGCCAGCACCACAGCCACGGCCACGATCCCTGCGCCCAGCGCGCGAGTCCAGTTCCAGTCATCCCCCAACATCAGCATGATCAGCATCACGTAGAAAGGCGCTATGTTGATGTGGAATGAGGCCAATGCAACGCCCAGCTTCCCAACGGATCCAACGAACAGTACCTGACTGAGGCCCATTGCAACCAACGCATAAATTCCGAGCATTCCGATCTGTTGAACATCGATCTGTGCCGTTGGCATGACATCCACACCCAATTGTCGCGCAACGAAGAACAGCAATACAGCAACAATCAATCCGCCAAAAAATGTGATGGTACTGCGGCCAGTCTGGCTAAGGTCAGGGAAATCTCTCGCAGTTGCCATTGTCGCCCAGCAGAACAGCCCGGTCGAGGCAACAGCACAAATAGCGCCCAACCCCAGCTGCGCCGGGGCCACTGCACTGGTGGCGATCAGACCGCCTATGATGGACACCACCACACCCAACGCAAAATTCCAGCGTAACCGCCGTGTTCCAGTTGCCAACTCGATCAATGTGGCAAACAACGGTGCGCAGGAGGCGATGATGGCCACTGTTACCGGATCTGTCAGCTTTTGCGCCAAAATGATCAGGAACATGCCGGCGCCAAGCATCCCCCCAACAAACATTGCATGCCCCCATCGGGCACGCAGGACGCGAGATTGGCCGTCGATCAGAATCCAAATTGGCAACATGACAGCCACAGCGAGCGCCAGTCGTGCAACGAGCAACGCAACTGGTGGCCAAGTTTGTAGCAACACTTCAGCAGCGGGAAACCCGGCAGCCCATGTCAACATAGACGCAACCGCCAGCCCATTGCCTGGCAAGGCCGAGCTGCGCCCACCAGACACAGGTAAAGATGTCCCGCGCACGGGGTCTGGGCTCATCGCCATGGGATCGAACCTTCACAAAAAACGGCGCTCGAAAATGATTCGCCGTGTCGCCTAGAATTTCGATGATTTGCCGGGGCCGTTCTGGTCGATTTTCGACAATCTGTCGTTTTCAGTCTCTTTCCTGAAAACCACCCGCCCGTTAGTGTTTGCCGACCAAACCACGGGACCACTCATGCCCAGATTTGCCGCCAATCTTTCGCTGCTCTTTACCGAGTTGCCGTATCTCGAACGTTTCGAAGCCGCCGCGCAGGCCGGATTCAAAGCCGTCGAGATTCTGTTTCCCTATGATCTGGCGGCCAAGGAAACCCGCCGCGCCTTGCTGGCCAACGGGCTGGATCTGGTTTTGATCAATGCCCCTCCCCCCAACTACACGGGCGGACAGCCAGGCTATGCGGCGGTGCCGAAGGGCGAGGCGCGGTTCCAATCTGACATCCGGCGCGTCCTGCGATACGCCGAACTCCTCCGCCCGCAGACGATACATATCATGTCCGGTTACACCTCGGGGCCTAAGGCGATGGCGTGTTTCATACAGAACCTGAAATGGGCTGCGGATGCGGCACCAAACCAGCAATTCAGCATCGAACCGCTGAACCCGGTGTCACAGCCCGACTACTTTCTGAACGACTACGCGCTCGCCGCTGAGGTGCTGGATCAGGTGGACCGTCCCAATATTGGCCTGCAATTTGACAGCTTCCACGCGCAGATGATCCATGGGGATGCGCTTGCCATATGGCAGCATTATCGGGACCGCGTGACCCATGCCCAGATCGGGGACGCCCCAAACCGGTCCGAGCCAGGCGATGGGCCGATCGACTTTCCCGCCCTGTTCAACGCCATCGACAACAGCGGATACGACGGATGGGTCAGCGCCGAATACAATCCAACGACGCCCCGCACCGTGGACTCGCTGGGCTGGATGGCGCGCTAACATACCCGTTACTGGCATTTGCTGCGAAAATATCGCACAGCTTGGCGCGGTGAATGAACGAATGATACCGATGACCCACGCCCGACTGTCACATATTATGTTCTGCCTGATCATGTCAGGGCTGATGTCCTGCATCGTGACCGGGATTGCCACGGTCAAGGCCATCGGATTTGGGCCGGGCACCTTTGGGGATTGGATGGCGGCCTGGGCCTTTTGCTGGCCTATCGCCTTCACCGTCATCGTGATCCTAGGACCAAGTGTCAAACGGCTGGTCGACCGTCTGGTCGGGCCCAGGGCCTGACCCGCCGCGAAGAGGGCCCATCGGGCCTGATGAGCGGCGTGCCCTAGTGCGCTTCGGCCCAATTCGCGCCTCGCCCGGCATCGACATCCAGCTTCACATCTAACTTCACCGCCGGGTCCGAGGCCCCCTCCATCACCTCGCGCGCCACCTCGATCAACTGATCCACCCCGTCCTCAGACACTTCGAACAGCAATTCGTCATGCACCTGCAACAGCATCTTGGCAGGCAGGCCCTGGATCGCGTCCGGCATCCGCACCATCGCGCGCCGGATCACATCTGCAGCGGTGCCCTGGATCGGCGCGTTGATCGCAGCCCGGCGCGAGAACCCCGCATGCGGCCCTTTGGCATTGATCTCAGGCGTGTGGATTTTGCGCCCAAACAGGGTCTGCACATAGCCGTGCTCTTTCGCAAAGGCGATGGTGTCGTCCATATAGGCGCGAATACCGGGGAAGCGTTCGAAATAGCGGTCGATGAATCCCTGTGCCTCGGCCCGCGGAATACGAAGGTTGCGCGCCAGACCAAAGCCCGAGATGCCGTAGATCACACCAAAGTTGATCGCCTTGGCCTGACGACGGATGTCCGGCGTCATCTCATCCAGTGGCACATCGAACATCTCGGACGCGGTCAGCGCGTGAATGTCCAGACCGTCGGCAAACGCCTGTTTCAAGGCGTCTATCCCGGCGATATGTGCCAGAATGCGCAGCTCGATCTGGCTATAGTCGAGACTGACCAGCACATTGCCCGGCTCGGCGATGAACGCCTCACGAATGCGGCGGCCTTCCTCGGTGCGCACGGGAATATTCTGCAGGTTCGGATCGGTCGAGGCCAAACGGCCCGTGTTCGCCCCAGTGATCGAATAAGACGTATGCACGCGGCCCGTGTCCGGATTGATATGGGTCTGCAGCGCATCCGTGTAGGTCGATTTCAACTTCGACAGTTGCCGCCAGTCCAGTACCTGGCGCGGCAATTCATGCTCGGTCGCCAGATCCTCAAGAATATCCGCCCCGGTCGAGTACTTCCCGGTTTTCCCCTTCTTGCCGCCTTCCAGACCCATCTTGTCGAACAGGATCTCACCCAACTGTGCGGGCGAGCCGACATTGAAGTTCTGACCGGCCAACCCGTGAATTTCAGCCTCTAGTCCGGCCATTTTCTGCGCAAAGGCATTCGACATCCGACTGAGGACATCGCGGTCCACCTTGATACCGTGCATCTCCATTTCTTTGAGAACCGGCACCAGCGGGCGTTCCAGCGTTTCATAAACCGTCGTCACCTGAACCTGATGCAGCTGCGGCTTGAACAATCGCCACAGGCGCAGAGTAATATCCGCGTCCTCGGCGGCATAAGCGGTGGCCTCATCAATCGGCACCTTGTCGAAGGTGATCGCCGATTTGCCCGAGCCCAGCAGCGGTTTGATCGGGATAGGAGTATGGCTTAGATAGCGCTCGGACAGAGTATCCATCCCATGTCCATGCTCACCGCCATGCATGGCGTAGGACATCAGCATCGTGTCATCGATCGGAGCGATATCGATGCCATAGCGCGCAAAGATCTTGGCATCGTATTTCATGTTCTGCCCGATCTTGAGGATCGAGGGGTCCTCGAACAGCGGTCTCAGCAGTGTTAGAGCCTCATCTAGCGGCATCTGCCCCTCGGCCAGCGCATCCGAGCCGAACAGATCATCCGCCGATCCGTCGCGGTGGGTCAGCGGGATGTAGCAGGCCTCCCCTGCTTCGATACAAAGCGAAATGCCGACCAGATCGGCGATCATCTCGTTCAGGCCGGTGGTTTCCGTATCAACGGCGATCCAGCCGGTTTCATAGGCCCGGTCGACCCAGACTTGTAGCGCAGCCGCATCCCGAACACATTCGTATTTCGAGGCGTCAAATGGTATTGCTTCGACTTCGGGCGCTGCTTCGGCCGCGGGAGCATCGGGGATTACTGGCGAGTCCACGCCCAGTTTATCCGCAATGCGCTTGGTCAGCGTACGGAACTCCATCTGAGCCAGAAAACTCATCAAGACGTCGGCCTCAGGGTCCTTCACTTCCAGATCATCGAGCGTGAAATCAAGAGGGGTCTGTTCATCCAGCTGCACCAGCTTCTTCGACAGCTCGATCTGATCGCGCTTTTCGATCAGGGTCTGGCGGCGCTTGGGCTGCTTGATCTCTTCCGCACGGTCCAGCAGGGTTTCGAGATCACCATATTCGTTGATCAGCAAGGCGGCCGTTTTGACGCCGATTCCCGGTGCCCCGGGTACGTTGTCAACGCTATCCCCAGCCAGCGCCTGCACATCAACCACGCGCTCCGGGCCAACGCCGAATTTCTCGATCACCCCGTCCCGGTCGATGCGCTTGTTCTTCATCGCATCCAGCATCTCGACGCCGCCGCCGACCAACTGCATCAGGTCCTTGTCGGAACTCACAATAGTCACACGTCCGCCAGCCTCACGTGCCTGAACGGCAAGAGTGGCAATGATGTCGTCAGCCTCATACCCCTCCAACTCTTTGCAAGCGATGTTGAAGGCCTTTGTCGCTTCGCGGGTCAGCGGCATCTGCGGGCGCAGGTCCTCGGGCATCGCCTCACGATTGGCTTTGTACAGGTCATAGAGGTCATTGCGGAAGGTGTGAGAGCCCTTGTCGAAGATCACCGCCACATGGGTCGGTGCATCCGGGCCATCGTTCCCCTCGACATATTTTTGCAGCATGTTGCAAAAGCCCGAAACCGCCCCGATCGGCAAGCCATCGGATTTCCGGGTCAGCGGCGGCAGCGCGTGATAGGCCCTGAAAATAAAGGCCGATCCATCGATCAGATGCAGGTGACACCCTTTTCCGAAATTGCTCATGCGCACGCTCCCTGTCGGTCAGAGATGGTTCTGCCACAGGGTCGCTCGGGTGACCAGTCTTGAACTTGGGCTAACCGCCGAAGAGGCCGCTGAAAACGTCCGAAAAGCTGTTGAGCAAAGCCATAATGATCAAAACACCAAGGAAGGCAAAAAACGCGAAGGCAAAGAACTGGAACAGGATTGCGCCGACGCCAACCGAAATCCCGGCGATGGCAGGGCGGCGCCTTTCGTGACGCAGGAGGCCGACAACCGACAGAACAACTGCCAGCGCACCCAGCATGGCTACGCCGATCTGCAGAAAATCATCCAGATCGCGCGCGCGCGCAACCGGCTCGGGCTGTTCCAGCCCAGCCGCAGATCGCAGGGTAGATTTGCCGATTTCAGCCGCCAGTTCGCCCAGCGACACGCCGGCGGATTGCTGAGGCGCGAAGGGTCCAGCCCAAAAGACGAACAAGGCAGCAAACAGCGTCAAAGAGGCAATGCAAAAGCCGATCCATCCGAAAATCGGGTTAGCAGAGTCATTGGGTGTAATGTCGGTCATCACGCTCGCCTACGCTGTATGCGCCACCGAAATAGCATAAAAAACACGGCGAGATTTGGGTGAAACCCGATTGGACGGGCAATCAGCCCTGCTCTGTGCCTTTCAGAACATATTTGCAGTCGCAATAGGGGCACTCGACCCAGCCCGTATCTTCAGGGATTTGCAGCCACACGCGCGGATGGCCCAGCGCACCTTCGCCGCCGTCACAAGCGACGCGGGTGGTTTCGACGATCTTGGTTTCCGGCGCTTCGATTGTCACGGCTGGCGATCCTTCACTGGTTGTCGGCCTCGCGGGCATGCATTAGGTGCGTTTATGAGCGATGAGCAATCCGGGGGCAAGTGCCACATGAGCGATGCGGCAATCAGGATCGAAGGTCTGCGCAAGACCTATCGGGCAAGCAAGGGCCAGCCCGAGAAGTACGCACTGAAGGGGATTGACCTGACTATTCCCAGCGGCTCGGTTTTTGGGCTTTTGGGGCCGAACGGCGCGGGTAAGTCGACCCTGATCAACATTCTTGCCGGGCTGGTGATCAAAACCTCCGGGAAGGTTTCGATCTGGGGCTTCGATCAGGATCAGAACCCACGCCAGTCGCGCGCCGCCATCGGTGTGATGCCGCAAGAGCTGAACCTGGACCCGTTCTTTACCCCGCGCGGCGCGCTGGAAGTGCAGGCTGGCCTGTATGGCGTGCCCAAGGCCCAGCGCCGCAGCGATGAGATTCTGGAACTCGTCGGGCTTAGCGATAAGGCCGAGGCCTATGCTCGCACGCTATCAGGCGGGATGCGGCGGCGGCTGCTGCTGGCCAAGGCGTTGGTGCATCACCCCAGGATTTTGGTTCTGGATGAACCTACCGCGGGTGTCGATATCGAGTTGCGCCAGATGCTTTGGACCAATGTGCGCAAACTGAACGAACAGGGGATGACTATTATCCTGACCACGCATTACTTGGAAGAAGCGCAGGAAATGTGTGATCAAATCGCCATCATCAACCATGGTGAAAAGATCACCCAAGACAGCACCGCCAACTTGCTGAGCCGCATGGACCGGCGCACCATGGTGATCATGCCCGATAACCCGGTTGCGGACCTTCCCTCGGCTGCCGGGGTCGAGGCCACATTGCGCGACGATGGCAGCCTGCTGCTGCAGTATCGCAGCGCCCAGACCAGTGCCGAGCAGGTGCTGGAATCCGTTCGCGCTGCGGGTATCCGCATCCGCGATGTACGCACCGAAGAAGCAGATCTTGAAGATGTGTTCCTTGCCCTGACCTCGTCTCAGGCTCGGGCGTCGTAAGCGCGGCTTAGAACCAGCCTTTAGCCCCGGTCGATCCGCGCTTGATAGCAGTTGTTGCGCGCAGATCGCACGTGGATATAGACCACATCGGGGCGGTCAAAGATATCTTTGACCTTTGCGCCAATCTGATCCGTGGGGGTGATCGCTCCGGTGCCATAAACGATCCGGTCATCCTGCCCGTATCCCTTGATCAAATAGTCAGGAGAGTTGGTCAGAATCTCGGGCAATTCATCCCCTTCATAGCGCTCGCAGGGTTCGGCACACAAAAATATCGGCCCGGTTTCGGCATAAGGATGCGTTGCGGCAAAGGGCCTGTGCGCCAGAACCAGCATTGGCGCGCCTTCTGGGATGTTTTGCAGACAATGACGGCAGGGATTGCCTGCGCCGGTTGAAACAGCGTGCTCTGGCGTGACTCCATAGGCATCCGGACCACCCTGTTGCAGGGTGCGGACTTCGTCAGTGGGCAATGCAGTGATTTTGAACATATCAATCCTCCGGTTTTCCGAACCATGCCCAATCATGACCACGCCGCGCGACCCGATTCCTGCGCAAATCGCATGTCGCCGTTGGCCGTAAGGATGAGCGCGACAAAACCACGCCTGTAGAACCGCCGGGATTCTGGTTAGGACCCAAACATTATGACCCGACCAATCCTTCCACCGCGTTTTCCGGCCACGTCTGATCAGATCAATGCGCAAGTGTGCGCCTTTTACGCCCGTGTCCGGACCGACCCGGTACTGGGCCCCGTTTTTGCGCAACATGTCGATGACTGGCCCGCGCATGAGGAAAAGATCGCCTCATTCTGGCGCAATGCGATCCTGTATGAGCGCGGGTATGACGGCAATCCGCAGCGGGTTCATATTGAACGGCCGGCAGTTCAGCCCGACATGTTCGCCCATTGGCTGGACCTGTTCGAAGAGGTCGCAGCCCAGACGTTGCCAGCCGAAACCGCGACGCCCTGGGCCGCCCTGGCGCGACGCATCGGGGTGGGGATGAAGGCCGGCGTGCAATCGGCGCGTCAGCCCAAGGATGCGCCACCGATCCTGCGTTGATCTGAAGACATGGCAGCTTTGCACTGTTAGCGGTAAAATAGGGGCTATGCGCGCTGGTCAATTGGGTTTAATCAGGGCCAAGACAGCCCTTTTTGCGCTGCGACGGCACAGTGCCACCACACCAACATCACCCGAGGCCACAGCGATGAGCACTCAGAACACCACCCTAAGGGGACTTGGTTTCGCGTTTCTTGGATTCGCGGTTTTTGCCAGCCATGACGCATTGATCAAAGTGCTGGGCGGGACCTATTCGGTGATGCAGATCATCTTTTTCGCCACCCTGTTTTCCTTTGTCCCCATGGCAGTGACAATCCTGACAGACCGGACAACGGGCAACTTTCTGCCGCACCATCCCTGGTTGGTGCTGCTGCGGTCGGGATTGATGGTTACGGCCATGGTCTGCGCCTTCTACGCCTTTTCGGTGCTGCCACTGGCCGAGGTCTACTCGTTGCTCTTCTCCTTCCCATTGATCGTGACCGTTCTGTCGATCCCGATTTTGGGAGAGGTCGTCCGCGTCCAGCGCTGGGCCGCCGTTGGTGTTGGCCTGATCGGTGTTCTGATCGTCCTGCGCCCGGGTTCAACGGATATCACACTGGGCCACCTGGCCGCTCTGGCTGCCGCGTTTTGCAGCGCGTTCGGGTCTGTTCTGGTGCGCAAGATCGGGAATGAGGAACGATCCGCCGTCCTGATCCTGTACCCCATGTTACTGGCCATCCTGGTCATGAGCCTGATGCAACCCGCCGTCTATCAACCACCCTCGCTGCTGCATCTGGCAATGATGGCGCTAGTTGGTGTGTTTTCGGTCATCGCGCAACATCTGATCATCCTCGCCTACCGCGCCGCGCCCGCCGGAGTCGTCGCGCCCAGCCAATACAGCCAGATCATCTGGGCCACTTTGTTCGGCATGATCTTCTTTGGCGAGCGGCCCGATGGCTGGGTCGCCGTCGGCGCAAGTATCATCATTGCATCCGGCGTTTTCGTGGTCTGGCGCGAGAGTCGTACTGATGTTTCCACGAACAAACCAGTACTACGCGTGCGCTCACCCCGCTCAGATACGGGGGCGTCCGCACGGCCGAACAGATCGCTTGAAACGGGGATCTGAATCCTATGCAATCGTAAGAAGGTTGAATAGCATTTCAGAAAATCGCCGTAGCAACCTTACATCATGCAAATTTTGGAAGTTTTTGACTTTGAAGTTCTTTATTTCAGCATTGGCCGTTTGCATTCTATCTACGCCCTCACTGGCGCAATACCAACTCACAGATGGAACCGAAGTCACATCCTTAGACGTGTTTCAAGAGTGCAACCTCTGCCCAGAATTGGTTGTCTTGCCTTTAGGTGACTTCATCATGGGTGGACCAATCGGCGACTCGATCAATGGGTTGGTTGCAATCGATGGAAAACTCACCATGGTTGAGGTTGGTCATCCGGCAATTGGCGCAGATGAACGACCTCTGCACCGCGTTGAAATCGACATTCCAATCGCGATGAGCCGCAACGAAATCACCTATGACCAATGGATTGCATGCGTCAATGAAGGGGGATGCGGCGGCTATGTCCCGGACAACGTGATACTGGGAATGAACGAAGCTCGAAAGCGCGTCGAAACTCCTGTGTATGGCGATCATCCCGTCGTCGATGTGTCATTTTTGGATGCACAAGCATATGTTGCGTGGCTGAACAAAAAACTTGGTGTTGACGCGTACCGTTTACCAACCGAGGCAGAGTGGGAGTATGCGGCGCGGGCAGGCACGCAAACGCGCTTTGCTCAAGGCGACGAGCTGACGTCGGAGCAGGCAAATTTCTACGGGCGTGGAACTGAACAACTAACTGGAGTTGCACGACCTGATCTACTCTCGCGGCTTTTGCCGGTTCCCGTGGATGAGCTGGATGCTGCGAATGGATGGGGTGTCAGACATATGTCAGGCAACGTCAACGAACGGACGCGCTCCTGTTACACTGACAAGTACGCCGGTTGGACCACATCTAGTGAATGGTTGCTTCAAAGCGAAGTAGAAAGTTGCAAGCGAGTGTCTCGTGGTGGCGCATTTAATACGGGCATGGACTCCGTACGCGTCGCTTCAAGAGGCTCGGCCAGAGAGGATTTTCGTAGTCAGTACACTGGTTTTCGAATTGTTCGCGAGATGGAATAAGACCGGCGTACTCTGTAAATACGCCGGTCTGCGCGGTCTCCGCAGTTCATTGTTCCTAGTTAATAAACCACAACGGAACGGATGCTCTCACCTTTATGCATCAGGTCGAAGCCGTGGTTGATGTCGTTCAGACCCATGGTGTGGGTGATCATCGGGTCGATCTCGATTTTGCCTTCCATGTACCAGTCGACGATCTTGGGAACGTCGGTCCGGCCCCGCGCGCCGCCAAAGGCGGTACCGCGCCAGGATCGACCGGTGACCAGCTGGAACGGACGGGTTGAGATTTCGGCACCCGCAGGGGCCACGCCAATGATGATCGATTCACCCCAGCCTTTGTGGGCCGATTCCAGTGCGTCGCGCATGACACCGACATTGCCGGTGGCGTCGAACGTATAATCCGCGCCGCCCTTGGTGAGGTTGACCAGATAGGGAACCAGATCGCCTTCGACCTCTTTGGGGTTCACGAAATCGGTCATGCCGAATTTCGTCGCCATTTCCACCTTGGCGGGGTTCAGGTCAACGCCCACGATCTGATCAGCCCCGGCCAGACGCAGGCCCTGAATGACGTTCAGGCCGATACCACCTAGACCGAACACGATGGCCCGGCTGCCGATCTCGACCTTGGCGGTGTTGATGACGGCTCCGATACCGGTGGTCACGCCGCAGCCGATATAGCAGATCTTGTCGAACGGCGCGTCCTCACGCACCTTGGCCAGAGCAATCTCGGGCAGGACCGTGTGGTTCGAAAAGGTAGAGCAGCCCATGTAGTGCAGGATCGGATCACCATCCAGCGTCGAAAAGCGCGAGGTGCCGTCGGGCATCAGGCCTTTACCTTGCGTTTCACGGATCGCCTGACACAGGTTGGTCTTGGGATGCAGGCAGTATTCACATTCGCGGCATTCCGGCGTGTAAAGCGGGATCACATGATCGCCGGGTTTCAGGCTGGTCACGCCCGGCCCGACTTCGACCACCACGCCAGCGCCTTCGTGGCCCAGAATTGCCGGGAACAGGCCTTCGGGGTCTGCCCCCGACAAGGTGAACTCATCTGTGTGGCAAATACCGGTGGCCTTGATCTCAACCAGAACCTCACCCGCCTTGGGGCCTTCGAGGTTCACATCCATAATTTCCAAAGGCTTGCCAGCCTGAACGGCGACGGCTGCACGGGTGCGCATAGTGCTTGTCTCCCAGTCTTGTTTGTCCAAACCCTGCGTCAAAAACGGGGTTCTTTCAACTATGCATTCATGACAGAGTGGCTAAACTTTTGATATTGAAGAAACGACATTGTCCGAATGAGGAACGCCAATGCACCGATTTTTTCCGATCCTGGTCCTTCTGGCGGCCTGTTCAGAACCACCCCCACCCGAAGATATTCCGATTGAGCCAGAGGCCGCGCCTGTCGATCTGGCCTTTTGTCAGGGTGATCCATTTGCCGAGACGATTGGCCAGCCGGTTTCAACCATTCAAGCCGACCTGCCCGAACGCAGTCGCGTGCTGGGGCCAAACGACATTGCAACCCAGGATTATCGCATCGATCGTCTGAATGTGTTTGTGGATGATACCGGCGTGATCCAACGCCTGACCTGCGGCTGACCCTGAATCAACGTTATTTCCCGCGATAGATCAGCCAATCCGGAAGGTAGTCCAGCAACCGGACAACCCATGAAAACGGGGCCGGGAAGTCAGTCCGGAAACGGCGGCGCGACATCGCTTTGATCACCCGGTCTGCCGCGTCCTCAGCCGTCATCAACATCGGCATCTTGAAATTGTTTTTCTCGGTCAGACGGGTCTTGATGAAGCCCGGGTTGACGATGCGCACAGTGACCCCGGTACCCGCAAGATCAAAGCGCATGGTTTCCGCCAGCGACACCAAAGCCGCCTTGCTGGCCGCATAGCCCACAGCCGCGGGCAACCCACGATAGCCGGACAGAGACCCGATCAGGGTGATATCGCCGCGGCCTGCACGCACGAAAGACGGCACCGTTTCACCCAGAACACGCAGCGCTCCGGTGTAGTTCACATCGGTCATGGCCAGTACCGCCTCAGTATCCCAATCGGCGCTGCGCATCGGCTCGTAGGCTCCGGCATTGTAGACAAGACCGTTAAGCTCTCCGACTTCAGCCACAGCGCCGCGCACAGCATCCAGATCGGTGACGTCAAAAGGAACCGGGCGGGCATTCGGCAGGCTCGCGCAGATATCGGCCAGCCGATCCGCATTGCGCGCCGACAGGATCAGATGCGCACCCCGGCGGCTGAGCGCCTCGGCCAACGCGCGGCCCAGGCCCTCGCTGGCGCCCACGATCCAATAGGTTTTTCCGTCAAAGCTGCTCATGTCTGGGCCGTATTGTGATCTGATGCTTATTTTACGGGCGGGCACGGATGCTGGATCACGCCGCCATACAGGAAATTCGGCGCAGAAGTCACAATATAGAGCAGCGTGGAAAATAATCTAATCTGATTGATCCGACATCAAACCTGCTACGTATCCCCTTGTAAAATGTCGCACTAAGGGGATCACATGTTCGACGAAACGCGAGGCGAACGCAAGAAAATCGCAATCGTAGGTGCAGGCATTTCCGGTCTATCCGCAGCCTATTATCTGTCAGAAGATCACGACATTACTATTTACGAGGCCGAACCCCGGCTGGGTGGGCATGCCCGTACTGTCATGGCCGGCAAGAATGGCGATCAGCCTGTCGATACCGGGTTCATCGTCTTCAACTATGCGACCTACCCCTATCTGACCAAGCTGTTTGACGAGTTGAACGTGCCGGTCATCAAATCCGAGATGAGCTTTGGCGCAACCATCGACAACGGTCGGATCGAGTATGGGCTTAACAACCTGCGCACCCTGACCGCGCAGAAACGGAATCTGGCGCGCCCGTCCTACTACAAGATGATCGCCGACATCCTGCGGTTCAGCAAAGAAGCACCCGAGGCTGCCAAGGATGATGACACCACAATCGGAGAGTTGGTGGATCAGATGCGTCTGGGCCATTGGTTCCGCCACAACTATCTGATGCCGATGTGCGGCGCGATCTGGTCGACCCCGGTGGAGTTTGTCGATCAGTTCCCGGCGCGCTCGCTGGTACAATTCTTCCGCAACCATGCGTTGCTGGCCAGTGGCCGGGCCAATCAGCATCAGTGGTATACGGTCAAAGGTGGCAGCATCGAGTATGTTCGCCGCATCGACGCCGCCCTGCGCGAACGGGGCTGCGATATTCGACTGGCTGCCCCGGTCGATCACGTTCAGCGCGACGACATGGGCGTTTCGGTGACAAGCCAGGGACATACCGACCAGTTTGACGAGATCATTCTGGCCACCCATTCCGACCAGTCCCGCGCCATTCTGGGCGACAATGCCACGACCGCCGAAGCTGCAGCATTGGAAGCGATCCGCTATCAGCCCAACAGCGCCATCCTGCATTGCGACCCCGGTCAAATGCCCAAGCGTCGTGCCTGCTGGTCCAGCTGGACCTATCGCTCGCAAGCCGGGAATGTTGGCGTCACCTATTGGATGAACCGGTTGCAGAATATTCCGGACAGCGACCCGCTGTTTGTGACGCTGAACGCGTCGTCAGAAATTCCCGCGGATAAAATCTATGATCAGGTCGAGTTCGCCCATCCGGTGTTCGACAAGGCCGCCCTGAAAGCACAAGGGCAAATCCGCGAGATGCAGGGACAGAACCGGACCTGGTTTGCCGGAGCGTATAACCGGCACGGGTTTCACGAAGACGGGATTGCCAGTGCGATGCACGTTGTGGATCGCATCAAGGGCACCTCGCAAACGATCGGAGCTGACCATGGCACTTTGGAACAAGACCCGGCCATCCCTGCTGTTGCGGCTGAATAGACGCCTGTGGCGCGCTGGGCTTCTGTCCTTGACGCTGCTGGCCCCCGGTGGGTTGGCGGCTGATCCGCTGGCAAGCGAATTGCAAGATCCCAAACAGATCGGCAGCGGGACCTTTCGGTTTCTCGGCCTGCCGCTGTATGATGCGAAACTCTACACACCAAGCGGGGCCGCGTTCAGTTGGAGCCAGGATTTTGGCCTGAAACTGACTTACCGCAAAAACCTGAAACAAAAGGCGCTGGTAGAATCGACGCTGGAAGAAATGGCCCGTCAGGGCAATCCGCAGCCCACGCAGGCGCAGCTTGAAAAGTGCTTTCAGGCTGTCAGCAAAGGGGACAGCTATCTGGCAATCTCAGAGGGGCCAAACAAGGTTGGCTTCTGGCGGAATGGTACCCAGACCTGCACATTGGCGAGCAACGACATCAAGAAGTCCTTCATGTCGATCTTTCTGGGCAACAACACCCGCTCGGCCAGCTTTACGCAAAGCTTGAAGGGCCAGTGATGCTGTACCCCCGTGTCAGCCTGTATGCGCTGATGCTCGCTGCGGCGGGTATTCCGCTTTATATTCACCTGCCACGCTTTGCGGCGGTGAACTTGGGCATTGGTCTTGGGGTGATTGGCACGGTCCTACTGGTTATCCGGTTGGTCGATCTGGTTCAGGACCCGCTGATCGGCTGGGCCATCGACCGCTGGCCAGGCGGGCAGCTTTTGTTCGCCGCCTTGGCCGCGCTGGGTCTGGCCATCGGCTTCCCCCTGCTGTTTGGCCTGCCCGAAGGCGCTAGTATTGCCACTTTGGTGGCGGTCCTGATCTTGCTGTTCTCGGCCTACAGCCTCGGTACGATCCTTTTATATGGTCGCAGCGCGACGCTTGCTAAAAAGGCCGATGCCAAAGAGCTGATGACACTCGCCGCCTACCGTGAAGGTGGGCAATTGACAGGCGTCGTTATCGCCGCCAGCGCCCCGGCGCTGTTCGTGGCCTTGGGTGCATCCGCACAAGGATATCCCGCCTTTGGCCTGTTTCTGGGCCTGTTGGCGCTTTTGACCCTAGCCTTGACCATTCCAATCTGGCGGCGCACACCGATCACCGGTCAGGGCCTGTCCTTCGCCGGGCTCGGACAGGCCGGAGCGCTGCGTCTGCTGGCATTGGCACTGGTCAACAGCCTGCCGGTCGCCATCACATCCACACTGTTCCTGTTCTTTGTCGAAGATCGCCTGCAACTGCCCGGCAAGGCGGGGCCGCTGCTTATCCTGTTCTTCCTCAGCGCAGGCGCAAGCGTTCCGCTTTGGGCCAAGCTCAGCAATCGGATCGGCCCGAAAAAGACCCTGATCATCGCCATGCCGCTCTCCATCGCGGGCTTCATCGGTGCCGCAACGCTATCCTCCGGAGACCTCACCGGTTTCGCCATCATCTGCATCGCGTCTGGTGCCGCGCTTGGGGCGGATATGGTTGTCCTGCCTGCCATGTTCTCGGTCGTGCTGACGCGCGCGGGGCTGAACGCCTCGGCCGCGTTTGGCATCTGGTCTTTTGCCGGCAAGCTGGGCCTCGCGCTCGCTGCCTTTTTCACTCTGCCACTGCTGGAGCGCAGCGGCTTTACACCCGGTCAAACCAATAGTGTCGAGGCTTTAAAAACACTCAACCTCGCCTATGCCGTACTGCCCTGCATCCTCAAGCTTGGCGCATTCGGGATGGTTCTGACCCTGCCCACGGAGGTTACAGCCAAATGAAGACGCTTATCGTGTTTCTGCTCGCCATCCTCGCTGTTCTAGCGGCCAAGGGGCGGTTCCTCAGCTTTCGCTCACAATCGCCTGCCGATTATGCGGGCACGGGCCCCAACTTCTCGCTGAAAGAGCACTTGAATGGCGAAATCCTGTCCGAAGGCCTGATCTATGGCCCGAATGGAAAGATGTCGAACAGCTTTGTCGCCCGCATGGTCGGCGAATGGGATGGCAATTCGGGCACACTGGCCGAATGGTTCACCTATTCCAATGGCAAACAGATGACCCGCAAATGGTATCTGACACTGGGCACCGGCAACACGTTCATCGCCACGGCGGATGACATTGTCGGTGAAGGAAAGGGAGAGATCTCGGGCTCGACCGTCAAACTGACCTATCGGATCATCCTGCCTGAAGATGCAGGCGGGCATACGCTGGATGTCACCGACTGGATGTACCTGACGGAAAATGGCGCGATCATGAACCGCTCGGAAATGCGCAAGTTCGGCATCAAAGTGGCTGAGCTGGTCGCCACGATGCGCCCCGCGCCCGAGGTCAAGACCGCGCATCTGAACGGTGCAAATGGCTATGATGCCAAGGCTGCGGAAAGACCAATTCAATGATCCGCGCCCGCTTTGTCATCACCTTTTCCGCCATCGCGTGCCTTTTGGTTCTGGCCGCCTGCTCGGCCAAGCCCCGCGTGCCAAAGACCTTCCTTTCGGACCGTGAATTGAACCTCGAGGAGTTTTTCGAAGGCAAAACCGTCGCTTATGGTCAGTTTCAGGACATCCTCGGGAACGTCCCGCGTCGTTTCTCTGTCGATATCGACGGAACCTGGGACGGAGAAACGCTGACCTTGGTCGAGGATTTCGTCTATGACGACGGCGCAACCGAACAGCGTATCTGGACCCTGACCAAAACCGGTGCCGATACCTGGACTGGCACCGCCCCCGGTGTGCTTGGCACTGCCGAAGGGATCGAGCGGGGCGATACGTTCAACTGGAAATACAAGATCGACCTGCCGATCAAAGATGGCACCATGCGTGTGAAGTTCGATGACTGGATGTGGCTGCTGGAGGATGACCGCTTGCTAAACCGCGCCTATGTCTCGCGCTTTGGCGTCCGCATTGGTGAGGTGATCCTGTTTTTTGAGAAAAAGTAGGCTCTAAACAGGGTCTTCTACACCTCACGCATCAGCGCGGCCAGCTGATCGGTTTCAGCGCCAAAACCGGTCGACACCTGATCCGCCGCAGCGCGCCGCACCTCATCGGGCTTGTTCTGGCCCAGTTTCCAGGTGCCCTGAATATCCTCGACCTGCATCCGGCAAGGCACGATCATCCGCATCATCCGGGCCAGAGCATCCTCTGACATCTTACCCGTGACCCAAGGGGGTTTCGGCAGCAGCTTCTGTTCGTAGAACGCAGATTGCCGGTTCAGCAGATCCAACAACTCCTCCTGCGGGCGCAACTCAAGGCGGCCGATCAGATGAACCGCCACATAGTTCCAGGTGGGCACTTGATCATCCACGTCATACCAATCGGGCGAGATATACGCATCCGGCCCCGTCACCGCGATCCGCACAGTGCGCGGTTCCTTGAGCAGCCTGACAATCGGGTTTGACCTTACCAGATGCAACTCGGCCAGCTCACCCGTCTCGTCCAGCAATAACGGGACGTGGCTCATGATCGGCGCGGTATCGCCTGACACAGCCAAAACGCCAAAGCCACGGTCACGGGCAAAGGTGATATGCCGGTCGCGCTCTTCGGCACGAAATGCGGGATTGGGGTGCATGAAAATCCTCCTGTCAAATCTCTTGCAGATCAGGTGGGTTCTATGCAAGGTCGCGCCTGTTCTCAGGGCGGGGCGAAATTCCCCACCGGCGGTATGCGGGCAATGATCCGTAAGCCCGCGAGCGGCCCCGAAGTCCGGGGTGTCAGCAGATCTGGTGAGAGGCCAGAGCCGACGGTTACAGTCCGGATGAAAGAGAACGTGCATCGTGCCGCCCAGCGGCGCGCCTGCTCGTGATCGCCTTGGGTGACGTGTCTGTAACTCAGGAGGTCCGAATGACACACACCCGCTATGCCTTCATCAAAGCCAACTGGCACTCCGATATTGTCGACCGTGCACTGGATGGGTTTCTGCAACACATCCCCAGCGATCAGGTTGATGTCTTCGATGTCCCTGGTGCGTTCGAACTGCCGCTACTGGCCCGTGATCTGGCCCAAACCGGACGCTACGCTGCAATCGCCTGTGCGGCGTTTGTGGTGGATGGTGGCATCTACCGGCACGATTTTGTGGCTCAAGCCGTAGTTGATGGGCTAATGCGGGCCGGGCTTGATACGGGCGTTCCCGTCCTCTCGGTCTCATTGACCCCACATCAGTATCAGGAAACCGATCACCACAACGCCATCTATCGCGACCACTTCGTGCAAAAAGGCCGCGAGGCCGCCCAGGCAGCTCTCAGCATCACAAAAACCCACCAGTCCCTGAAAGCACAAGCCTGATCCACTTCATCTGGCCAAAAATATCCCGAGGGTGAATTGAGCCAACGGCTTAAGAGGGGGCTGGCCCCCTCCCCCTTATCCGAAATCCGCTTGAGGCCAAGGGCTCTCCCCGCTAATCACAACCCACAAAGGAGCATGCCCCATGTCGATGAACAGCTTTGGACACCTCTTCCGCGTCACCACCTGGGGTGAAAGCCATGGGCCCGCATTGGGTGCAACCGTTGATGGCTGCCCTCCGGGTGTGACAATCGACGCAGCGATGATCCAACACTGGCTGGACAGGCGCAAACCGGGGCAGAACAAATTCACCACCCAGCGGCGCGAGCCCGATCAGGTGAAAATCCTGTCCGGCGTGTTCGAAGGTCAGACCACCGGCACGCCCGTTCAGCTGATGATCGAGAACACGGACCAGCGCTCGAAAGACTACGGCGATATCATCGACAAGTTTCGCCCGGGACATGCCGATATCACCTACTGGCAGAAATACGGCATCCGCGACTATCGTGGCGGCGGGCGCAGTTCGGCACGGGAAACCGCCTCGCGCGTGGCAGCCGGAGGCTTGGCCCGTGAGGCGATCAAACAAATCGCGCCCAATGTGCAGATCACCGGCTACATGACCCAGATCGGCCCGCACAGGATCGACCGCGCCAATTTCGACTGGTCGCAGATCGAACAGAACCCCTTCTGGACACCTGACCCCCAAGCCGCCGAGGACTGGGCCGCCTATCTGGACGATCTGCGCAAATCCGGCAACTCGGTCGGCGCCGTGGTTGAGGTCGTGGCGCGCGGTGTCCCTGCTGGGATCGGAGCACCCGTTTACGCCAAGTTAGACACTGATCTGGCCGCTGCGATGATGTCGATCAACGCGGTCAAAGGCGTTGAAATTGGAGAAGGCATGGCCGCCGCTGAACTGACCGGCGAGGCCAATGCAGATGAGATTTTCATGGGCCAGAACGGCCCTCAGTACAGCTCGAACCATGCGGGCGGCATTCTGGGCGGCATCTCGACCGGGCAAGACATCGTGGTGCGCTTTGCGGTCAAACCGACGTCGTCGATCCTGACCACGCGCAAGACGATTACCAAATCCGGTGAGGAAACCGAGATCATCACCAAAGGCCGCCACGACCCATGCGTCGGTATCCGCGCCGTGCCGGTGGGTGAGGCAATGATGGCCTGCGTGATCCTGGATCACCTGCTACTCCATCGCGGCCAGATCGGTGAGAACCGTGGCCACATTGGCTAATCTCCGCACCCGGCTGCGCGGCATCGTCGCGCAGCGCATGCGGGCTGATCCGGCCCATGATCTGGCGCATCTGGACCGCGTCTGGTGCAACGCACAGGCCATCGCAGATGATCAGGCCAATATACAGGTCCTCATGGCCGCATGCTATCTGCACGATCTGGTCAACCTGCCGAAAAACGATCCGAACCGGCATCTCGCATCTCGTAAATCGGCACAGATATCAGAGTCTATATTGGACGATTTGGGCTTTGACGCCCCTTCGATCCATGCCACCCAACATGCAATCGAAGCGCACAGCTACTCGGCCAATATCCCGCCTCGCTCACCCGAGGCCCGCATCCTGCGCGATGCGGATCGCCTCGATGCGCTTGGGGCAATTGGGATTGCCCGGTGTTTCACCGTGGCCGGTGCTCTGGACCGGACGCTTTACGATCTTGATGACCCATTTGCAGAAAACCGCAATCTGGACGATCTGACATTCGCGATCGACCATTGGAAGATCAAACTGCTCGACCTACCGTCCGGCATGCTTACACAGAGCGGACGGGATCTGGCGACCGCGCGTGTGTCAGTGATGCTGGGATATCTTGAGGCTCTGGCAGAGGAAATCGGCCACCCCGTTCCCGATCATTGGAAATCTGCATAATTGGTACAATCTCGTCGTTGATCTTTCCGCGCCAAAGGCGCAGGTTCGCCGCACATGGCACAATCCTTAACATCGCATCGACCTATGCTTGCCGTGGGTCTGAAACTGGCCGCGCTGATGCTGTTCACTTCGATGTCGGCACTGGTCAAAGCCCTGTCCGAGGATTTCCCGCCGGGTGAGCTGGTGTTTTTTCGCTCACTCTTTGCCGTTCCGGTGATCATTGCCTGGCTGATCTGGCGCGGAGAGTTGGCGCAAGGCTTTGTCGTCAAGAAGCCTATGGGCCATTTCTGGCGTGGTGTGTTGGGTACCAGCGCGATGGGCTTGACCTTTACCGGCCTCAGCCTGCTGCCCCTGCCTGAGGTCACGGCCATTGGCTACGCCACCCCGATCTTCACCCTGATTCTGGCCGCCGTGATGCTGGGCGAGCGCATTCGCATGATCCGCATTGGTGCGGTTGCATTGGGGCTGCTGGGCGTTTTGATCATGATCTGGCCCCGGCTGGGCAGCACCCAGATGGAAATGGCGGCAACCATAGGCGCGCTATGCGTCTTAGCCGCAACGCTGGCCCGCGCCTTTGTACAGATCCATATCCGCCAACTGGTTAAGGTCGACCATCCCGCCGCCATCGTGTTCTATTTCTCGATGACCGCGACGCTACTCTCCTCATTGACTGCGTTCTGGGGATGGACGATTCCGACCCTGAATCAGGCTCTAATACTGGTTACAATGGGCCTTGTCGGCGGGGTGGCGCAAATTCTGGTGACTTCATCCTATCGGTTCGGGCAAGCCTCAATGCTGGCACCTTATGACTATACGACGATGCTGTTTGCCATCTTCATTGGCTATGTCTGGTTTGATGAACTGCCAACACTGGCCATCCTATTGGGGGCTACTCTGGTGATCGCGGGCAATGTGGTCGTGATCTGGCGCGAGCATCAGCTTGGGCTGGAACGCGGCAAGGCCCGTTCGGTCACGGACCCCAAAGCCTGATCTTTACCTTTCGCAAACTTCGCCTAGGTTGGGCGGAACAATCAATGAGGGTGCCCCATGAGCGACGCGCAGGATCACAAGGAAAAGATGCAGAAGGTGCAGGCCAAGCACCGCAAGAAAGTGTCCGAGGCGGTCGATCCGGGGCGCGGCCTGGTTCTGATTAATACTGGCAAGGGTAAGGGGAAGTCCTCGGCAGCCTTTGGTGTTGTGATCCGTGCGCTGGGCTGGGGGCAAAAGGTTGCCGTTGTTCAGTTCATCAAAGGCAAGTGGAAGACGGGCGAGCGCCGGTTCTTTCAAGACCGCGATCTGGTGACGTGGCACACGATGGGCGAAGGCTTTACCTGGGACACACAAGATCGCGAACGCGATATTGCCGCCGCTACCGCTGCCTTTGACAAAGCCTGCGATCTGATGGCCAGCGGGGATTATGATCTGGTAGTTCTGGACGAGATTAATATCGCGCTGCGGTATGAATACCTGTCGGTCGAGCGTGTACTAGACGGTCTCAAGGCGCGGTCGGATAAGACTAGCGTTTTCCTGACGGGCCGCGACGCGCCGCAAGCACTGCGTGACTATGCCGATCTGGTCACTGAAATGACCGAAGAAAAACACCCTTTCCAATCAGGCATCAAGGCACAGCGGGGCGTTGATTACTAAGGGGTTTCGTGACGGGCAGGATGTGAGAGGGCCACACCTGCCTTATTCGAAGCGCCTTAGAAGTACATTTTCGAAGATGTAGCGTATCGAATCCATGCGGCAGGTGGCGCTTTCAGGTGGTGTCGCGTCCTCGGGCCGTTCAGAAATCGCGCTCTCGCGTTTCGTGCAGTCGAAATAGGCTGCAAAGTCAGTGTCGCAGCAGCTGCAGCCACAAGCGGTTGCAGCGTCATGCCGTGCAATGATCTCTTCAAGCGGATCGCCCATGCCAGAACCCAACGCGGTCGTTTTCGGAGCGGCGACACGCCATCACCAAGTTGCGCGCTAAGCCTGCAAACCGCCCCGAAACCCATGGCCGGACAAGGTACAATCCGGCGTTGGCTTTTATCTGACTATTTTTGTATACTATTGCAAGGAAAAAACGCCCTCGAAAAACAACGAGGGCGCAAGTCACAGGGAAACAAGTATCAGATGGACTGACCTTGCGGATCCAAAGTCACCGACCAAAGCTCAGTATCGGCACGATCCATCAGGCGCACCGTCATCTGTTGCGTAGCACCATCAATGTCGACCAGACCAAAGAACTGCAAACCAGCGCTTGGGGGAAGGTTGACACCCTGCCCTTCGGCCGGGGCTTTGACAAATTTTACCTCGGGACCAAAGGTACCATCCAGCGCATTCGGGCCAAAGGTTCCCGCGTGCAGAGGGCCGGACACAAACTCCCAAAACGGCTCAAAATCCTGGAATTGTGCTTTGTTAGGGTCATAGTAGTGCGCCGCTGTATAGTGTACGTCCGCAGTGAACCAGACAGTGTTGGCGACGCCAGCGGTTTTGATGAACCGCAGCAGATCGGCAATCTCTAGCTCGCGCCCCTTGGCTGGTCCACTATCACCGTTCGAGATCGCCTCTGCCCCGGCCTGTTCCTTCCAGTTGTCCCAGACAATCAAGCCAATCGGCATGTCCGAGGCGATGACTTTCCAGGTCGCTTGTGATGCTGCAAGTTCGCGCTTTAACCAATCCAACTGTGCCGCGCCCAGAATGCGGGACTGGTCCGTGATCTCATCTTCCATCGCCGGGCCGTTCGGGCCGCGATAGCTGCGAAGATCCAGGAAGAAGACGTCCAGCATTGGACCGTATGAAATCTTGCGATAAACCCGACCGGGTTCAGCCGGTGTGATCCGAAGCGGCGTCATCTCATGAAAGGCGCGTCCCGCGCGCGCTTGCAGAACATGCACCGATTTCTCGGAATACCGGTCATCGGAAATCAGGTCTTTGGCATCCGACCAGTTGTTCACCACCTCATGGTCATCCCACTGGAAAAAGGTCGGGCATACCGCATTCATCGCCCGCACATGTTCGTCCATCATGTTGTATTTCCACTGGGCGCGGAATTCATCCAGTGTTTCCGCAACCTTGCGTTTCTCATCGATCAGAGTGGCGTTCTTCCAGATCACCTGCCCGTCTTTTTCAACCTCGTCCTGCATCGGGCCATCGGCGTAGACGGTATCGCCAGAATGGATGAAGAAATCGGGCCGGTGCTGGCTCATGGTCGCATAGGTGCGCATTCCATCGTCGTCGATGCCCCAGCCTTGACCGGCGGTATCCCCTGACCAGGCGAACCGAATATTGCGCCTTGCGGTCGGCGCGGTGCGGAACTGGCCTATAATAGGCTCTGATATGGTATTGATATCGCTCAGATCAGCGGCCACAAAACGATAGAAGATATCCTGATCCGAGGGCAGCCCATCGATGAGACGCTTAACCGCAAAATCGCTGTTTGGGATCGCATCCATTGGCGGCAATTGGCGGGCATCAGCAAAGCTCTCGGTGGTCGAAACCTCCATCATCACGCGCGCCGGGCGATCTGTACGGGTCCAGATCATGCCAGAGCTTGTGTCCACATCGCCCGACTGAACGCCATGGGTAAACACCGGGCGCGAAGCCGCGCGGCTGATTGCTGGCATCGACAGCGAAGCTGCAACAGCGGTGCTGCCAGCCAGAAACATGCGACGGTTGGGGCGAAGGAATTTGGTCATGGGGGCTCTCCTGTCTGGACACCTGTTCGAAGGCGCGCGATTGGTAAGCCGCAGTGAGCCGCCCATTTGTAAAACGGACGGCTCAGTTTCTTGAAACTATCACGATGATATTATGAAGCCCTGTGGATAACTGCTCAGGCAGCTACGCGTTGTTCGGGTGCGCTGAGCGAGATAACCGCGACCACCGCAGCCCCGTTCAGCCAGTAGAATGCTGCGTCCAGACCCGAAAACCCAAACATGCTGGGTGCAAACAGGAATGTAATGCCGACCAGCAGATCGACAGCCAGATGAAATTTGTAGGGCAACACACGCCAGATGCCGAGGTGGTGATCTGTGAGCACGGTTAGCACGAAGGCAGCCGCCCCGGTGACGACAGACAGCCACAATGCCAGCGGATTGGATTGACCCAGTCCAAGCGCGAAGGGCAGCACCATCAAAGCGATAGCAACAGGATAGTCCAGATATGCATGGACAGAGCGGGTGACAAAGCGAACAGACATTGCGATTTCCTTTCCTGGGTTGGTATGGCCCCAAGTTAGGTGCAGGTATTCGGTCGCAGAATTCCGGATCGTTCGCGAAATCGTGCAGATCGTTCAGAAACCTGTTCGATCAGTGCATCGATCGATAGGCTGCCGGGGACAAGCCGATCTGTTTTTTGAACACACGGGAAAAGGCGGCTTCGGAAGCATATCCAACTTCTGCCGCCGCATCAGCCACATTCCAGCGCGCCTCGGTCAGGCCATGGCAAGCGATTTGCATGCGCCAATCGGTCAGATATTGCATTGGCGTGGTCGCCATCTTCTCAGCAAAAAGCTGCGCGAAGGCAGTGCGTGACATCCCCGCCTCACGCGCCAGAGACTCAACGCTCCACTCCTGCGCAGGCGCCTGATGAAATGCAGTCAACGCGCGCGAGATACGAGGGTCAGCAAACCCGGCAAGAGCCGAATCCGTAGGGCTTTGATGTTCAAGATGGGCGCGGATCGCCTGCGCAAACAGCACTTCCGAGAGTTTCAGTGCGATCAAGTCACCGCCAATCCGCGCACCGCTAACCTCAGACCCGATCATGCGAAGCGTGGCTTCGATCCAGGCCCCGGCCTCTTCGCCATAGTTCTCGATCAGGATGTAAGGTGGCAGGCGGTCGATCAGCATATGGCCGGTACCTTGGCGCCCCGGCGGACCCGTGAATGAGAAGTGACCACAGATCAACTGAGTGTCACGCCCGGTCTCTTCACCGCCGTAGACCAGCACACCGTCCCCCTGATAGCCCGACTCCTCCAGCACCTGTTCAAGTGGCAACGCATCCACCGGTTGAACCTCGTTGCACAACAGTGCATGGGCAGAACCGTGGGGGATCAGGATTAGGTCGCCTTGCTTAAGACGCACAGTTTCGCCTGTGTTAGAGACAAATACCTTCAACTCACCCCGTTGCACAAAGTGGAAGCGCGCCACATTCTGATAGGATGGCACCTGGACACCGAAGGGTGGCGTGAAAGAGGTTCGGAAGTAGAACGTTCCCCTTAGGGACAGGCGTGTCAGGATATCGCTCAGCAGGTCTAGCATGGGTGTAACCTACAACGGCTCATGCATTCGTCCAGCTGTCTGAACGATCTGCACAAGAACTTGAACGATGCGCAATGAAAACCCCCGCTTAACGCGAGGGTTCAGAGCTGATGCTTCAACGTTGCTTAGGCGCGCACCAGTTTCTCATAGTCTTCGGCGATCTCACGCGTGATGTCGCCCACCTCAAACGTGTAGTCACCGATTTGGCCTACAGGCGTGACCTCGGCCGCTGTGCCGGTCAGCCAACACTGTTCAAAATCCGCCATTTCTTCGGGCTTGATACGGCGTTCATGGACGGTCAGACCTTTGTCTTTCAGCATTTGAATCACGGTCTGACGTGTAATGCCGTTCAGGAAGCAATCGGCCAGCGGGGTGTGCACCTCTCCGTCCTTGACGAAGAACACGTTCGCACCGGTTGCCTCGGCCACATAGCCGCGCCAATCCATGAACAGCGCGTCGGAACACCCCTTGGCTTCGGCCTTGTGCTTTGAGATCGTGCAGATCATGTACAGGCCTGCCGCTTTGGCGTGTACTGGGATGGTTTCAGGGCTGGGGCGCTTCCATTCCGCGATGTCCAACTTGGCGCCCTGCATCTTGGCATCTCCATAGTAGGCCCCCCAAGGCCAGACCGCGATGGCCATGCGCACTGGGTTCTTGGCCGAGGCCACGCCCATATCCTCACCCGATCCGCGCCAGACCAGCGCTCGTACATAAGCGTCCGTCAGACCGCTGGCTTTCAGGGTTTCTTCCTTGGCGGCTTCGATATCATCGACCGAATAGGGCATCGGCATGTCCAAAGCCTCAGCCGATGCGATCAGACGCTCGGAATGTTCGCGGCTTTTGAAGATCTTGCCGTTATAGGCACGCTCACCCTCGAACACCGAGGACGCATAGTGCATCGCGTGGGTTAGAATATGTACGTTCGCCTCACGCCAGGGCACCAGTTTGCCATCCATCCAGATGGTGCCATCACGATCATCATACCCCGCCATGCGAAACCTCCAGCTTTGGGTTGAATTTCCGATTGTTGCGCTATTTAGGTCCGATGCGGACACAATCTTGCGCAAAAACTGCGATTCGATACCTGTCTGCCCTTGGAATGTCAATAACGCTGACATAAACTCGGAGCCGTGTAACGCATGAGGCATGATATGTCCGAAATCCGCCCCGCCCCGAAGTTTGGGGGCGAAAGCCTGTTGTTTCTTACTGATGAGCAGTTGCGGCAGGGGATCGAGGCCATGTTCTTTGCCTATCGCGGCTTTACTGCTGATCCCGATCGCATCCTGTCCGAGATGTCTTATGGCCGCGCCCACCATCGGGCGATCCATTTCGTCAATCGCGCACCGGGTACGACAGTCAACAACCTGCTGGCCATACTGGGTGTGACAAAGCAATCCCTGAACCGTGTGCTACGGACATTGATCGAGGATGGTATGGTCGAAAGCCGAGTTGGAACCGTTGACAAGCGCGAGCGGCATCTGTTCCTAACCGAAAAAGGCCATGCGCTAGAGGCGACATTGTCCGACGCCCAGCGCGCCCGGATGCGTGCCGCATATAAGGATGCGGGGCCCGAAGCCGTCGCTGGATTTCGTAAAGTTCTTGAAGCGATGATGGATGCTGATATGCGTCATGCTTACACGAAGTTGCGGGATACGACCTCATGAGTGATATGGACGCCCATCTGCTGATCGTCGATGATGACGAGCGCATTCGCGATCTGTTAAAGAAGTTTCTGATGCGGAACGGGTTTCTGGTGACGGCGGCCCGCGATGCGGCCCATGCGCGGCGGGTTCTGTCCGGGTTGGATTTCGACATGATCGTGTTGGATGTGATGATGCCCGGTGAGGACGGCGTGAGCCTGACCAAGGCACTGCGCGAAACCCATAGCACTCCGATCCTGCTATTGACCGCCCGAGGTGAAACCGAGCATCGGATTGCCGGTTTGGAAGCCGGGGCGGATGACTATCTGGCCAAACCGTTTGAGCCCAAAGAGCTTCTGCTGCGCATCAACGCCATTTTGCGCCGCATGCCGGAAGCGCCGGCTCAGGATGCAGCGGCGAAGATTCTGTCCCTTGGACCCATCCGATATGACATCGAACGCGGCGAGATGTGGCAGGGTGAAGACCCGGTGCGTCTGACCGCAACAGAAAGCCAGTTGATGAAGATATTCTCGGCCCAGCCGGGTGAGCCGATCAGCCGGGCAAAACTGGTTGAGGATCTGGGCCGCGACAAGGGACAAGCGCAGGAACGCGCGGTGGATGTACAGATCACACGGTTACGTCGCAAAATCGAGCAGGACCCAAAGCAGCCTCGGTATTTGCAGACGGTCCGGGGCGCAGGGTATATGCTGGCGCCGGATTGATTTAGCCGCTGCGCGGCGATTTTATGCCTTCGGCGAGGATATTTTTAGCCAGACGAAGAAGGGATCCCGATGAAGACTGCCTTGTTGACCCATGCCGATTGTCTTGGGCACGTGACGCCGGACGGGCATCCCGAGCGGGTGGCGCGGCTGGAGCATATTCTTCATGCGCTGGAGCCTTTGGATCTGGACCGCAGGACGGCCCCGATGGCGGCGGATGATGATTTGCTGCGGGTCCATCCCGAAGACCACATCCGGGATATTCGCGCAGCGCGTCCGGCTGAGGGCTATACGCAGATTGATGGGGATACCTTTATGTCTCCGGGCTCGGTCGATGCGGCCTATCGCGCGGCGGGCGCCGTCGTACGGGCGGTCGATCTGGTGCTTGGGGGAGAGGTTTCGAACGCGTTTTGCGCGATCCGGCCGCCGGGGCATCATGCGGAAACGGACAAGGCGATGGGGTTTTGCCTGTTCGGTAATGCGGCGCTTGCAGCGAAACATGCGCTGGATCATCACGGGTTAAGCCGCGTCGCCGTGGTTGATTTCGATGTGCATCATGGCAATGGTACGCAGGATCTGCTGTGGGACGAGAAGCGCGCGTTGGTGATTACCAGCCAGCAGATGCCCCTATGGCCCGGATCGGGACGACCGGATGAGACTGGTGCATATGAAACCATTGTGAACATACCACTGGCCCCGGGCACGGGTGGGTCTGAGATGCGGGCGGCTTATGAAGCGCAGGCGTTTTCGCGTCTGCGTGCGTTCAGGCCTGAGTTGATCATCATCTCAGCCGGGTTTGACGCCCATCAGGACGATCCGCTGGCCAATCTGAACTGGTCCACCGGCGATTTTGCATGGATCACCGCTGAGCTGTGCAAGATCGCCGATGAGGTTTGTGAAGGCCGTATCGTCTCGACTCTGGAAGGCGGGTATGATCTGAACGCACTGGCCGAGGCGACGCGCGCCCATGTGGAAGAACTGATGAAGGCAGCACAATGACCGATACTCCCGTTGAACAGATGACGTTTGAACAGGCGATGAAAGAGCTTGAAGCTGTAGTCGGCCAGTTGGAACGCGGCGACGTGGCTCTGGATCAGTCAATTGCGCTCTATGAACGCGGAGCGGCCCTGAAGAAACGCTGCGAAGATGAGTTGAAGCGGGCCGAAGAGAAGGTCGCCGCGATCACTTTGGACGCGGGCGGCCAGCCGACCGGGACGACACCTGTCGACGGTCAGTAAATGTTTCGGGACAGGCTGGCACAGGACGCCGCGCAGATTCAGGCGCAGTTTGAACATGTGCTGAAGGGCTTCGATGATTTCGACGTGACGCGGGCCATGGGCTATGCCACTCGTGGCGGTAAGCGCTTGCGGGGGTTTTTGGTGCTGGAAAGCGCCCGCCTGCATGACGTGGACGAGGCGCGCGCGATCTGGCCCGCCGCGGCGATTGAAGCACTGCACGCTTATTCACTGGTCCACGACGATCTGCCCTGCATGGATGATGATGACCTGCGGCGCGGGCGCCCCACAACCCATGTGAAATGGGATGAAGGAACGGCGGTTCTGGCCGGAGACGCGCTGCAGACACTGGCCTTTGAGCTGTGCACACGCCCTGAGGTGGGCAATGCCGAAATTCGTGCGGATCTGGCCCTGACGCTGGCCAAAGCCAGCGGTGCGCAGGGCATGGTTATGGGTCAGGCGCTGGATATCGCTGCTGAATCGGCGGCGGAGCCTTTGTCGCTTGAGGCGATCACCCATTTGCAAGCAGGCAAAACTGGCGCCTTGATTGAATGGTCTGCCTGTGCCGGTGCACGGCTGGCACAGGCCGATCCGTCCGCCTTGCGCCAATATGCCCAAGCCCTTGGCCTTGCTTTTCAAATTGCAGATGACATCTTGGATGTGGAAGGTGATGCGGAGCGCGCCGGAAAACGGCTGCAGAAAGATGCGGATGCGGGCAAAGCCACGTTTGTGTCGCTGCTTGGGTTGGGCCCCGCCAAAACCCGTGCGGCAGAACTGGTGGATCGGGCTTGCGCCGCGCTGGATGGATATGGACCAAGGGCCGAAACCTTGAAGGATGCCGCCCGCTTCGTTATTGCCCGGGACAGCTAAGTCAGGAACGCGCTAAATGTCTGATCGCCCGAACACGCCTCTGCTGGATCTTGTGAGCCGTCCTGCCGACCTCAAGCAGTTCTCGGACACGCAGTTGCATCAGGTGGCGCAGGAATTACGGGCCGAGACGATTTCCGCCGTGTCCGTCACCGGCGGCCATCTGGGTGCGGGACTGGGCGTGGTCGAACTGACCACCGCGCTGCACGCCGTGTTCGACACACCCCGCGACAAGATCATCTGGGATGTGGGGCACCAGTGCTATCCGCATAAAATCCTGACCGAACGACGTGATCGCATTCGAACGTTGCGCATGAAAGATGGCCTCAGCGGATTCACCAAACGCAGCGAGAGCCCCTATGACCCCTTTGGGGCTGCGCATAGCTCAACCTCGATCAGTGCAGCGCTTGGTTTTGCGGTTGCGCGCGATCTGGGCGGCGTCACACCCGAAGGGCTGGGCGATGCGATTGCGGTGATCGGCGATGGCTCGATGTCGGCGGGTATGGCCTTTGAGGCGATGAACAATGCGGGCCACCTGAAAAAGCGCCTGATCGTGATTCTGAACGACAATGAGATGAGTATCGCGCCGCCCGTTGGCGCGCTGTCCAACTACCTATCGCGCATCTATGCCGAGGAACCGTTTCACGATCTGAAAGCCGCTGCTAAGGGTGCGGTGTCGCTGCTGCCCGAGCCATTCCGCGAAGGGGCCAAGCGCGCCAAGGAGATGCTGAAAGGCATGGCCGTTGGCGGCACTTTGTTTGAGGAGCTTGGCTTTTCCTATCTCGGTCCAATCGACGGGCATGATCTGGACCAATTGCTGCCGGTGCTCCGCACGGTCAAAGCGCGTGCGACGGGTCCGATCCTTATTCATGTTCTGACCAAGAAGGGCAAAGGCTACGCCCCCGCCGAGCAAGCCCGCGACAAGGGTCACGCCACCGCCAAGTTCGATGTGGTGACGGGTGAGCAGAAAAAGGCGCCATCGAACGCACCATCTTATACGTCGGTCTTTGGTAAGACGCTGGTGGAAGAGGCCGCGCGCGATGACAAGATCGTCGCCGTCACGGCGGCGATGCCAGACGGCACCGGGCTGAACCTGTTTGCGGAACGCTACCCATCGCGCTGTTTCGACGTGGCGATTGCAGAACAGCACGGGGTGACCTTCTCGGCAGCGCTGGCGGCGGGCGGGATGAAACCCTTCTGCGCGATCTATTCGACTTTCTTACAGCGCGGATACGATCAGGTGGTGCATGATGTGGCGATCCAGCGCCTACCTGTCCGCTTTGCCATCGACCGCGCCGGGCTGGTCGGTGCCGATGGCGCAACCCATGCAGGGTCCTTTGACATTGCCTACCTATCAAACCTTCCAGGTATGGTTGTCATGGCCGCCGCAGATGAGGCGGAACTGATGCATATGGTGGCCACCGCAGTCGCACATGACGAAGGCCCCATCGCGTTCCGCTATCCACGTGGCGAAGGTGTGGGCGTTGACCTGCCCGAACGCGGAGAGGTGCTGGAGATCGGCAAAGGCCGCATGATCCAGGAAGGCGCGCGCGTGGCATTGCTCTCCTTTGGCACACGCCTCGCAGAGGTGCAGAAAGCCGCCGAGTCGCTGGCCGCGCGGGGGATCACACCCACCATCGCAGATGCCCGTTTCGCTAAGCCACTGGATCGCGATCTGATTCTGGGTCTGGCGGAAACGCACGAGGCGCTGATCACTATTGAAGAAGGCGCTGTGGGCGGGTTCGGGAGCCACGTAGCGCAATTGTTGGCGGATGAAGGGGTGTTTGATCGGGGCCTGAAATACCGATCAATGGTTTTGCCCGACATCTTTGTCGATCAGGCCAGCCCGGCTGACATGTATGCCGTGGCGGGTATGAATGCCGAGCATATCGAGGCGAAAGTCTTAGATGTTCTGGGCGTCGCATCGATCGGCGAAAAACGCGCGTAAGCGCTAAGCTGAGCTTGGGTGCAACGCTCGCAGGCTTATCTGCGACCGTCAATTCCATCGTTTTGCTTCTCATGGAGCACGCTATGAAAAAGAGCTTTGGTTTCCGATTGGTCTAGGCCCTCATCGAAACGCTCGTCATCAGATGAGTCAGGAGCAAGATTTCCCGGTATGGAAATACGGACTGTTTTGTTTTCCAACCATTGGTTCAGAAGCGACTTAATCGACATTGTTAGACTCCAGCGCGTGTATTTCTTAATCAATGAGGTCGCTGCGGGTCGTTTCCGAACCGTGAGGGGGAAGTGGCTCAAGGAAATTTTGTGAGTGAGCGGAACCCGCAGCGACACGGCGCATCTACGAGTTTTATTTGACCGTGGAAGGTATGGAATTCCGCCAGTTTTTGCGTTTGTTGACCGGTTAGTCAAAATTTTCATTCGAAAGCTTACGTTTACGTCAACTTTCTAACCAAACGGCCTTAAGTTCGGACGTTGCGTCACATTCGTTCGATCGCTTCGGTGAGTGCTTTAAAGCCAGTTTTTGGTGCCGCTGAAGGGACTCGAACCCCCGACCCCATCATTACGAATGACGTGCTCTACCAGCTGAGCTACAGCGGCACCTATGGTCGCCCTGACAGGATACGCCCGGGTGCGGAGCGTCATTTAGACCGTCATGATCGGGCCTGCAAGTCCAGATGCATATGCATGGAAAATCAGCGGGCACCTCGGTTTATGAAAGTTCTGTAAAGAGGTCGAACTTGGATTGATCGGCCGACATTATTTCGATAATTCATGAAGTATGATAGAAAGAATCACAGATCAGCTGGCCATTCTGGGCCACCCACAACGCATCACCGTGTTTCGCATGTTAATGCGTCGGTTTCCTGACACCGTGCCGGCAGGTGAGCTGGCATCTGAGCTGGATATCAAGCCCAGCACCATGTCGAACTATCTGAACGCGCTGCAGCGGTCCGGGTTGGTGACACAGCAACGTTCTGGCACGTCGCTGCTCTACTCCATCGACATGAAGAATGTGCAGGGGATGCTGGATTTCCTGATCGTCGATTGCTGCCGAGGGCGGCCTGATCTCTGTATGCCTTCAACAAAAGGAAAAGGCGAAATGACTGACCGCAAGTTCAACGTTCTGTTTCTGTGCGTGGGAAACTCTGCGCGCTCGATCTTTGCTGAATCGCTGCTGCGCCAGATGGGTGGGGATCGGTTCACCGTCTATTCCGCAGGAACGCAACCCGCGTCCGAGCTGAACCCATTTGCCGTGCAGGTCTTGCACGATAAGGGTCACGATACCTCGGTCCTGCGTTCAAAGCATATGTCCGAGTTCGCCACGGCTGAGGCACCACAGATGGATTTTGTCTTTACCGTCTGTAACAGGGCAGCGAACGAGGAATGCCCCGCCTGGGAGGGCCAACCGATCAGCGGCCATTGGGGCATGGAAGACCCAGTCAAAGCAACCGGAACAGATGCCGAGAAAAGCCTAGCTTTCCAAACCGCATATGGCGCGCTGAAGCGCCGGATCGAAGCTTTCACCTCTTTGCCGGTCGAAAGCCTTGACCGGATCGCCCTACAATCTGCTGTCGATGAAATCGGCAGAACCTCTGTCGGAGACTAAAATGACCACTTATGCTGTGAATGGCCTGGGCCGTATAGGAAAGCTGGCCCTGAAACCGCTGTTGGAAAAAGGCGCCAAGATCGCCTGGATCAATGACGCGGTCGGAGACGCCGAGATGCACGCGCATCTGTTGGAATTCGACACCGTCCATGGCCGCTGGGATGCCACTTTCGAGCATGATGACGACAGCGTCACCATCAACGGCACCCGGCTGCCCTTCATCGGCACCAAGGACCTGAGCGCCCTGCCGCTGGACGGCGTTGATGTGGTGATCGACTGCACCGGTGTCTTCAAGACCGAGGCAAAGCTGGCCCCTTATTTCGAAGCTGGTGCGAAAAAAGTTGTCGTCTCAGCCCCAGTCAAGGACGGCCCGACCGCCAATATCGTGATGGGTGTGAATGACAACATCTACGATCCGGCGACCCATCAGATCGTAACTGCAGCCTCCTGCACGACGAACTGTCTGGCCCCGGTGGTGAAGGTCATCCACGAGAACCTGGGCATCCGCCACGGCTCGATGACCACAATCCATGACGTGACCAACACACAGACCATCGTGGACCGCCCCGCCAAGGACCTCCGCCGGGCGCGGTCTGCGCTGAACTCTCTGATCCCGACCACAACCGGCTCGGCCACGGCGATCACGCTGATCTACCCTGAACTCAAGGGGCGTCTGAACGGCCATGCGGTGCGGGTGCCGCTGTTGAACGCGTCGCTGACCGACTGCGTGTTCGAGGTTGAGCGTGAAACCACTGTCGAAGAGGTCAACGCCTTCTTCAAAGCCGCCGCCGAAGGTGAATTGAATGGCATTCTGGGCTATGAGACCCGTCCGCTGGTGTCAACCGACTACACCAATGACGAACGCTCTTCGATCGTTGATGCGCCGTCGACCATGGTGGTGAACGGGACACAGGTGAAAATCTATGCCTGGTATGACAACGAGATGGGCTATGCCCACCGCCTGGTCGATGTGGCGCTGATGGTTGGGGCCTCGCTGTGACCGATCGGCCCGAGGGGCTGTCGGCCTATATCGCGGTCACGGCGGCCTATTGGGCCTTTATGCTGACCGACGGAGCCTTGCGGATGCTGGTGCTATTGCACTTTCACACGCTGGGTTTCTCGCCGGTGCAGCTCGCCTACCTGTTTGTCCTCTATGAAATCGCCGGGATGGTGACGAACCTTGCAGCGGGCTGGATCGCGGCGCGGTTTGGCTTGACCTCGACGCTCTATGCCGGGCTTGGGTTGCAGGTGGTGGCGCTGCTCGCGTTGACGCAACTAGACCCTAATTGGGCGATTGGCGCATCTGTGGCCTTCGTCATGATCGTGCAAGGCGCAAGCGGAGTGGCCAAGGATCTGGCCAAGATGTCCTCGAAATCCGCGGTGAAACTGCTGGCCCCGACCGAGGGCGGCGGGCTGTTTCGCTGGGTGGCGGTGCTGACCGGATCAAAGAACGCCGTCAAAGGGCTAGGCTTCCTGTTGGGCGCGGCGATGCTGGCAACGCTGGGCTTTCAGGCGGCGATCATCGTGATGGCAGTCGTTCTGGCGGTGATCCTGTTCGCCGTCATCCGCTTCATGCCCTCCGGCCTGCCCAAAGGGCGCAAGGGCGCGAAGTTCTCTGAGGTCTTTTCGAAATCTGCCAACGTCAACTGGCTGTCCGCCGCGCGGGTCTTTCTTTTCGGTGCCCGCGACGTGTGGTTCGTGGTCGGCATCCCGATCTATTTCTACGCCGTCCTCTCGGATGGCACCGAAGAGGGCAACCGCGCCGCCTTTTTCATGATCGGCACCTTTATGGCCTTCTGGATCATCCTCTATGGCGTTATTCAGGCCAACGCGCCCAAGATCCTGCGGGCCTCAGACCGGTCCGAGGGGGATTTGATCCGCGCCGCGCGCAGCTGGGCCGCCATGCTTTTCTGCGTTCCTGCGGCTCTAACACTAGTAGTTTTGCTGCCAGAGGGGCCGGAGACATGGCTGACGATCACGTTGGTTTTGGGCCTTCTGGTGTTTGGAGCAATCTTCGCCGTCAACTCATCCCTGCATTCCTATCTGATCCTCGCCTTCACCAAGTCCGAGCGGGTCACGATGGATGTCGGCTTCTACTACATGGCCAACGCGACGGGGCGCCTTTTGGGCACCGTGCTGTCCGGCTCTACCTATCAGGTCGGCGGCCTGCCCCTTGTGCTGGGCACAGCGGCTGTCATGGTGGCCCTTGCAGCGCTCACTTCGGGCAAGCTGACCGACCAAACAACTGAGGCATATTCATGAGCATCTTCGAGCGCTATCTGACCATCTGGGTCGCCCTCGCCATGGTCGGCGGCGTGCTGATCGGACTGGCAGCACCCGGTCTGGTCGGGTTGGTCGCCTCAGCCGAATTCGCAAGCGTCAACCTGGTTGTCGCCGTTCTGATCTGGGCAATGGTCTACCCGATGATGGTTGGCGTGGATTTCCGAGCGGTCGCCGGTGTCGCACGCCAACCAAAAGGCCTGATTGTGACGCTAGTGGTCAACTGGTTGATCAAACCTTTCACTATGGCCCTCCTGGCCGTTCTGTTCTTTGACTATGTCTTTGCGCCTTGGATCGAACCCGAGGATGCCGCCCAATACACCGCAGGCTTGATCCTGCTGGGCGCAGCGCCTTGTACCGCGATGGTCTTCGTCTGGTCACAGCTGACCAAGGGCGATGCGACCTATACGCTGGTGCAGGTCTCAGTGAACGATCTGATCATGGTGGTAGCCTTCGCACCGATCGTAGCCTTTCTGCTTGGTGTGACCGACATATCTGTCCCATGGCAGACATTGGTTCTGGCCACTGTCCTTTATGTCGTTCTGCCACTGATCGCCGGGCTGCTCACACGCCGGAAGCTGGGATCACAAGACGCAATCGACACGTTTTCTGCACGGGCAAAACCATGGTCCATCATGGGCCTAATCGCTACCGTGGTCATCCTGTTCGGCCTTCAGGGGCAGACGATCCTGTCCAAGCCCATGGTCATCCTCCTGATCGCCATCCCGATCCTGATCCAGAGCTACGGCATCTTTGCCCTGGCCTACGGCGCGGCCTATGCTCTGAAAGTCCCCCACCGCATCGCGGCACCCTGTGCCATGATAGGCACGTCCAACTTCTTCGAACTGGCCGTCGCAGTGGCCATCAGCCTGTTTGGTCTGAACTCGGGCGCTGCATTGGCAACAGTGGTGGGCGTCCTTGTCGAAGTCCCAGTAATGCTGTCCCTGGTCGCCTTCGCCAACCGGACCCGCGGTAGGTTTGCTGAGCCTGTGGTGCAGTAACAATGGCGACCCCGGCAGGATTCGAACCTGCAACCTGCCCCTTAGGAGGGGGCTGCTCTATCCAGTTGAGCCACGGGGCCGCTTGAGGCCTTCTGTAACCGGGAATTTCGCGGTTGTCATTGCCTTTGCACAATTGTTGTACACGTCGACCTGTTCACGCTACCATCGGGCAAAACAACAACGCAGGTGCCTCTCGTGAACACTGAAACCAAACGCCCGCTGACCCTTCGCGATGTATCCGAGGCTTCGGGGGTCTCAGAGATGACGGTCAGTCGGGTCCTGCGCAATCGTGGGGATGTGTCCGACGCCACCCGCACACGTGTTTTGGCCGCCGCGAAAGAGCTGGGATATGTCCCCAACAAAATCGCGGGCGCGCTGGCGTCCAGCCGGGTTAACCTGGTGGCGGTAATCATCCCGTCGCTGTCGAACATGGTGTTCCCCGAAGTGCTGACCGGCGTCAATCAAGTCCTGGAAGACACCGAATTGCAACCCGTCGTTGGCGTCACCGACTACCTGCCCGAGAAAGAAGAGAAGGTGCTGTACGAGATGCTCTCGTGGCGGCCTTCGGGTGTGATCATAGCGGGGCTGGAGCATACCGAGGCAGCACGCGCCATGCTGGATTCATCTGGCATTCCGGTGGTCGAGATCATGGACACCGACGGCAAACCGGTGGATGCGATGGTCGGAATTTCCCATCGTCGCGCGGGCCGCGAGATGGCGCAGGCGATCCTGAAAGCGGGCTATGAACATATCGGTTTCATGGGCACCAAGATGCCGTTGGACCATCGCGCGCGAAAGCGGTTTGAAGGCTTCACCGAAGTGCTCGGCAAGAAAGGGATCGAGATCGAGGATCGGGAATTCTATTCCGGCGGTTCAGCGCTCGCCAAGGGCCGCGAGATGACACAGACCATGTTGGAACGCTCACCCGATTTGGATTTTCTTTATTATTCCAACGACATGATCGGGGCAGGTGGTCTGTTGTATCTACTGGAGCAGGGCATCGATATTCCCGGACAGATCGGTCTGGCCGGGTTTAACAATGTGGAACTGTTGCAAGGCCTACCGCGCAAACTGGCAACGATGGATGCCTGTCGGTTGGAGATTGGTCGGCAAGCGGCCGAAATCATCGCGGAACGGCTCAAGGACCCGGAGTCTGAGATTGAGACCCGCGTGACCTTGACCCCCAAGATTAGCTTTGGCGATACGCTGAAACGGCGCTAGGCCGATGGCACTGCGGCAACTGGACAACCGCGCCGCGCGGGCGATCTTTATGGATCGTCATGCGCTGGCCGAACCGCCTGCGGGACCTTCCAAAGGAGCAGACCTGTTGGAGCTAATCCAGCGGCTGGGCTTTGTTCAACTCGACAGTATCAACACCGTCGCCCGCGCCCATGACATGATCTTGTTCTCGCGCAGGCCCAGCTATCGCAGCGGGAATCTGAAACGCCTCTATGAACGCGATCGGGCGTTGTTTGAACATTGGACCCATGACGCCGCTGTCATCCCGATGGAGTATTACCGTCATTGGCATCTGCGGTTTCTGCGTGATGCTGATCTGTTGAAGTCGCGGTGGAAGAACTGGCGCCGGGATGGGTTCGAACAGCAGTTCGAGACGGTGCTGACCCATATCCGAGACCATGGTGCGGTGTCCTCATCCGATGTCGGGAAGGACGAAAAGAAAGGGTCCGGCGGGTGGTGGGATTGGCATCCCTCCAAGACGGCGCTTGAGTTTCTGTGGCGCTCCGGCGCGCTGACCGTGGTCGGGCGCGACGGGTTTCAAAAACGCTATGACCTGACGGAGCGGGTGATCGAGACGCATCTGTGCCCCGGTCAACACCCATGTGACGCTGAGGCGACCGTCGATTGGCTTTGCAATGCCGCGCTGGACCGGCTTGGCTTCGCCACTTCAGGTGAGATCGCTGCGTTCTGGGATACGGTCAGCCCGGCGGAGGCCAAAGATTGGTGCGCTAATGCGCTGAAATCCGGTGCTTTGGAGGAAATTGAGATTGCCTGTGTTGACGGGCGAATGCGCAAGCTTTTCGCACGACCCGACCTGATCGATGATGTGGCGGACCTGCCCCAGCCAACCGGACGCATCCGCGTGCTCAGCCCGTTTGATCCGATGCTACGTGACCGGAACCGAGCCGAGCGGCTGTTTGGTTTTCACTATCGGATCGAGGTTTTTGTGCCAGAGGCGAAACGGACCTATGGCTACTACGTGTTCCCATTGCTTGAGGGCGACAAGCCAATTGGGCGGATCGATATGAAAGCGCATCGGGATGCGGGCGAACTGCGCGTGCGTGCCCTTTGGCCGGAACGCACCATCCGATGGTCTGACGCGCGCACTCGCCGCCTAGAGGCCGAGTTGGATCGGGTTCGCAGATTTACGGACCTGGATCGTGTTAGCTTTTCACAAGATTGGTTGAAAGAGCCAAAATAGACCCTATTCCGCGTTGCTCAGGGTCAGCCGAAGCGGTGCAAGCCCGTCAATGCCACCTTCGATCATATCCCCCGCAACTACGGGCCCGACGCCGGCAGGCGTTCCTGTCAGGATCAGGTCTCCGGGACGGAGATGATAATAGCCGGACAAATGGCATATGACCTCATCGATCTTCCAGATCAGCTCTTGCAGGGTCGCGTCCTGACGGAGTTCGGAATTGACGCTCAGATGAATGCGCTTGCTATCGTCTGGAGCCCATTCGGTAGCACGGGTCAGCGGTGCAAAAACCGTTCCATTCTCTAAATCCTTGCCCAAATCCCAAGGGCGCTGTTTGTTGCGTTCACGGATTTGCAGATCGCGGCGCGTCATATCCAGCGCACAACCATAGGCATAAACCGCATCCCAGGCCTGAGCGCTGGTCGCTTTGAACACCGATCTACCAATGGCAACGGCCAATTCCATTTCGTGATGGAAATTCTCGGTGCCCGGCGGATATGGCACGGTCGCGCCGGTCAGAATGGCGTTCGACGCGGATTTGGTGAAATAGAATGGCGCTTCACGATCCACCTCATGCCCCATCTCGGCTGCATGGGCAGCATAGTTGCGACCAACGCAGAAAATCCGACCAACCGGATACCGGGCCGTTTCACCCTGCACTGGGATGCCAAGGATATCCGGAATCGGGAACAAATGGTCGGTCATGATGGGCCCTCATGGATGTTTGCGCGCATCTTAATTCACAAGACCAATCCCGCAACCCGCAGAAATCCGCCGGTTTTTACCCAGCTCTCTCTGTAAATTCGGCACGGAACTGCCCAATTTTGACAATTTGGAAACGAATTGTTTCCCGAATCCCGAGGAATCGGTTTTAGATATACACATCGGATGCGCTTTTTGACCCCCGGCGCAGTTCGATACCTGCGATGGGCCCCAGAATCTGCACATCGCCATTTGACGAAAAGTGCTTGGATACCATCCTGTTCGCCCCAGAACGCTGGTTGCCAAAGTAATGAACCAATCTATTTGGCTCTGCGCGATCTGGTGCAGAGCGCTTTATCAACCGCCAGAACCGGATCGTTGGAATGCCGGACAAACAGCACGATCAAAGCGACGAAAAGAAACCACTTGCGGACCAGACAGCAAGTCGGCAAGTGAGCATGACCGCTTCGGAGCACACGCAAAGGTTTAGGTCCATCCCCCTGGATCCTAAGCCTCGGTAACGAACCAATTTTCGGTTCTGCACGTCTTCGAAGCACGGGCCAGGCACATATCCAGTCCGGGTCTGGCCAAACCCCGTCGGAGAGTTCCCCCTACCATCTCCGACGGGGTCATAAACCTAAGGCCGGACCAGATCTTAGCTTTCCAGATCATTGAGTTCATTGAGAAGATCCAGCAGCATTTCATGCTTGTCGGGGCCAAGCTGGCTGCGCACCCGTTTGGCCTGTTCCACACTCACGGCCAAATTAGCGTGAATGATCTGAACACCCGCATCACTGATTTCGACAATCTGACGACGACCATCCTGAGGATGGCGGCGGCGCAAGATCAGGTTTTTCTGCTCTAGCGTTTGCAGAATACGGGTCAGGCTGGGCAACAGCAGGCAGGCGCGTTCAGCAATATGCGTCGGCTCTTGCGGCCCTTCTTCGTTCAAGACACGCAACACCCGCCATTGTTGTTCGGTGACACCGGCATCCACCAACAGCGCACGAATTGGCCCCATCACCTTTTCCCGCGCCCGCAACAGCGCGATGGGTAAAGATCTTGAAGTTAACGGTAAATCATCGGCCATGTTTAACCTTACCACGGTATTGGCGGATCGGCGCTTGCCGAGTTCCAGCCAAGGTCTGCGGCAATGCCTCGGGAATGCGATTGCTTGAAATCTCAAGCGGTTTGTTTCCAAAAGCTATGGATATTGACCGAGACTGCATGACAGAATGTAGCAGAATCTCAAGAGTCTCATACAGGACAGCGCAAAATGCCCGCCCCAAAGAACACGTTCAAACAGGCTCTGGCACAGGGCCAACGGCAGATCGGCTGCTGGATGAGCTTTGCCGAACCCACCACTGCCGAAGTTATGGGAACCACAGGGTTCGACTGGCTGGTCATTGATGGAGAGCACGCGCCCAATGATATCCGGTCGATCCGGGATCAGTTGATCGCCTTAGCCAACAGCCCGTCTCATCCCGTCGTCCGCGTCCCGGTGGGTGAGACCTGGCTGATCAAGATGGTTCTGGATGCGGGCGCGCAGACCATTCTGGTGCCGATTGTGGAAAGCGCAGAACAGGCACGAAAGCTGGTACGTGCTTGCCGTTATCCACCCGAGGGTGCACGCGGTGTTGGCGCGACATCCGCGCGGGCGACGATGTATGGATCAACCCAAGACTACATACAGACCGCCGATCAGGAAATCTGCCTATTGGTGCAAGTAGAAAACCGAGCTGGAATGGCTGCGCTGGACGAAATTTTACAGGTCGACGGGATTGATGGAGTCTTTATCGGGCCCGCTGATCTGTCGACCGATATGGGCTATCAGGGCAACAGCGCCGCGCCCGAAGTGCGCGCAACCATCGCCGACGCGATGAAACGGATCAGGGCCGCAGGCAAAGCGCCGGGGATTCTGGGCACCAATGATGAGGCAACCCAAGCCTATCTGGACATGGATCCACTGTTCCTGGCGGTTGGCATAGATGTCATGCTTCTGGCCAACGCAGCGCGCGCACTGTCGGCGCGATGGAAGTCCTGCTAGCACTAGCCCCGCATCAAAGCCGCCGCCTGCGCATACCCGCCGGATGCACCATCAACGAAATGAACGTGATCATCTCGCGTGGCGGCGGGCACAAAGCAGGTCATCATCGCCTCATCCTGTGCATGCAGGCCAAATCTGATTTTGCCGCGACCTCGCGCCTCTTCCAGCATATGTTCGATCTGGTGCAGCGTGGCATCGTCGCAATCCAGCGTCATCTTCAGCCCATCGTCGAATTTGCGGAAATCGGCATTGCGACTGACCATCCGCTTATAGTGCTCGGGCTCGAACTGACCCATACGCTTATTGGTCCAGAACAGGATCGCAATCAGCAGGTTCTGACCCAGCAGCATCAGCTTTTGCAGCAACAGATTGCGACCGGTTCGCGATACATGCGCATCCAGATCAACACCCGGTGGCGGCCATGTCATGGGCGGTCCGTTTTCAGGCACTGGGTGACCTGCGCGGTCCAACCCGTCCGAAGCACGCAGGACCGATTGCGCCAGATCGGCAAAGTCGCGCTCGGTGGCCTGTGCCGTGGGCTGCACAACAACCGAGACAATGCGCCCATGCTGCGCCGGGCTGTTGGACCAGCGACAGGACAGACCAGTCAGATCTGGCTGGCTACCCGGCTCGGCCAGCGGCACCTGATGCTCTCCGGCCTTCATCTGTGCCTCGGCCCAGGCCAAACCACCGCCTGAGAACATGGCATAGTCGACCCCGTTCGATGGCGCATATCGGGCCACGCGCAAATCCTTTCCCGCCTGGCGCAGCTCTGCCACGGGCACCAACGCCGCCCGCAGCGGCATCGAAAACTCTTCCTCAGCCCAGCGCCGTAGCGCGGCAAGCGTCTGGCGGGCCTGATCGGCGGCACTGGGCGGCACGGCAAGCCCGGCACCGTCTCCACCAAAGACATAAGGAAACAGTTTGCCATCCATCGTGTTGATCATGCCCGAGATCACAGCCGCGCCCACCATGTTCACGGTCTTGTAGCGTCCGCGCGCAATCTCTCCGGTCGAGTCGACGATATCGGCAACGCCCAGAACCCATTCATCCGGGACAGCCGCAAACGAGGACGGATCCGCCAGCTGATTGAAATCGCGCAGCAGCGGCAGGTTTTCGTAAAATGCAGAATGGAGGTCTTTCATGGTCCCCCTCAGATTGAATTGAATGGTCAGATAGCTCAAACGTGATCAATGTCTGTTACCTGCAACATTCTACACGCGCTTGTGCGTTTTACCACAACATGCCAAGGAGTGATCGCAAGATTTGAAGGGGACGTTAGATGAAATCTGGGCTGGTTGTACTGTGTCTGGCCTATGTCCTCAGCCAGTTCTTTCGCGCGTTCCTTGCGGTCCTGAGCCTTGATCTGGAACGCGACATCGGCGCCACGCCCGAAGATCTGGCCTTTGCCTCGGGCCTTTGGTTTTTGGTCTTTGCGGCCATGCAAATCCCGGTCGGCTGGGCGCTGGACCGGGTCGGCCCGCGCCTGACCGCTGCTGTATTGCTGCTGGTCGGCGGTGCAGGTGGGGCGGTTGTGTTTGCCGTGGCCACGTCCGCCGTTCACGTCAGTATTGCGATGGCGCTGATTGGGGTTGGGTGCTCTCCGGTTCTGATGGCGTCGTATTTCATCTTTGCACGCGAGTATCCGCCCGCCCGGTTTGCCACGCTTGCAGCAGTGATGCTGGGCGTGGGATCGGTGGGCAATCTGGTCGCTTCCTACCCAACCGCTCTTGCGGCTGAAATACTGGGCTGGCGTGCCACCCTGCTGGGCCTGGCTTTGGTTTCTGCAGTTGTCGCCCTTGGCATCTGGATCAGCGTGCGCGACCCGGCCAAGGTTGAAACCGAGCATAAGGGATCGGTTCTGGACCTGCTCAAAGAACCCGCCTTATGGCTGATCCTGCCCTTGATGCTGGTGGCTTACGCCCCCTCGGCCGCGCTGCGTGGATTATGGGCCGGTCCTTATCTGAACGATGTCTTTGGGCTCAGCACCACCCAGATCGGCACTGCAACGCTGATCATGGGGGCCGCGATGATTGCAGGGACCTTTGCCTACGGTCCGCTGGATCGCATTCTGGGCACGCGGAAATGGGTGATCTTCGGCGGCAACGCGCTGGGCGCTGCGGCTTTGGGTCTGCTGTGTGTGTGGATCGACAGCGCGGTCTGGGTCTCGGTCCTGCTGCTGGCAGTCATTGGGTTTCTGGGGGCCAGCTTTCCGGTTATCATGGCCCATGGCCGCGCCTTTGTGCCGCCGCATCTGATTGGGCGTGGGGTCACCTTGCTGAATCTGTTTGGAATCGGAGGCGTCGGCATTGCACAATTCGTGACCGGGCGTATCCATGCGGCAAACGCCGCTACCGGAGCCACCGCGCCCTATCTGGCCATCTTCAGCTTTTTTGCCGTGACCCTTGCCATTGGCTGCGTGATCTATCTATTCAGCCGGGACAGCCTGGACTGATTGGAAACCGGAGGAACGGCCCGTGCAGGATATCGAGGTGATCGCACCCAACCTGAAACACAGCCTGTCCGGGGTCACAACCACGGTCATCCGCCTGCTGCCGATCCAGAAAGAGATGATCGGGATCGTCGCTACCGGTCCCGGCCTGCCCGAAGACCTGCCGCATATCCGCCTGATCAAGGTTCCGTTCCTGTCGAACCGCACCTGCCGGGTCTGGCACGCGCGACGCAATACCGAAATGCTGATGGGGCTGTTTCTGCGCAAGGTCCTGCGGCGCAATCTGAAACTGCTATTCACCTCTGCCGCGCAACGGGATCATTCGGGGTTTACCAAGACACTGATCTCGCAAATGGACGCGCTGATCGCGACAACGCCGCAGGCGGCCTCGTTTCTGCAACACCCGTCAACCGTCATCATGCATGGCGTAAACACCGAACTGTTCCATCCAGCGACCGACAAACAAACACTGCGCAACAAGCTGGGCTTACCCAGTGGCACCCTGATCGGTTGTTTCGGGCGCATTCGCCCTCAGAAGGGCGTTGATCTGCTGGTTGACGGCGCACTGAACGTCCTGCCCAATCACCCCGATGCCCACATCATCTTCACCGGCCGCGCCACCAGCGAATTCGAAGGGTTTCAAGCCGAACAGGAATCCAAACTACAAGCCGCAGGTCTAGCTGACCGTGTGCATTTCCTCGGCGAACGCCCGTGGGAAGAGATTATCGAGACCTACCGCGCCCTCGATCTGTTCATCGCCCCTGCCCGCCACGAAGGGTTCGGGCTGACCCCGCTTGAGGCAATGGCCTCGGGCGTGCCCGCGATTGCCTGTCACGGCGTAGGGGCCTTTAGCGCCCAGATTAAGGATGGCGAAACCGGGCGGCTGGTTGAAAAAGACAATGCCCCGGCATTGGCCCAAGCGCTGGATCAGATGCTGTCCGACCCGGCCCAACTGGCTGCCGCCGGACAGGCCGCTCGCGCCCATGTGGAGCGGAATTTTCGAATCGAAGGCGAGGCGGAAGCCATCGTAAAGGTCTATCGATCTCTGCTGGACGCCGATTAGAGTGCGGTGAACGCCTCAAATCCGCGTCATTCATCGAAAACCGATCCGAAAGCTCTTTTTTCTTTGCTGCAACGCGGCTATGAACGCGCGTCCTTAACTTTGGAGACATGAAATGGGCTATCGCGTCGTTGTCGCCGGCGCCACAGGTAACGTGGGCCGCGAAATGCTGAACATCCTGGCGGAACGCCAGTTCCCGATCGATGAAATTGCCGCTCTGGCAAGCCGTCGTTCGCTGGGGACTGAGGTGACATTCGGCGACAAGACACTGACCACCAAAGACATCGACACATTCGACTTCACCGGCTGGGACATGGCGCTGTTTGCCATCGGCTCGGACGCAACCAAGACCTACGGCCCAAAAGCGGCCGCGGCAGGTTGCGTGGTGATCGATAACAGCTCGCTCTATCGCTATGATCCGGAGATTCCGCTGATCGTGCCAGAATGTAACCCGCAAGCGATCCACGACTACAAAAACAAGAACATCATCGCCAACCCCAACTGCTCGACCGCGCAGATGGTTGTCGCGCTGAAACCGCTGCATGACCGCGCCAAGATCAAGCGTGTTGTTGTGTCGACCTATCAGTCGGTTTCGGGTGCCGGTAAAGAGGGCATGGATGAGCTTTGGGATCAAACCAAAGCCATCTACAACCCCACGACCGAGGTTGAGCCGAAGAAGTTCCAGAAACAGATCGCCTTCAACGTCATTCCGCAGATCGACGTCTTCATGGAAGACGGCTCGACCAAGGAAGAATGGAAGATGGTTGTCGAGACCAAAAAGATCGTCGATCCGTCGATCAAAGTCACAGCCACTTGTGTCCGTGTACCTGTGTTTGTCGGCCATTCCGAAGCCGTGAATATCGAGTTCGAGGAATTCCTGGACGAAGACGAGGCCCGCGACATCCTACGCGAGGCCCCGGGTATCATGGTGATCGATAAGCGTGAAGATGGCGGTTATGTATCGCCCATCGAATGCGCCGGCGATTTCGCCACGTTCATCAGCCGCATCCGTCAGGACTCGACGATTGAGAACGGCCTGAACCTGTGGTGCGTCTCGGACAACCTGCGCAAAGGTGCCGCACTGAACGCAGTTCAGATTGCCGAGCTTCTTGGCCGTGAGGTTCTGAAAAAGGGGTAAGAAAACCACCCTGATAAGAATATCCGAAGCCCCGCAGTATCACCTGCGGGGCTTCTTTTTTGTTTGAACACAGCGCAAAAGCGCGAATTCAAACAGTGGCGTGCAAAATCTGAAGAGAGCGGTAGTCGATTAAACCGCCGGTCCGAGCGACCCAGATCAGGACCAGGTCTTGATAGCATCCTCATACAGTAGAACTGCCCGTTCGGATTCGTTTCCAAGCACATCCATCTCGGCGCAGAAATGCAAAACGTCATCAAGGCTGGGAACATCTGCCGCGTCCAAAGCTTCGACTGTGGGCTGAAGCTCGGCCCAATGGGCCTCTACCTGCTTCAACGCTGCAAGCGAGGCGTCGCTTGGAGGCGTGGACATCTTGATATAGTCATTGCCGCCATCAATCAGCGCGTCGACGATCTTGCCAAATTTCGCGGCGTTCTTCTTGAACTTCTCGTGGTGTTCCGCCGTGTCTTTTCCTGTCGCGGCCAGGGCGATTTCCTTGCAGATTTTCTGCGTGATCATCCGCTGCCGACCCGCAAACTCCAGGGCCAAGGCCATGGACGGTTCGATATTGACCTCGCCATAGGCAGCTTCCAGCTTGCGAACGACCACGTGGTTGGCCTCTTCCAGAGGTTCCACATCGCCCACGATCATGGTCAATTGCGCGTCATTCACGGATTTGGTGGCAAAAATATCCTCAACCGCGATCCGATAGGGCGCCCACAAGATGGCAACTTCCTCAAGCGCTTTGTTGACCGAGTAGAACCGTTCGCGATCGATGCCGGACGATCCCTTACCCTCTTTGAAACCAAGCAGAATATCGTCAAATTCATCATGCGCTTGTTGTAGTTCAGTCAGAGCCTTGTCGGCTTCGGCACCCATGCTCAGCAATACGGTTGCTTTTGCGACCTTCTCGGTCAGAAAGCTCAGCTTTTGAGCGGCCAGAATGCGGTGCACCACCTGACCTGCGGCCATTGCAAACGCGTAGCCACCAACCGGCAAGAATGCCGTTAGCCCAAGTCCCAGCGTCCCAGTGACGAAAACACGACGATCGATACTCATTTTTCTTCCTAACCCTGCTGCTTTTGCATGTGCATATCGAGCAACAAGCGCCGCAAATGTCCCAGCGTAGTGTTGAAAATAAGAAAATATAGTGACTTTTCGCGCCTGGGATCAGCAGATTCACACGCTGATCGACCGGATCAGCCAGGGATTCCGTACTGGGTTGTGTCCACCATCGACCCTTCAGCTTTTTGCACAGGTTGATATCAACGGATCGCGCGATCCACTTGGCCCAGACGGGTTTTTCTGTTGATAAATCACCCTGACGGGTACACCAGCCTGAAACCCCTGTTGTTGCATTCACCGGGTGCGTGTTTAGAAATCAGGTGGTCTGGATAAGTCTCAGGCCCACAATCGACCACATCGGCTCAAACAGAAGGCCCCGAGGAACCCTATGACCAACACAGCCTCCGAACAAAACCAACAGGACGCCGTCGAATACAGCCAGTCCCGGGGTTTGGTGGATCGGCTGGCGCGGTTGGGATGCTCGCTTGCGTTTTCCTCCTACCAATCCGGGCTGCTGTACCATATGGGGCGCGGTGTCGACGGGTCGTTGCATGTACATCAGTCGGCCATGCCAAAACCCATGGGGCTGCACTATGATGGCCAAGGCGGGCTGACGCTGGCCGGGGGCGCCCAAATTCTGAGGTTCGAGAACATTCTCGCCCCGCATGAGCGCATCAACAACGTCTTCGATGCCTGTTTTATGCCTCGGGTTATACATAGTGTTGGTGAGTTGGATGTTCATGATATCGGGCTGGATACAGATGGTGCCCCCGTCTTTGTGAACACCCGTTTCAACTGCCTGGCGACCTTGTCCAAGCGCCACAGCTTCGTACCTGTCTGGACCCCTCCGTCGATCACTCAGATCGTGGATGAGGACCGGTGCCACCTGAATGGGATGGCCATGCGCGACGGCCAGCCCGCCTATATCACTGCCGTATCCCAATCCAACACGATTGACGGGTGGAGAGATCGCCGCGTTGATGGAGGCGTGGCCATTAACGTCCAGAACAACCAAGTTGTGTGCAGGGGCCTGTCGATGCCGCATTCGCCGCGCTGGTATGATGGTAAGCTCTGGCTTCTGAACTCTGGCACCGGTGAGCTTGGCTATGTGGACGGGTTGGAGAACGACGCGCCGGGCCAGTTCAAACCAATTGTCTTTTGCCCGGGTTTCCTGCGCGGGCTGCGGTTCTACAAAGGATATGCTTTCGTCGGTCTGTCCAAGCCGCGCTACAAACGGTTCGAAGGGCTGCCATTGGCAGATCGGCTGGACGCCGCAGACAGCGACGCGTGGTGTGGCCTGCAGATCATCGACCTTGCCAGCGGCACCTGTGTCGACTGGTTCCGCATCGATGGCGCGATCGCGGAACTCTATGACGTCGAGATCATACCAGGATTTGCAACGCCCATGACGGTCAGCCCTGGCAGCGCCGAAGCGGCGAGCCTGATCACCTGGGATGAAGCGGGGTCAACCTAGAGCAAAGGCCGTCGCCACGGCCTGAGCACCTGCACCAAATGCTATTTGACCCGCGTGATTTCACCCGGAATATACTCTCCATCCAGCCATTCTTGCCGTGGTCCGTACATCCGCAGAATGGTGAACCAGCTTTTTCCGGGGATGGTCTGGACCCAGTTCTCCTCGAAACCTTCTGGTGCCGTTGGAGCGAAATACACATCGATCGACCCGTCCTCATTAAGTAACGGATCGTTCTGAATGCTGTCGATGGACGGCAGCGGCTGGTTTGTCTGCAACATCGACCGGGTTTGAGCGTCATAGAGCGTGAAGGCCCAAAAATCTTCAGCGGGCGGATTGGGCGGCAGAGTCACCATATAGGTCGCCGACCCGTCGAACGGCTCACCCGCCGCATCAAGATAGGCGATTCTGTAATCCGACCCGACACCCGGCCTTGGTTTGGCCATCGCGGGTGTGACGGCTGTGTAGGGATAGTGGAAGGTAACCCGCGCATCAGTGTTCATCGTCTCATCGTCCGGGCCATTGAAAAAGACATCCTGATTCAGGAATGCTGAATTCCAGTTCATTCCTTCAAAGGTTTGCAAGCCAGCCAGATTCCGGTCTATGCGCGGATGCCAGACAATGGATCGCGCAGCGGCGTTGCCAATGGCCACGGCGTCCTCAAGAATAGCGCGCATTCTGGCATCAGGTTCAAACGGCTTACCCTTTTCAATCCCGATGGATGCCCACAGGCCGCGCGTTTCTGTTGGGAACAGATCGATTGGTTCACGCTGTACGACCGCGTTGAGCTCTTCGTAGAACTGAAAATTGTTCGCATGGATTGTGTTGAAGGATTGACCGGACATCGAAATCAGTTCCAGCGCAGGCGGGTTTTCCGCCTTGCTCAGTGGGTAGACGCGCAGGTTTTCGGCGACATTGTTATATGCGGCCTCCAGACCGTCGGCCACGGACATACGCATGAAGGTCCAAACCGTATAGCTGGGTGATTGCACAACGAAATAGCCGTCAGGCACGTCCCCTTCATAGCCCGGTGGAAGAACAAGATACTTGCCACCTTTCCCTGCGTCCGGACCAGCCGGGCCGACATCACTGATGTATCGGAAATAGGCATCATTAAACGCCCCCAATGCACCCGGCGGCACCTCGACAACCGTTGGCCCATCGCGGTCCAATTCAAGGTTTGGCATCACATACATGGTCGAGCTATTGCCAGTGAGGAACAAAGAATTGGGATCCATCAACCGATCAAAGATACCAACCTGGTGCGCCTCGACCGCACCCAAAGGCTTAACACCTTCGATCAACATATAGACAGACGCAGCCGGGATGCCTTTGAGGAACGCATCAACACCTCTAGCGCGGTCGAGATAATCATAGACCAGCGTTGATGTTTCCGGCAGCGGAGCGCCGTCGATGAACTTGAGTGTTCCAATTGAGGTTTCGACCTCATTCGGCGTCGATATCGCATCCAGTTGTTCTTGTGTGACCTCTGCGGCCACGATGATTGGCAACGCCACAACGACGGCAGCCAATGATCCGGTAGGCTTTGGCAATGTCATTCAATGTCCCCCCTCGATTGGGAAACCAAATACGGTCAAAGTTAGGCATGGACAAAGGATAGGCTGTCAAAACTATGCCGCCAGTGGCTGACCTCTGCACCTACGTCATCGCCCTTCAAGCCGCGCGCGATCAGTAAGGCCAGCCTGTCTGCATGATTCGCTGTCATGCCCCACCTTACCAGTTCCGGGGTGCCTATGCGTAAGCCATTCATATCGCCTTGCACTTCTGGCGCCGGAAGGCCGATGCCACAGGCCAGAAAACCTACCTGTCGCAGGGTTTTGGAGGCTGTTTGCCCGCCGCCAAACGCCTTGGCCAAGACAGCAAACTGGTGGGAGCAGGTGAAACCCTCTCGGCCAGCAAAGACAGGTACGCCATTGTCATTCAGGCGCTCGGCAAGCGCTTGTGCCATTGCGATCATCTGTGCCGCATAGTCGGCCCCGAAATCGCGCCAATCCAGCATAGTGACCGCAAGCGCAGCAGATTTCGCTGCGTCGAAATTGGCCGTCATTCCTGGGAACGCGATTGCGTCCAGACGCTCGGCCAGATCAGCTTCATTGGTGACAATCAGCCCACCGGCAGGGCCGCCAAGGCTTTTGTAGGTGCTCATTGTCATCAGATGCGCCCCTTCAGCCAGCGGGTCTCGCCACGCCTTGCCTGCGATGATCCCGCACTGATGCGCGGCGTCGAACATCACTTTGGCACCAACCTCATCGGCAATGGCGCGTATCTCTTTGACCGGATGTTCGAACAGGTTGAGGCTGCCTCCGACCGTGATCAGTTTGGGTCGTTCGCGTTTCGCCATCACGTGCAGTTGATCCAGATCGATGGTGTATCCATCTGCGTCAGTTGGTGCCTCAACAGTACGCAGCCCGAACAAACCCGCACAGCCCGCCAAATGATGCGTGACATGACCGCCAATCGACGCAGGGGGTGCGATGATCGTGTCACCCGGTTTGCACGTGGCCATAAAGCCATAAAGGTTTGCAATCGCGCCCGACGGCACGCGGATTTCCGCGAAACGCGCGTTGAAAACCTCGGCACAAAGCTGGGTGGCGATCACCTCGATCTCTTCGATGGCCTCAAGGCCCATCTCATATTTGTCGCCCGGATATCCAAGCGAAGGGCGCGACCCGATACCCGAAGACAGCAGCGCCTCGGCTCTCGGGTTCATGACGTTGGTGGCTGGATTGAGGTTGAAACACTCTTTCTCATGAATCTCGCGGTTCCGGTTCGCCAGGTCTTCGATCCGGTCAAGCAATACGGCCGAGGTGCTGCGCGCGGTGGTCGCTGCGATCTGCTGCACAAGCGTTTCACTGGCGTCCGGGACCCAGGATCTTATGTCTATTGTCATTGCTGCATACTCCTTGCTCGGCTTCAGAATGGACGGTCTGCATGACAATGCAAATCAGTTCTGCTATTTCTTGCCCTAGAAAAACTAAGGCTAACACATGGCAGTTCTTCCCGGACGACCCAAAGGGCCACCCCTGAACGCATTGCGCGCCTTCGAGGCTGCCGCCCGTCTGGGCAGTTTCGTTGCGGCAGCCGAGGAATTGGGTGTCACCGCAGGCGCGGTGTCACAGCATGTCAAAGCTGTTGAGGCGTGGTCCGGCACCAGCCTGTTTGAACGCAGCGCACAAGGCGTTTCATTATCTACCGCCGGTCGTTTGTTGACCGAGGATTTCACACAGGCTTTCGATCTTCTGGCAGCTGCAACCCAAAATCTGCGTAATCTGGCACCCAACCCCGAAGTTCACATTGCCGCACTGCCATCAGTCGCGCAGCTTTGGTTGCCGCCCCGTCTGGGTCGATTGCGTGACCTGCATCCCAATCTGAACATATCCGTCACGGCGATGGAGAACCCCCCAAGCCTGTCCAGGGATCTGTTTGATTTGTCCATCTTCATATCCCTGCCCGACGAAACCGAAGATCAGATCATCGTCGAAGACGACATCATCTTTCCGGTTTGCTCGCTTAAGCTGGCGCAGGGTATCGATCTTTCAACGGCGCCGCTGCTGCACGATCAGACCTGGGACAGCGATTGGCCAGCATGGTCAGGCGCCACCGGTATCGACATCGGCGATCCGGCACGCGGCCCTCGGTACTCGCTCTATGCCTTGGCGGTCGAAGAAGCGAAATCAGGCGCGGGGGTGCTGATGGGGCATGCTGCGCTGGTTGCGCAGGCGCTGGATGCGCAGCAGCTCAGCCGTTTGTCCGAGCACAGTCATAAAACCGGCAAAGCCCTGGTGATCGAACGTCCACATCGGTCCCGGCGCCATCCGGAAATTGATCATGTCATCGATCTTCTGTGTAGATAAAGGCCGCAGTTGGTTCTACGAACCCGCAGCATATCCAAGATAGCGGCGGGTCCTGATGTCCTCAGGCCGCGATCCGCACTGTTCGAACAAAGCGCGCGACATGGCAGCACGCGAGGAAAACCCGGTTGCAGCTGCTATTTCGACCAACGACATGTCGGTCTGCCTCAGCAGGTCAATAGCTCTCTCTATACGAAGCTCTTTATACGTATGTAGAAGCGTTGCTCCTGTTTTATACAGGTATCGTCTCTGAAGTTGACGGGTCGAGGCGCCGACCGCCTTTGATAGGTCAGTGATACTCAGAGGCTCCTCGATATGCTCCAGCATGGTCGACAGAGTCAGGATGACCAGTTCGTCCCCACCAGATCTGCGAACAAGCCGATTGGCGGTCTGGCTTTCTACTGCCTGTTTTGGCTCCTCCAGACCGACATATCTGCGTACCGCATCTGCAAGATGTTCGCCATGATCCCTCGACACTAAATCGGCCAGCAGGCGCAGAGCGCTGATGCGTGTGTTGGCGCTGTGCCATCGCCCGTTGAGTGAAAGATACGTTGAGGCACCACAACTTCTTATACCATGCTCTGACGCTGCCGCCTGAAAACTGGAATGTATCGCAGCGATATGCCCGTCACAGCCGCTGGCCTGGGCCAGCAGCATCACAGCGCCCCCAACCAGTACAACCCGAGGCGCCAGGTTCAGCACCTGGGTCGCCCAATGTTTTTGCGAGCCGGTCAGATTCCAGCTGTCCTCCAGATCCCCCCAGATAACAGCCGTCCGCCCGGCCCAATACAACGGCCCACCGACCTTATCCTCGGCAAGAGCGCGCAGAGTGACAACGTAGCGCTGATTTTCCATCAAACCGTTCAGAGCCCGGTAGAAATCCAACGCCAGCTCTGCCGTCGCGCGGGATGCATTCGGGTGCAAAATGACATCAACATATTGAACCCGCTCAGACACCGCTGCAAAGGCGCTTGCCTTGTTTTCGGGTTCGTTACGCAGGACGTAGTGTTTCATATGTCATGACACTTCTGGTTTGAGTGGCAGAGAGCAGGAAGCGCTCTGCTGCCTGTGGGTACCCCCCCTTGGGGGGGTGTTTTTACTCTGCGGCTTCCATGTATTCGGTCATGGGTGGGCATGTGCAGATGAGGTTTCGGTCGCCATATGCGTTATCGACGCGGTTGACGGGAGACCAGTATTTGTCGACGCCCATGGAGCCCGGCGGGAAGCAGGCTTGTTCGCGGGTGTAGGGGCGGTCCCAGTCACCGACCAGATCGCGCACCGTGTGGGGGGCGTTTTTCAGCGGGTTGTTTTCCGCGTCGATGGTGCCGTCGATGATGTCTTGCGCCTCGGATCGGATCGAGAGCATGGCGTCGCAGAAGCGGTCCAGCTCGGCCTTGGGTTCCGATTCCGTGGGCTCGACCATCAGGGTGCCTGCCACCGGCCAGGACATGGTCGGCGCATGGAAGCCTGAATCGATCAGGCGCTTGGCCACATCGTCGACGGTCACATGCGCCGCGGCGTCCAAGGGGCGGGTGTCGAGGATGCATTCATGCGCCACACGACCGGTCTCGGAGGTGTAGAGGATGGGATAGGCATCCTTGAGCCGCGCGGCGATATAGTTGGCATTCAGGATCGCCACTTTGGTCGCTTGCGTCAGACCCGCGCCGCCCATCAGCAGCACATAGGCCCACGAGACCGGCAGAATGGACGGCGAGCCAAAGGGTGCCGCCGAGACCGGACCAACGGCGGTGCCGTATTCCGGGTGGCCGGGCAGGTGCTCAGTCAGATGCGCCTTGACGCCGATCGGGCCCATGCCGGGGCCGCCGCCGCCATGGGGGATGCAGAAGGTCTTGTGCAGGTTCAGGTGGCTGACATCGCCGCCAATGTCTCCCGGACGCGACAGACCCACCATGGCATTCATGTTGGCCCCGTCGATATAGACCTGACCGCCATGATCATGGGTGATCTGGCAGACCTCTTGCACGGTGGTCTCAAACACGCCATGGGTCGAGGGGTAGGTGATCATGCAGCCGGCCAGATGATCGGAATGCTTCTCGGCCTTGGCGCGGAAGTCGTTCAGATCGATATTGCCATTCTCATCCGCCAGAACCGGCACAACCTGCCAGCCGACCATCTGGGCCGAAGCCGGGTTGGTCCCGTGCGCCGAGGTTGGGATCAGGCAGACGTTCCGCTGACCCTGCCCCCGGGCGAAGTGATAGTTGCGGATGGTCAAGAGACCCGCATATTCCCCCTGTGCGCCCGAGTTGGGCTGCTGCGAGATCGCGTCATAGCCGGTGATCTGGCACAGCTTGTCGTTCAGATCGGCAATCATCTCGTGATAGCCCTGCGCCTGATCTTGCGGCACAAACGGGTGCAGATTGCCGAACTCGGGCCAGGTGACCGGGATCATCTCGATCGTGGCGTTCAGCTTCATGGTGCAGGACCCCAGCGGGATCATCGCCCGGTCCAGCGCCAGATCGCGGTCGGCCAGACGGCGCATATAGCGGGTGATCTCGGCCTCGGCCCGGTTCTGGTGGAAGATCGGGTGGGTCAGGTATTCGCTTTCCCGCAGCGCGTAATCGGGCAGGCGATAAGCAACGTTCGAGCTGTCATCGGTGCGGTCGATGCCGAAGGCACCCCAGACGGCCTCGATGGTCTCGGGGCGGGTCTGTTCGTCCAGGCTGATGCCCACCTTCGTCTCGCCAACCTTGCGCAGGTTCACACCACGCGCGACGGCGGCCTCCATCACTGTTGTCTGCAGGGGACCGACCTCAACCGTGATCGTATCGAAGAACACTTCCGGTTCCACGGCAAAGCCCGCCTCTTCCAGACCGGCCGCCAGACGCGAGGTCTTGCGGTGTACCGATTGCGCGATGGCCTTGATGCCATCAGGGCCGTGATAGACCGCATACATCGAGGCAATCACCGCCAGCAGCGCCTGCGCCGTGCAGACATTCGAGTTCGCCTTCTCACGCCGGATATGCTGTTCGCGGGTTTGCAGCGACAAACGGTAGGCCTTGTTGCCGCGGCTGTCGATCGACACACCGATGATCCGGCCCGGCATCGAGCGCTTCAGCTTGTCGGTGGTCGCCATATAAGCCGCGTGCGGGCCGCCATAGCCCATCGGCACACCAAAGCGCTGGGTTGAGCCGATGGCGATATCCGCGCCCATCTCACCCGGTGACTTCAGCAGGGCCAGCGACAGGATGTCAGCGGCCACGATGGCAATGGCTTTGTGTTCATGCAGCGCCGCGATTTCCGATGTGAAGTCGCGCACATGGCCGTGGGTGCCGGGATATTGGAAGATCGCGCCAAAGACCGCGCCCGCATCCAGCGTATCGGGATCGGCGACTTGCACGTCGATGCCCAGAGGTTCGGCGCGGGTTTTGATCACCGCGATAGTCTGCGGGTGGCAGTTCTTGTCGACAAAGAAGGCCGCGTTATTGGCTTTCGAACGCCCGCCGCGCTTGGCCATCGCCATGGCTTCGGCAGCTGCTGTGGCTTCGTCCAGCAAGGACGCGTTCGCCACGTCCAGCCCGGTCAGGTCGCTGACCATGGTCTGGAAGTTCAACAGCGCCTCAAGACGGCCCTGGCTGATCTCGGGCTGATAGGGCGTATAGGCGGTGTACCAGGCCGGGTTTTCCAGGATGTTGCGCAGGATCGGCGCAGGCGTCGTGGTGCCGTAATAGCCCTGACCGATCAGCGAGGTCAGAACGGTGTTCTTGCTCGCCACCTCTTTCATGTGAAAGAGCGCATCGCGTTCCGTCATCGCCGGACCCCAGTCCAGCGGCTCTTTCTGGCGGATCGCGGGCGGGACGGTGGCGTCGATCAGCTGGTCCAGCGTCTTGAAGCCGATCACCTTGAGCATGTCGCGCATCTCGGTCGGGCTGGGCCCGATATGGCGGCGGTTGGCGAAGTCATAGGCTTCGTAATCGGTCAATTTGAAGGCCATCGTTGCGCTCCTGTGAATAAGTCAGGTCGGGCGGAGACCGCGCAGGCCTCCGATACATGACGAGCCGGTCCGGCCCGAATGGGCGGAGCCCCATACAGGGCTCCGGTCTGGATCAGCCGATGAAGGCCTTGTAGCCGGCCTCATCCATCAGATCTTCCAGCTGCGACGCGTCGGTGATCTTGATCTTGTAGATCCAGGCCTCGCCCTCGGGGTCTTCGTTCAGCGCGCCGGGATTGTCGGCCAGCGCTTCGTTCACTTCCGTGATCTCGCCATCGACCGGCGCATAAAGTTCCGAGGCCGCTTTGACGGATTCGATCACGCCGATCTCGCCGTCTTTCTCGAACTCGTCGCCCACTTCCTGCTGCTCAACAAAGACCACTTCGCCCAGCTGTTCAGCCGCGTGTTTGGTGATGCCCAGCGTGGCGGTGTCGCCCTCGACCATCAGCCATTCATGCTCTTCGGAATAATAGGTTGCCATGTCTCTCTCTCCTGGCTTCAACGCTTGTAATTCTGGGTGACAAAGGGCAGCGCCACAATCTGCGCCGGTTGCGCCTTGCCCCGGATGATCAGGTTCACCTTCTCGCCCGGCTCACCGTGACCGGCGGACACGTAGCCCATCGCAACCGGGCCACCCACCGTGGGGCCAAAGCTGCCCGAGGTGATCCGACCGATGGTGTTGCCACTGCTGCACTGGATCTCGACACCCTGACGCGCCGGGGCGCGGCCATCGGGTTTGATGCCCACCAGCTTGCGCGCGGCACCCTCGGCCAGTTCTTTCTGCACGCGATCGGCACCCGGGAAGCCGCCCTCTTCCTTGCGGCGCTTCTGAATGGCCCAGCCAAGGCTGGCTTCAATCGGCGAGGTGCTCTGGTCAATGTCATTGCCATAGAGGCACAGACCCGCCTCAAGCCGCAGGCTGTCGCGCGCGCCCAGACCGGCCGGCTCACAATCCTCATGCGCCAGAAACGCCTTGGTGATCTCAATGGCCTTGTCCTCGGGGATCGAGATCTCATACCCGTCCTCACCGGTATAACCCAGCCGCGAGATACGGCATTCGACGCCGTTGATATCCGCCACGGTGGTTTCCATGAACTTCAACTCGCGCACCGCAGGGCAAAGCTCACCCACCACGTCTTCGGCCTTGGGACCCTGCACCGCCACCAGCGCCCGGTCGAAGATCTCGGTCACTTCAACGCCGTCCAGGTTCGCCTGCATATGTGGAATGTCCTGATGCCGCAGCGCCGCGTTCACCACCACAAAATAATGATCCCCCGCGTTCGACACGATCAGGTCATCCATGATCCCACCGTCTTCGTTGGTAAAGAACCCGTACCGCGCCTTGCCTTCCTTCAGCGTCGCATAAGCCTGCGGGCACAAAGCTTCCAGCTTCTCCCCCACATTCTCACCCCGCAAAATCACCTGACCCATATGAGACACATCAAACACCGCCGCCTTCTCACGACACTGCTTATGCTCCCCCATAATCCCCAACGGATACTGAACAGGCATCTCCCATCCCGCAAAATCAACCATCTTTCCACCCAACTCAACATGAAGAGAGTACAAGGGAGTGCGTTTTAGTTCAGACATAATTCCAACCTTTCGATTAGCGGCACTGATCGCGAACAACCATGACGTTGCAATGTGCATTGCGCACGACTCGGGCCAGGTTCGGGCCAATTTCATAGTTCGGGAAGTCGCCCTTGGTGGAGGCCATGACAATCAGGTCAAACCCCTCTTTGTAGGCGAGTTTCAGGATTTCACGGTAAACGCTGCCTTCTTCGATATGGATCGCCACATCGGAGGCATCAGTGTGATCCAGAATGGCCTGAACCGCGCTGCGGACATGATCCTTGGCACCAGCGCCATAGTTCGCGGGCAGGTTCGGCAGCTGGATAATCTCGGGGATGACAGCGACGGCGTGCAGTTCGGCACCGTAGAACTTCGCCTGTTCTTGCGCCAGTGGCAGGGCGTTTGTCCACGACCGGTCATCGGTGTGATCAATGGGCAGCAGGATTTTCGTCGCCATCATGTCTCTCCTCGTGACTTAGAGTTTTGTTTCGAGGCCGGGGGGCCGGGATGGCCCCCCGGTCATTTCATCCCAGACTACTCGGCAGGTGTTGCGTCCGGCTCTTCGGACTTGCCGCCCGAGGCGAAGAACTCTTTCGTCAATTTGAAGACGATCGGGCTCAGCAGGGCCAGGGCGATCAGGTTAGGAATAGCCATCATGGCGTTCAGCGTATCTGCCAGCAGCCAGATGAAGCCCAGATCTGCAGTTGCGCCGAAGTAGATCATAACGATCCACAGAATGCGGTAGGGCAGCAGCGATTTGACGCCCAGCAGGAACTCGACACATTTCTCGCCGTAGAACGACCAGCCAAGAATGGTGGTGAAGGCAAAGATCGACAGAGCGATGGCGATCAGATACCCACCGATGCCCGGCAGCGACAATTCGAACGCGGCCGAAGTCAACGCCGCACCGGATTCACCCGATGTCCAGGCACCCGACGCGATGATCGCCAGACCGGTGATCGAGCAGACGATGATGGTGTCGATGAAGGTACCCAGCATCGCGATCAGGCCCTGATTAACCGGACCTTTGGTCTCGGCCGCGGCATGTGCGATCGGGGCGGAACCCAGACCGGCTTCGTTCGAGAAAACACCCCGTGCCACACCAAAGCGGATGGCGGCCCAGACGGCTGCACCGGCAAAGCCACCTTCGGCGGCGGACGGGGTGAAGGCGTGAGTGAAGACCAGCGACAGGGCAGAGCCGATGTTGCCGATGTTGATTAGCAGAACCAGCAGGCCGGCGATGATGTAGGCGATGGCCATGAACGGAACAAGTTTACCGGCAACCGCACCGATGCGAGTGATGCCGCCCAGGATCACGGCTGCGGTCAGGACCATGAGAACCAAGCCGGTGACCGAGGTGTTCAGGCCAAAGTTGGCTTCCAGAACCTGCGCCACGCCGTTTGCCTGCACGCCGTTGCCGATGCCAAAGGCCGCAACAGCGCCGAACAAGGCAAATGCAACGCCCAGCCAGGCCCATTTCGCGCCGAGGCCGTTCTTGATGTAGTACATCGGGCCGCCGACAAAGTTACCCAGCTCGTCCTTTTCACGGTATTTCACCGCCAGAACAGCTTCGGCATATTTGGTGGCCATGCCCACCAGGGCGGTCATCCACATCCAGAACAAGGCGCCTGGACCGCCCAGGAAGACAGCAGTGGCCACACCAGCGATGTTACCTGTACCGATGGTTGCCGACAGCGAGGTCATCAGCGCGTTGAACGGGCTGATCTGCCCTTCGCCCTGACCTTCCCGGCCTTTGAACAACAGGCTGAAGCCCGTGCCAATGCGCAGGATCGGCATGAATTTCAGCCCGACCTGCAAGAAGAAGCCGACGCCAAGGATGAGAACCAGCATCAGCGGCCCCCACACGACGCCATTGATGGCCCCTACGATTGAATTTAACGCTTCCATGGTATTCCTCCCTAGTGCGTCTGGTTATGCCCCGGCGGCATTTGCTCGTTGGCGAGCTTGCTTGAGAGCGGCAAAGTCTTCGTCCGCGTGGAACGACGAACGGGTCAGCGGGGTGGCCGACACGTGCAAAAAGCCCTTGGAGCGCGCGATCTGCTCCAGCTGGGCGAACTCTTCCGGTGACCAGAATCGGTCGATCGGGTGATGTTTCGGGGTCGGTTGCAGGTATTGCCCGACTGTCAGGAAATCGACATTTGCGGCGCGCAGATCATCCATCACTTGGCGGACGTCACTGAGGCTTTCGCCAAGGCCGACCATCAGGCCGGATTTCGTAAAGATCTCAGGGTTTGCGCGCTTGGCGTCGTCCAACAGGCGCAAAGACGTATAGTACCGCGCGCCGGGACGAACCGTCGGGTAAAGATTCGGCACAGTTTCCAGATTGTGGTTGAAAACGTCCGGCGCTGCTTCAAATACCAGATCTGCAGAAGTCCCTTTTCCCAAGAAGTCCGGAGTTAGAACTTCGACGGTAGTTTCAGGGTTTTGGTGACGCACTGCTCGGATGGTCTGCGCGATGTGTTCGGCACCGCCGTCTTCCAAATCATCACGATCGACCGATGTGATCACCACATGACGAAGCCCCAGCTTTTTTACAGCGGCCGCAACACGGCCCGGTTCGAACACATCCAATGCGTCCGGCCGACCAGTGGCAACATTGCAGAAGGAACAACCACGGGTGCAGACCTCGCCCATGATCATCATGGTGGCGTGACGTTTGGACCAGCATTCGCCGATATTCGGACAGGCGGCTTCTTCGCAGACCGTGGCGAGGTTATGCTCTCGCATCAAGCGACGGGTCTTATAATACTCGGCGCCATCGCCCTTTTTCTTGCGAATCCACTTAGGCTTGCGCGGAATGACGCTGTCGGCTTTTTTGGCCTTTTCGGGGTGGCGGGGGCGAAGCTGGATGGTCATCTGGTGGCTCCTTCTTACGCGTGGATCGCGCGATCCATGGCGTCGAGGCAGGCTTCTTTGACCGCCTCGCCCATGGCTGGGTGCGCATGACAGGTGGAGGCGACCTCGGACACGGTTGCGCCTTTGGTCATGGCCAGAACCAGTTCGGCAATCAGCTCACCGCCATGGGCACCGCAGATATGCGCACCCAGGATTTTGCCGTTCGGGTCCGCCAAAACCTTGACCGCGCCGTCGGATTCACCTGTCGACCGCGCGCGCGAGTTGGCCATGAACGCGAATTTGCCGACTGCGTATTCGGCACCGGCTTCTTTCAGCGCCTCTTCAGTCACACCGACCGAGGCAACCTCAGGGTCGGTGTAAACGACGCCCGGCACGGTGTTGTAGTCGACATGGCCGCCCTGCCCTGCCAACATCTCAACGCAGGCAACGCCATCTTCCTCGGCCTTATGGGCCAGCATCGGTCCGGGGACGCAGTCCCCGATCGCATAGATGCCGGGAACCGATGTGCGGAAGCTGTTGTCAACTTGAACAAAGCCGCGCGGGTCAAGAGCTATCCCCAATTCTTCCAGCCCCAACCCGCGCGTGACGGGCCGGCGTCCGACGGCGATCAGAACCTTGTCGGCTTCGATCACCGCTTCCTTGTCTTTGCCGACCCGGTCCAGAGTAAGCGTCAATCCGGTTTCAGACTTTTCAATGGCCTTCAGCGCGCGTCCCAACTGGAACTTCAGGCCGCGTTTGATGAGCGCGCGCTGCGCCAGTTTCGCAATCTCGCCGTCGATACCGGGCAGGACACGGTCCAGATACTCAACCACTGTGACCTTGGCTCCAAGACGCGCCCAGACCTGACCCAACTCAAGCCCGATCACCCCTGCCCCGACGACAACCAGATGATCCGGCACCGTGTCCAGCGCCAAGGCACCGGTTGAGCTGAGAACATCCTGCTCATCGATCTCGATACCGTTCAGCGGTGTCGGCTCAGACCCTGTGGCGATCAGGATATTCTTGGCCTCATAGATGTCGTCGCCAACCTGCACCTGCCCGTCGGCGGGAATGCTGGCCCAGCCTTCGATCAGCTCAACGCCGTTCTTCTTGAATAGAAAACCAATGCCCTTGGTCAGATCGCCAACGATCTTGTCCTTGCGCCCCATCATCGCGGGCACGTCGATGCTGGCCCCCTCAACCGCAACGCCATGGGAGGAGAGATGTGCAAGCTCGGCATATTTGGCCGAGGAGGTCAGCAACGCTTTGGAGGGGATGCACCCCACATTCAGACAGGTTCCGCCCAGCGCCCCACGCCCTTCCACGCAAGCCACTTTCATACCCAGTTGAGCCGCGCGGATCGCAGCAACATAACCGCCGGGGCCGCCCCCGATGACGATGAGATCGTAAATGCTCATTGGGTGTTCTTTCAGTAGATTGGATAGTTGGCGCACAAGTCGCGGACTTTTTCGCGAGTCTCTGCCTCGACAGCGGCATTGCCTTCGGGCGTCTCGCGCAGGGCATCCAGAACGTCGCCAATCAGGTGGCCAATCCGGGTGAACTCCTCCGGGCCAAACCCGCGGCTACATCCAGCGGCCGTTCCCAGCCGAATGCCGCTCGTGATCGTCGGTTTTTCCGGATCACCCGGAACACTGTTTTTGTTGCAGGTGAACCCGGCCCGCTCCAGCGCGGCCTCGGCGTCTTTTCCGGTCACGCCAAGCGGCCTCAGATCGACCAGCATCAGGTGGTTTTCCGTGCCGCCCGAAACGATGTCACATCCCCGCGCCATCATCACATCGGCCAGCGCCGCCGCGCTGTCCACGACGCGCTGCATATAGTCCTTGAACTCAGGTTTCAGTGCTTCCCCGAATGCGACGGCTTTACCGGCGATCACGTGCATCAATGGGCCGCCCTGAAGCCCGGGAAACACAGCCGAGTTGATCTTTTTAGCCAGCGCCTCGTCATTTGTCAGGATGATCCCGCCACGCGGACCGCGCAGTGTCTTATGCGTCGTCGACGTCACGATATGCGCATGGCCGATCGGCGAGGGATGCAGCCCAGCCGCAACCAGGCCCGCGATATGAGCCATGTCAGCGAGCAGCCATGCACCAGCTTCGTCGGCAATTTCGCGGAACCGCGCGAAATCGATTTTTTGCGAATAAGCCGATGCGCCTGCGATGATGAGCTTCGGCTTTTCTGCTTTGGCCAGTTCAGCGACCTGATCATAATCGATCAGGCCTTCACCGGTCAGACCATACTGGATCGGGCGGAACCATTTGCCAGACTGCGCGGGTTTCGCGCCATGGGTCAGGTGACCACCTGCGTCCAGCGACATGCCCAGAATGGTGTCACCGGGCTGCAGCAACGCCAGTTTGACTGCACCATTGGCCTGAGCCCCGGAATGCGGCTGGACGTTCGCGTATTCGCAGCCGAACAGCTTTTTGAGCCGTTCGATTGCCTCAACCTCGACTTCATCCACATACTCGCAGCCGCCATAGTAGCGACGACCGGGGTAGCCTTCTGCATATTTATTCGTCAGCACGGAACCCTGCGCATCGATCACGGCCTGCGAGACGATGTTCTCGGATGCGATGAGCTCGATCTGCTGAGCCTGGCGCTGGCGCTCGCGATCAATCGAAGCGGCGATGATCGGGTCAGCATCCTTAAGCGATGTTGTGAACATATTTTCCTCTCTCGCGCTCGAATCTCAAGTACGAAACTTTGTTTCCTATAGGGGAATTTTGTAAAAGATGGCAATACCCATCTCAATTTTGTGAAGTTGTGTCAGGTCGTGGAAATCGTTAACCTACGGAAAACCAGGGAGGTTTCTATGGTCGATGACAGCCTGAATGACGCCGTCGGACCGGAGGAAGAGGATGACGGCGCAGCCTTGGGACGCACGATCCGAGACGCACGCCGTGCCAAAGGGTGGACGTTGGAGGAAGCCGGGCGCGCCGCGGGAATCGGTCGTTCGACGCTGTCCAAGATAGAAAACAACCAGACACGGCCAAGTTTTGATATCGTGCGGCGATTGACTCAGGCGCTGGATATGAGCACCCCGCAATTGTTCCTGCAATCAGGTCAAACTGGGATCGCGGGTCGACGGGATTTCACCCCAAAAGGTGAAGGTGAGATGCGGGACACCCCCACCTATCTGCACGAGCTTTTGTGCCCGGAACTGACCAGCAAACGCATGCTGCCTTACATTGCGACCATCAAAGCCCGCGATTTATCCGAATTCGAGAACTGGATCAGGCACAGTGGGGAAGAGTTCCTGTATGTCATCAGCGGAGAGCTGACCTTTCTGTCCGAACACTATCGCCCCCTGCCGATGAAAGCTGGGGACTCACTGTATTACGACAGCGGCATGGGGCATGGCTGTATCTCGACCAGCGAAGAAGACGCTCGCGTTTTGTGGGTGTCCTTGGAGTAAGCCGCCCGGATCACCCCTGCGATTCAACAAGCACCTTCAGGTTCGACAAACCGCGCTCGTAGTCGCCACCGACCCAACTATCCATCATCAGGCCCATCCAGCGCGACATGGGATTGAGGCCCAGATTAGTTTCAAAACCCCAAGTGACCTGAGTCTGCCCACCTTCGGGCTGCAGGACAAACGCAGCCATTGCCGTCCCCATCGGGCCGAAATCAAGCGCCGTGCGGACGGTTTCGTTTTCAATGCTCTCAACAATCTCCTGCGATCCGGTGCCAACTTGAGGGTGGTCCGAACTCCAGTTCAGGGTGTTGCCAACTCCGGCCTCCGGACCGGAATAGGACAGTTTGGTTTCGGGATCGCGATGCAGCCACGGGGACCATTGTTCGGTCTCTTGCATGGAGTTCACGTAAGGAAAGATCGCCTCAGCCGGGGCGTCGATGGTGATTGAACGAGACACCTCGGCCTTTCCAGGCAGCAGATAAGAGACGCCCACAAGCGCCACGACAATCACAAGCAGAAAGACAAAAAGACGTTTGATAAATCTCATGGGTCCGATCCGATTCCAAAAATACTATTTGACGGGATCATATCAAAAAATGGCCCGGAATCAGAGGTCTGATCCGAGCCATGTTCAATGTTCCTGATGGGACAGCGTCGGAACTACGGCTGATAGGGCAGCGATGAGTGGTGCAAGACAATTCGCAGCACGCCATCGGCGTCTTTCTTGTAACCAAAACTTTTGTCGACCTGCGTCACGTTCCCGTCCTTATTGGTCAGGATGACGGCGCCCATCCACATGGCTACGTCGCCTTCTACAAAACTGGCCGAAGTGACGCTTTCCATCTCGCGCCAACCTTTGATCCCAAAACCGCCGTCCAACGGGTAGACGTCGTCATGACCAACGAAATAGGCCAGCGCACCGTGGCGTGTCGGGCGAAAGGTCTGATCTCCTGATGCAAGTGTCGGCTTGAACAAAACCGGACCCAGATTGTAGCCATAGGCCGCATCCAGAACGGTTTCGGCAACCTGTCGTGCCGCGTCAATGCCACCTTCCTCGTAGGCTTTTGAGATTGCAATCAATCCATCGCCCCAGGCCACGCGGGCAGCAGTCAGTTCGTCAGCAGTGATCGACATAACTCGGTCCTTTTCCGTTGGTTTCGATGGTAAGTGTCAGCATGACGGTTTCATTTCAAGGGTGGCTGCGTCGATTTGCGCGCGCTTATTGCCTCACATCCGGAAACAAGCCTGAATTCACTGAAAATTCGAACCATTCTTGTGGCCAGGGGCAAGGTTTTGCAAAGGAATTCCCGACCAATATCTGGTCTACGCCGTGGGGGCGACAGAACTAGGGTGAATGTGGTGGAAAAAATACTCACGCTTGAACATACAGAAACGGTGCGGCTGGACCCGGACAGGTTGAGCGGCCTGTACCGGCAATTGGGTGACAAGAACGCACTGGACGTTCTGTGCCGCACGGTCGAGGAACTCGCCGTGCGCCTGTCGAATTGCGAACGGTTCTGGCGGAAACGCGATTGGGACAATCTGCGCAAATGCTCGAAATCACTGGTGGCGATCGCCGATCAGATCGGGATGACGGCGCTGGCAAGGGTTGCCGGCGATGTTTCGCAATCGGTTGATGCCGGGGATGCGGTTGCCGCCGGGGCGACGCTTGGGCGGCTGATCCGCATCGGCGAACGGTCTTTGACCGCGATTTGGGATCAGCAGGACCTGTCTGTCTGACGGGGGTTGCAGGCGGATCGCGGGTGACTAGTCTGGGCGCAAAGTCAAACAATCGAGACATCCATGCCCCTCAGCTTTGCCGAACCGACCGATCCTTTTGTCCCGCTTCATGTCATCGCCCAACCTGATCTGGACGCTTGGTTAGCGGATCAGCCCGAACATGTTGGCCGCTGGGTCGTGGCAAACGGGTTCACCGCTGCGCTGGGTCAGACACTGTTGGTGCCCGATGACGCAGGCGGTACCACTTGTGCGCTTGCAGGTTACGGGACCGAGTCAAAACGCACGCGCAAACGCTTTGCCTTGGCCACCGTGGCCGAGTCACTGCCCGAAGGCACCTATAAGATTGTATCTGGCCTTGATGCGAGCCGGGCTGAGATCGAATGCCTGGGCTGGCTGCTCACTGGATACACGTTCGACCGCTACGCAAGCCAATCCCCCGCAAAGGCACGGTTGATCGTGCCAGATGGTGTCGATGCTAAACGCATCGAAGCGATGGCCAATGCCGAGGCGCTGACCCGTGATCTGGTCAACACGCCCGCCTCGGATATGGGACCCGAGCACCTGCAACAGGCCATTGAAACACTGGCGGAAGAATTCGGCGCATCCTGCAAGACCATCCTGGCTGATGCGCTGTTGGAACAGAACTTTCCCATGATCCACACTGTGGGGCGCGCAGCGGATCAGGCCCCGCGATTGATCGAGATGAATTGGGGATCGGTTGGCCCAAAGCTAACGCTTGTCGGCAAAGGCGTGTGCTTTGACACGGGTGGGCTGAACCTGAAGCCCGGTGCCTCGATGGGTTTGATGAAAAAGGATATGGGTGGCGCGGCCAATGTCTTGGGTCTTGCCCGGATGATCATGGCGCTGAACCTGCCCCTGCAATTGAGGGTGCTGATTCCGGCGGTCGAGAACGCGGTGGCGGGCAATGCCTTCCGGCCCGGCGACATCCTGACCTCGCGCAAGGGGCTGACGGTTGAGATCAACAATACCGATGCCGAGGGGCGGCTGGTGCTGGCCGATGCGCTTGCGCTGGCGGATGAGGGCAACCCCGATCTGGTAATCTCGATGGCAACTCTAACTGGGGCGGCGCGCGTTGCACTGGGCCCCGATCTGGCCCCGTTCTACACGGATGACGATCAGACCGCAGCCGCACTGTCGGACGCCGCGCAACGCTCGGCCGATCCGGTTTGGCGGTTACCCTTCCACACGCCTTATGAGGCAATGATCGAACCCGGCATCGCCGATCTGGACAATGCGCCTTCGGGCGGGTTTGCGGGGTCCATCACCGCTGCCCTGTTCCTGCGCCGCTTTGTCGAGAACAGCGCCTACATGCATTTCGACATCTACGCATGGCAGCCCAGCAAATCGCCCGGACGCAGCAAGGGGGGGCTGGGCCAGGGCCCCCGCGCTATCCTCGGCGCACTGCCGGAGATATTGGGCCTATGACCCGGCTGCGCGTCATCCAGCCTGTGATCGACCTGCTGCGCCAGCCAGACGGTCCACGCGACCGGCAATTGCTTTACGGCGACACGGTCGAGGTTACGGACGAGAAAGACGGGTGGAGCCGGATCACAGCGGATAAGGACAACTATTCCGGCTGGGCCCGCTCAACGCATCTCGGCCCGAATGTCCCGCATACTCATATGATCACAGCCCCCGCAACTCATGCCTATGAGCAGGCGGATATGAAGACGCGCGATCTGACCTCGCTGAGTTTCGGCAGCACTGTGCAAGCCCTGTCAGAAACCGAGAGGTTTGTGGAAACCGAACTGGGGTTCGTACCAGCGGTGCACACCACCCCAATCGCTGAGGTGCAACCCGATCCGGTGGCAGTGGCCGAGCTGTTTCTGGGCACGCCCTACCTATGGGGAGGCAACAGCCGGCTCGGGATCGATTGTTCGGGTCTGGTTCAGGCCGGGTTGCTGGCCTGTGGTATCCCCTGCCCAGGCGACAGCGGGGATCAGGAACAGGCTGTGGGCACTGCTCAGCCAGAGGATACAGAGCCCTTGCGCGGTGACTTGCTGTTTTGGAAAGGCCACGTCGCCTGGGTCTCAGGTCCCAATACGCTGCTTCATGCGAATGCGTACCATATGGCGGTGGCCTATGAGCCAATGGATCAGGCGATTGCGCGCATTCTGGCGCAAGGCGACGGACCTGTGACCGCTCATAAACGGCTCTAATCCGGAGAAACTGAGCGGATCAACTTACGCTCCAACACACGCAACACCGTGCGCAGGTCGTGGCCGCGTTTCAGGATGCGCCCGTCCATACCAACAACAGAATACATCCCCTGTTTCTGCCGCAGGCGCGGATGCTTTTCGATGCGATAGATCGGGTGTTCGGCTGTGCGCCGGAAGATCGAGAAGATTGCCGTATCGCGCAGGTTGGATATTCCGTAGTCGCGCCATTCTCCGGCGGCGACCATCCGACCATAGACAGACAGGATATGGGACATCTCGCGCCGGTCGAACGCGACGGGCATCTGGGCCGAGTTTGCAGAGAACCGGCTGGGAGGCTGCATATTCATATCTCAAGCCTTGCCGGAAATCGCGCCTGAATCAAGCCTGATGCGCATCAACGCTGTATTTCCCTATCGCCGCCCGATCTGTCGACAGATCAGGATCACCGGCAACAAGCCAACGGCCAGAATGACCAGCGACGGCACGGCAGCCCCTTCGAGCCGTTCGTCCGAGGCCAAGCGGTAAGCCTGCACCGCCAGTGTATCAAAGTTGAACGGGCGCATGATCAGGGTCGCGGGCAACTCTTTCATCACATCGACGAAGACGATCAGCAAAGCGGTGAGCAGCGATGGGGTCAGAATGGGCAGATGGACCCGCCGCAGCGTTCCCAACGGAGTTTGGCCCAAAGACCGAGCGGCGGCGTCCATATTGGCGTGAACTGTGCTCTGCCCGCCTTCATACGCGCCCAGTGCGGCAGCCAGAAACCGCACCATATAGGCCGCGACCAACAGCCAGATAGACCCTGTAACCAACAAGCCGGTCGAGATATCAAAGGTCTGGCGCATCCAGGCGTCCAGTGCGTTGTCAAACGCAGCGAAGGGCACAAGCAGCCCAACCGCAATCACACCGCCGGGCACCGCATATCCCAGCCGAGCCAGATAAGCCGCGCTGGTCGAGGCGCGCCCGGGTCTGAGGCGCTGAAAGAACCCGACGCTGACCGCCGCCGCTACAGTGACCAGAGCCGCGGTGCCCGCCAGGATCAATGAGTTCTGGATGAACCCAAGGTACCGGTCCGACAGCAGGTTCTGTTCAGACTCCAATCCCATGTCGACCAGAATGAGAACCGGAAATACGAACCCAAACAGGACAGGCACTGCGCAAAGAAGAAACGCTCCAAGGGCGCGCCACCCGGTCAGATGCGCGGTGGGGTGCGCCACATGGTGTTTGCCGCTTTGATGATACTTTGCCTTCCCGCGCAACGTTCGTTCAGCCACGGCCAGCATCAAGGCAAACCCCAACAAACATAGCGCCAGTTGCGCGGCCCCAGCGCGATCACCCAGCGAAAACCAGCTTGTGTAAATGCCGGTCGCAAAAGTCTGAACGCCGAAATAGGAGACGGTTCCGAAATCCGCGATGGTCTCCATGATTGCAAGCAGCACCCCGCCCGCAATCGCCGGGCGCGCCATGGGCAACGACACACGCCGAAACGCCAGCCACGGATTGTTCCCCAAGGCGCGCGCCGCCAGAAACGCCGTAGCGCTTTGCTGCAGAAACGCGGCGCGGGCCAGCAGGTAGACATAAGGATAAAGTACAAGGATCAGCATCGCCGCCGCACCCTCGGTCGAGCGGATCTCGGGGAACCAATAGTCGCGCGGGCCCCATCCCGTCACGTTACGCAGGGTAGTCTGTACGATGCCTGGGTGATCCAGAACAAAGGTATAGGCGTAGGCAAGCACATAGGCCGGAAAGGCCAACGGCAGGACCAGCGCAATCTCCAGCAATCGTAAACCGGGGAACCGAGTCATTGTCACCAGCCAGGCGGCGCCGGTTCCGATACAAAACGTGCCGATAGCCACCAATATGACCAGAATAATCGTGGTGACTGTATACCTGGGCAATACCGTCTCGGCCAAATGCGTTATTGCATCGGTCCCACCGGTCAGCGCAGCCAGAACAACCGCGATCATCGGCAACAGGCACGCCCCAGCCACGACGTAGGCCAGCCCGGCCAAAAGCCGGGTCCCGCGCACGCCGCGGTTTCGCGATCCGTTTTCAGAATAGTCGATCTGGGTCATTGCCCCGCTGCGTTGATGCCGAAGACTTCGCCTTTAATCGACCAAAACGCTCGGAAACACCAGTGTGCGGGCAACAAATCTGCGACACATACTGCCGCAGACCTTACTCATAAACCCGCTGGTCCTCGATCACCAAACCGTCTTTGGGCAGGGAACCAGGGGCGACTACCTCGATCGCGCCTTTCAGCTTCAGCACTTCGGCCACGGATTTGGCATAGGCCATGTCATCGCCGCCGGGGCTTTCGATCTGGACAGTCATAGTGTCCATCTCACCCTGCCGCGCGGCAATCACGCGGGCTTTGACGATCTCGTCATGCTTTTCGACCAAAGCGGCGACCTGTTCAGGGCGCACGAACATCCCCTTGATCTTGGTGGTCTGGTCGGCACGACCCATCCAGCCTTTGATCCGCATATTGGTCCGGCCACAGGGCGAGACACCCGGCATCAGGGCCGACAGATCCCCGGTGGCAAAGCGGATCAGGGGATAGTCGGGGTTCAACGAGGTCACGACCACCTCACCCACCTCACCCAAGGACACAGGAATGCCGGTTCCGGGGGTCACGATCTCGACGATCACATGCTCGTCGATGATCATCCCTTCCATCGCGGCGCTTTCATAGGCGACATTGCCCAGATCCGCTGTGGCATAGCATTGCAGGCAGGAAATCCCGCGATCCGCATAGTCCTGACGCAGTGACGGGAACAGTGCCCCGCCACCCACGGCGGCTTTGGAGAACTTGAGTTCGACCCCCATCGCATCAGCCTTGTCCAGGATGACCTTCAGGTAATCGGGGGTGCCCGCATAGGCGGTACATCCGATATCGCGCGCGGCGGTGACCTGTAGTTCGGTCTGGCCGGTTCCGGCGGGCAGGACGGCGGCACCAACCGCGCGCGCGCCGCTTTCAAAGATCATGCCAGCCGGGGTCAGATGATAGCCAAAGCAGTTCTGAACGATATCGCCCACGCCAATGCCAACCGCATTCAGGAAGCGACCCATGCGCCACCAGTCGTGATCGGTATTGCCGGGCTCGTAGATTGGCCCCGGCGACTGGAACACGTGATGGAACTGATGCGCTGGCTTCACGGTGAACCCGCCGAATGGCGAATGGGCGGCCTGCGCGCGGGTCAGGTCTGACTTGCGTAGAACCGGCAACAGGGGCAAATCTTCGGCAGAATTGACCTTGTTAGTGTCTATTTCAGCAAGATGCTCCGCAAAACCGGATGCGGATGCCACCTGCACCAGCTGCGCCCGCAAAGCTGCGGCCTGATCCGAGGCGCGCTGATCGGCAGAGCGCGTTTCGAGTGTGTCGAAATAGGTCATCGCCATATCCTCCATCAGATCACAACCACCGCTTGCGGCGACGATAAGACCGCACGTCTCGAAAGCTCTTGCGGCCGTCCTCGGACATGCCGAGGTAGAACTCTTTCACATCGGGATTTTCACGCAGCTCAGCCGCTGGGCCATCCATCACGACGCGACCGGATTCCAGAATGTAGCCATAATGCGCAAAGCGCAGCGCAACATTGGTGTTCTGTTCGGCCAGCAGGAAGGACACGCCTTCTTTCTCGTTCAAATCCTTCACGATGCCGAAAATCTCTTCTACCAGCTGCGGCGCTAGACCCATCGAGGGTTCGTCTAGCAGGATCGTCTCGGGCCGTGACATCAGGGCCCGGCCCATCGCGACCATCTGCTGTTCCCCGCCCGAGGTATAGCCGGCCTGCGACCGGCGACGCTCTTTCAGGCGTGGAAAGTAATTGTAAACAAGTTCCAGATCCTGCTGGATCGCGGCACTCCCGTCCTTGCGGGTATAGGCGCCGGTCAGCAGGTTTTCTTCGACTGTCAGGTGTTCAAAACAGTGGCGGCCTTCCATCACCTGGATAACGCCCTTTTCAACCAGATCAGCCGGATCGCTTTCATGTACGCTTTGACCGCGATACTTGATCGTGCCTTTGGTCACCTCGCCGCGTTCGGAATGCAGCAGGTTCGAAATCGCCTTCAGCGTCGTGGTTTTGCCCGCGCCATTGCCGCCCAGCAAAGCCGTAATTCCGCCCTTGGGCACAGTCAGGCTGACGCCTTTCAACACAAGGATCACATGGTTGTAGATCACCTCGATATTGTTGACCTCAAGCAGGGTTTCCGCCTGTACATCTGTGGTTTGTGCCGCATCCAGCATCAGCGCGTATCCTCATGCCTGCCCAGTAAGGGCGGTTCGTGAGGAGCGGCAAGCAACCTGCCGCTCCGTTTGTCTGGGGCGCCCAGGAATTCCCGGGGCGCGCGCTCAGTTTCTTACTCGCAGCGCTGCGAGATGTTGTTTTCAGCCGCGTATGCGCCCGAATCTTCTTCGATCAGGGCATTGATCACTTCGGCATCGGTCGGTTTGAAATCCTGAACCGAGTTCCACGTGCCTGCTGCTGCATCCCACTGAACGACGCCGACAAGGCCGGGACCACCGTGGTTTTCACAGCTGACCGAGAATTCGGGGCCGAAACCAGACATGCCCAGCGCTTCCATCTTGGCGTTGGTCATCTCCAGCGCTTCCATGCCGTCGCGCATCATCGATGCGTCGATTTCTGCAGTGCCGTGCATGTCCTGTGCGGTTTTCACCGCTTCGGCAGCCAGCATCGCAGCATAGAGACCACGGTTATACTGCACCGTGCCCAGCTGATCACCCGCGCCTGCGGCTTTGCCCGCATCGACAACATATTTCTGCAGATCGGCGTAAACAGGGTAGTCGTCGCCCAAACCGGTGAAGGTCAGCGCCTTGTAACCGGTGGCTTTGTCACCCGCAGGCTGCACGTCGAATTCCGCACCGGACCACCAGACGCCAATGAAGTTCTCCATGGGGAAGCGGATGTTGGCGGCTTCTTGCACCGCAACCTGGTTCATCACGCCCCAGCCCCACATGATCACATAGTCGGGCTTCTCACGGCGGATTTGCAGCCACTGAGACTTCTGCTCTTGCCCTGGATGATCCACCGGCAGCAGGGTCAGGTCATAGCCGTGCTTTTCGGCTAGCGTTTCCAGCGTACGGATCGGTTCCTTTCCATAGGCCGAGTTGTGATAGACCAGAGCAATTTTCTTGCCACCAAGATCTCCGCCATTCTGATCCAGCAGATAGTTGATCGCGCCCGAGGCACCGTTCCAGTAGTTGGCGGGGTAGTTGAACACGTGGCTGAACACTTTGCCGTTCGCGGCCGACGTCCGGCCATAACCCATCGTGTGAAGCGGGATACCATCTGCAGTCACTTTGGGGATCAGCTGATAGGTGATACCGGTCGACAGCGGCTGATACACCAACGCGCCTTCGCCCTTAGTGGACTCATAGCATTCCACACCTTTTTCGGTGTTATAGCCGGTTTCACATTCCAGAACGCGGGCCGGAACACCGCCGATCCCACCGTCCCGCTCGTTCAGCAGGGTAAAGTAGTCAGCATAGCCATCCGCAAACGGGATACCGCCCGCCGCATAAGGTCCCGTCCGATAGCTGAGTGACGGGAATACGAGGTCGGCCATGACCGGACCTGCGGCCATCACGGCGCCCAGCGCCAGGGTTGCCAGTTTCTTGTTCATCGGGTGTCTCCTCCCTTGGTTAGTCCGATGTTGGGTTTCGGGCTTGAGCTGCCCGTCTTTTGATTGGGCCGGTCCTTTAGTGCGGGAACGGCCAGAGTCTGAGTTTTTCTTTCGCGACGCGCCACAGCTGTGCTAGCCCATGCGGTTCGAGGATCAGGAACATGATGATCAAAGCACCAACGATCACCAGATTGAGGTGCGCCACGATATCGGTGGGCCAACCCAGCAGATCAACGCCAACCAGTTTCAGAACAACCGGCAGCAACACCAGGAATGCGGCCCCGGCAAAGGATCCGAAGATCGAACCCAATCCACCGATGATGACCATGAACAGCACTAGGAATGATTTCTGGATGCCAAAGACTTCACCAACCTCGACCGCGCCAAGATAGACGGCAAAGAACAGCGCTCCGGCCACGCCTACGAAGAACGAGCTGACGGCAAAGGCGGTCAGTTTTGCCTTGAGCGGGTTCACACCGATGATCTCGGCTGCGATATCCATATCGCGGATCGCCATCCATGTCCGGCCTGTGGTGCCGCGCGTCAGGTTACGGGCGACAATGGCGCAGACCGTCAGAAAGATCAGGCAGAACAGATAGGTCGCCCATGCGGGCGCGTTCGGCCCGGTGATGATGATGCCAAACACATCGCGCTCTGGCGCATTGATCTGACCCGAGGCCGAGTAGTTGTAGAACCACGGCACCCGGTTGAACAGCCACACCAGAAAGAACTGTGCCGCCAGTGTGGCCACGGCAAGATAGAACCCTTTGATCCGCAGCGAAGGCAGGCCAAACAGCACGCCAACAATCGCGGTTATGCCACCTGCCAGCAGAACATGGATGAACATGCTGACATCGGGGAACGCCGTCATCAGCTTGTAGCAGGCATAGGCCCCAACGGCCATGAAACCCCCGGTCCCCAGGCTGACCTGTCCGCAATAGCCGACCAGAATGTTCAACCCAATCGCGGCAATCGCATAGATCAAGAAAGGCAGCAGCAGGGCGTTTGCCCAATAGTCGTTGATGATGAACGGAATGATGCCAAACGCCACCGCCAGCACGACATAGTAGCGATACCGGTCAAACTTGATCGGGAAGGTTTGGCTGTCGGCAATGTACGAGGTTTTGAAATCCCCGGCCTCACGATAGAACATGCGTCACTTTCCCCATTGTTCCTGTGCCCGACCCCGGGCAGCAGCATCCAGTTGATTGGACCCTTTGGCATATCCGCTCGCCTCGGACGCGCGGACCAGTTTCATGTAAGCCATGATGCCGGTGACCAGCCCGGCAAAAGCCAGGATCGCCGCCACGACCAGTTGACGATCGCTCAGATCATCCGAGGTAACGGCGATGTACCCAAACGCCCAGAACCCGGCCCATGCGATAACGTTGACGATGGCGATCAGCTTGTGCATGGCTAAACCCTCTCAATGATCTTCTCACCGAACAGGCCCTGAGGCCGGAACACGAGGAAGATCAAAGCCAGCACATAGGCAAACCAGTTCTCGGTCGCACCGCCGACTAAGGGGCCAATGGCGAATTCGAACAGCTTCTCGCCCACCCCGATGATCAGCCCGCCGACGATGGCACCGGGGATCGAAGTGAAGCCACCCAGCATCAGCACTGGCAGAGCCTTGAGCGCGATCAGCGACAGCGAGAACTGCACGCCCGATTTGGTGCCCCACATAATCCCGGCGACCAGAGCGACGAAACCGGCGACTGACCAGACCATGATCCAGATGAAATTCAGCGAAATCCCAACCGACAACGCCGCCTGATGGTCATCCGCCACGGCGCGCATCGCCCGACCCTGTTTTGTGTACTGGCTGAACGCGACCAGAGCCGCCACCAGAAGCGCCGCGATGATCGTCGCCACGATGTCCAGATTGTCGATGAAGAAGCCGTAATCGAAAATCTGGAAGGTCGTCTCATCAATCCACAGGTTGATTCCCTGCGGCAACCCAACATCCAATGTCTTGATCTCGGAGCCCCACATCAGGTCGGCCACACCCTCAAGGAAATAGGCCAGACCAATGGTGGCCATGAACAGAATGATCGGCTCCTGCCCGACCAGATGGCGCATGACGAAGCGCTGCACAGCCCAGGCCAACAACACCATCACCGCCATGGTCAACAGGATCGCCAAAAGCGCAGGCACGTTCCAACCAAAATAGTGGATCTTCGTCCCAAAAATCGCATTGATCAGGTGGGCAAAAGGCACCTGTCCCTTCATGATCCCGACCAGCGTCATCGCCGCAAATAGGGCCATAACCCCTTGGGCATAATTGAAAATCCCCGAGGCCTTGTAGATCAGCACAAAGCCCAGCGCGACCAATGCGTAAAGCACCCCGGCCATCAGACCGTTGAGGATGACCTCCATCGCAAATACGAGTTGTTCAGGCATAGGTGCCTCCCCAATTGACTACCCCGATGTCAGTCATGGCTGACCCCCAGATAGGCGTCGATGACCTCTTGGTTGTTGCGCACCTCATCGGGTGTGCCGTCCCCAATTTTCTTGCCGTAATCCATCACAACGACCCGGTCGCTCAGGTCCATAACCACGCCCATGTCGTGTTCGATCAGAGCAATGGTGGTGCCAAATTCGTCATTCACGTCGAGGATGAAGCGGCTCATGTCCTCTTTCTCTTCGACATTCATGCCCGCCATGGGCTCATCCAACAGCAACAGCTTCGGCTCTGCGGCCAGAGCACGCGCAAGCTCAACCCGCTTCTTCAACCCGTAAGGCAGGCGTGACACAGGCGTCTTGCGGATGTGCTGGATCTCGAGGAAATCGATGATCCGCTCAACCGCCTCACGATTCTCGGTCTCTTCGACTTCGGCTTTCCCCTTCCACCACGCCTGTTGAAGGATATTGGTCTTCATAAAGCTCAGACGCCCGGTCATGACGTTGTCCAGAACGCTCATGCCTTCGAACAAGGCGATGTTCTGGAACGTCCGCGCAATGCCCTGCTGCGCCACCTCAAAAGGCCGCATTTGCGGGCGCTTGGCTCCGTGAAACCAAACCTCACCTTCCTGCGGGACATAAAACCCCGAGATCACATTCAGCATAGAGGACTTGCCGGCCCCGTTCGGCCCGATAATGGCACGGATTTCGCCCTCACGAATATCGAACGAGATATCCTTGATCGCCACCACGCCGCCAAATCGCAGGGTGATGTTCTTCATCTCCATCACCACACCGCCGATCTTGCGGCCGTCTTCGGTGACATATCCTTCGGAATGATCCAGCATCAGCCTCTCCCAGACTTACGCAAAAACGGGACGGCGGGCGGGGCGATGACCGCAGGTCGAGCGGCGCTCGAACGGCCCATCATTCCGCCGCAACCTTGTGCTGCGCGACCGACACAACCGGCGCATCAACGATCTCGAGCGTCGCTGAAATCGACCCTTTGCGCCCATCCTCATAGGTCACCTCGGTCGTGGTCGAAACGCTCAAGGACCCGTCATAAAGCGCGGCAATAATGTCGTGGAACTTGTCCTCAACAAAGCCGCGACGCACCTTGCGGGTCCGGGTCATCTCGCCATCATCAGCATCCAGTTCCTTGTGCAGAACCACAAAACGATGCACCTGACAGCCCGACAGCATCTCATCCGCTGCGACCGACTTGTTCACCTCTTCCACGTGGGCCTTAATCGTCTCTAATACACGCGGATGGCCCGCCAGCTCCTGGTATGACGCATAAGCCACGTTGTTGCGCTCGGCCCAGTTTCCGACCGCCGTCAGGTCGATATTGATGAAGGCCACGCAACGATCCTTGCCGTTCCCGAACAGCACAACCTCAAGAATATCAGGATAGAACTTCAGTTTGTTCTCGACATATTTCGGCGCAAACATCGACCCATCAGCCATCTTGCCCACGTCCTTGGCGCGGTCGATGATCCGCAGATGACCTGAGTTCTCCTCGATGAACCCGGCATCCCCGGTCGCAACCCAACCCTCAGCATCCTTGGTCGAGGCCGTCGAGTCTGGGTTGTTATAATATTCGACAAACACACCGGGCGAGCGGTAGTGGATCTCGCCACTGTCGTCGATTTTCAACTCGACCGCAGGGGCCGGAACACCGACCGTATCTGCCCGCACCTCGCCATCCGGCTGTTGGGTGATAAAGACGGTTGCTTCGGTCTGACCATAGAGTTGCTTCAGGTTGATGCCCAAAGAGCGATAGAAGTCAAAGATTTCCGGCCCGATGGCCTCACCCGCCGTGTAGCCTACGCGGAACCGTCCGTACCCAAGCGTATCCTTCAACGGGCCGTAAACCAGCATATTGCCCAGCGCGTATTTCAGCTTGTCGCCAAAGCCCACCGACTTGCCGTCCAGCAACAGCCCGCCGACCTTCTTGGCATGGGCCATGAAGTAATGGAACATATTGCGCTTAAGCTTGTCCGCATCCTCCATCCGGATCATCACGTTGGTCAGCTGGGTTTCGAACACGCGCGGCGGAGCAAAGAAATAGGTCGGCCCGATTTCGCGCAGGTCCGTCATCATCGTATCAGCGCTTTCGGGGCAGTTCACGCAGAAGCCACACCAATAGGCCTGACCGATCGAGAAGATGAAATCTCCCACCCAGGCCATGGGCAGATAAGAGAGAATATCCTCATCTCGAGTCAGATGATCGAATTCAGCCGAGTTCTTTGCGCTTTCAATGACATTCCGGTTCGACAGCACCACGCCTTTGGGCTTACCCGTCGTACCCGAGGTATAAAGCATCACGCAGGTATCGTCATAGGTGATCGCTGCGATGCGCTTGTCCAACTCGGTATCGAACCGCGCATGCCCAGCGCTACCTTCGGCCATAATGTCCTCAAGCGCGTTCATCTGGGAGTGGTCATACTTCCGCATCCCGCGCTTATCAGTATAGAGGATGTGTTTGACCTGATGCAGGTTTTCCTGAATCTCGACGACCTTGTCGACCTGCTCCTGATCGCCACAGACGACATATTTCGCGCCGCAGTGTTCTAGCACATAGGCCATCTCTTCAGCGACCGAGTCCTGATACAGAGGCACCGGAACCGCGCCCACCATCTGCGCGGCCACCATTGACCAGTAATGCGCCGGGCGGTTGCGGCCTATGACAGCAATGTGGTCGCCTTTTTCAACGCCCAACTCCAGAAAACCCAGCGCGATGGCGCGGATTTCCTTGGCCGCTTCTGCCCAGGTCCAGCATTGCCAGATCCCGAATTCCTTTTCCCGATAGGCCGGGGCATCCCCGAACTGGGTCGCATTGCGGTGTAACAGCGCCGGAAGGGACTGCATCCCTTCAGCGCCCGACTGCGTCTGAGCCAATCTTTCTCTCCTCCCCATCCGACCCCTCCCCGGGCCGGAACCGGCAGGCCGGGATCACGCCCCGAATGCCGATGCCCCGATAAGGGACGCACGAAAGATCGACGTCAAGTTTTGCCTGATGTTTTCTCAATTCTTACGAATTGTAACAGGAGTGCACCGCAAACCGTCCCTGCCCTAAAGCCTCTTCTTTTCAAGACGTGTCCGCGATGCTATGGGGGCTGTCACACACTCTGGCGATGGCGTCGCCGGATACCACTCGTGTTCACCCCACATCCTGTACGCCGGGACTTTCAATCACGGGATTGAGGGCCCCGCCCCGATCTCCGCCACAGCAGGAGGCACTCATGGTCTGGTCGCCAGACAAAACCGAAGTCAAAAGCTGGAACGAATGGGACACCCTGCGCCACGTCATCGTGGGCCGCGCAGATGATTGCCACATTCCGCCCGAAGAACCCGCGCTGGACGCCAAAGTGCCTGAAGACAGCGACATGCGTGGCCAGTGGGGCCGCCGTCCGCAGGAAACGATCGACCAGGCCAACGAGTTGCTGGACAATTTCGCCGATCAACTGCGCAAGCGCGGTATTCGTGTGGATCGCCCCACGTCCATCGATCATTCTCAACCGGCAACCACACCGGATTTCCACACCGACAGCCAGTTTGGCTGCATGCCCCCGCGCGATGTGCTGCTGACCGTCGGACACGAAATCCTCGAAGCGACGATGTCCTATCGCTGCCGCTGGTTCGAATACCTGAACTATCGCCCGCTAATGCAACAATACTGGGACGAAGACCCGAACTTCCGCCACGAGGCCGCGCCAAAGCCGCGCCTGACCGATGCGGATTACCATCCCGATTACCTCAGCGACAAAATCGGCGTCGAAAAGCGCCTGCAATGGGCGGCCGAGAAGTTCTTTGTCACCACCGAGGAAGAGCCTCTGTTCGACGCCGCCGACGTGCTGCGTTTTGGCCGCGATCTGGTGGTGCAGCACGGGTTTACCACCAACCTCAAAGGGATCGAGTGGCTGCGCCGCCACTTCCCCGATCACCGCGTCCACACGGTGAACTTCCCGGGCGATCCCTACCCGATCCATATCGACGCCACCTTCACACCGCTGCGCCCCGGCCTTATCCTCAATAACCCGCAGCGCCGCCTGCCCGAAGACCAACGCGGCATGTTCGAGAAAAACGGCTGGGAGATCGTGGACGCCGCCCAACCCGCCCATAACACGCCGCCGCCGCTCTGCTATTCCTCGACCTGGCTGTCGATGAACGTGCTGGTGCTGGACCCGAAAACGGTCTGTGTCGAGAAGTCCGAGGTCTATCAGGCCGAGCAGATGGACAAGCTGGGCATGGAAGTGGTCGAAGTCGACCTGCGCGACGCTTATGCCTTTGGTGGCGGCCTGCATTGCTGTACGGCGGATGTCTATCGTGATGGCGAGTGTGAGGATTACTTCCCGAATATGTAGGGTTTTCGGTTTGAAAACAGGGTGCCCGAGTTTTGCTCGGGCATCTGCACTCAGGCACGGAAGACGGTGCTGCATAGGTGTTGTGGTAAAGGAAGTGATGATCCCACCCTGACCCCTTGGCGGCGCAGGCCACCCGGTCTTTTTTCGTTTTAGTAGTCGGCGAAAGCCTATATCAAGGGTCGTCGCGCTATTTGAATTGGGATTGAGATATAAAATCGCGAATTACATTGTCCTTGACTGAAAATGGACAGTTCGAACTGTGGCTCAACGAAGCGGGCCGAGACAAACTTATTGAATTTCTCCGATCGCTTGACCGAGATGATGAACACTTTCACATAGCGCCAGAAGGTTATGATGGGGACTGCGCTGTTTCAGAAATCCCTTATCGCAATACAGACCGTGTTCTTTCTTGGGGAAAGGTGTTGCTTCGCCCGGATGAATGGGATCGACAGTATTTTCCACATGTAATGGGGGATGAAACTTGAATGACTGTTTCGTCCGCAAATTAGGCAAATGATCAAAACGCTGGCACTAACCTGCAACTACAACCAATCCCTCAAGATCGGGATAAGGGGCACATCCGCCGCAGGCATTGGATAGTTCCGAAGGTCATTCGCGCGCACCCATTTCAAAGCCTGCCCTTCCTTAGACTGCGGGATACCCTCCCATTTGCGGCAGGCAAACAGAGGCATCAGCAAGTGGAAATCGTCATAGCTGTGGCTGGCGAAGGTCAGCGGAGCGAGGCATGAAGCCCAGGTGTTGATGCCCAGCTCCTCCTCCAACTCTCGGATCAGCGCAGCCTCGGGGGTTTCACCGGGTTCGATTTTGCCGCCGGGGAATTCCCAGAGGCCAGCCATGGATTTGCCCTCGGGCCGTTGGGCCAGCAACACACGGCCCTCGATGTCGATCAGGGCGACGGCGGAAACAAGAACCGTTTTCACGAGCGATAATCCGCGTTGATCTCGATATAGCCATGGGTCAGGTCGCAGGTCCAAACGGTGGATTGCCCCTCGCCCAGCCCCAGATCGACCGTGATCACCAGGTCCTGACCTTTCATATATGTGGCGGCTTCTTCTTCGCGATAATCGGGACTGACCCAGCCTTTTTCTGCCACTAGGATACCTCCGAACGAGATGCTCAGGCGGTCGCGGTCGGCTGCGGCACCGGATTTGCCGATGGCCATAACCACACGGCCCCAGTTTGGGTCCTCACCCGCAATGGCGGTTTTGACCAGAGGGGAGTTGGCGATGGCTAGCCCGTGGGTCTTGGCGTCGGCATCGGTGGCCGCGCCGGTCACGCGGATCTCCACGAATTTCGTGGCCCCTTCGCCGTCGCGCACCACTTGCTGGGCAAGGTCCAGCATCACCGTTTCAAGCGCTTCGGCAAATGCAGCATTTCCAGTGGCATCTACGCCAGAGGCCCCGGTGGCGCATAAAAGCAGGCTATCCGAGGTGGATGTATCACTATCCACGGTAATGCAGTTGAACGTCCGGTCCGTTTGCGCGCCCAGCATCGCTTGCAGCGCGGATTGGTCCACCTGCGCATCGGTGAAGACATAAACCAGCATCGTCGCCATATCCGGCGCGATCATGCCCGATCCCTTCGCAATCCCAGAAATAGAGACTGTTTTGCCATCAATCTCGACCTTAGCGCTCGCCCCTTTCGGGAAGGTATCGGTGGTCATGATCGCCCGCGCCGCATCTTCGATTGCATGGCGGCTGAGACGCGATTTCAACGCCTCAAGCTGCGCAACGATTTTGTCATGCGGCAGTGGCTCACCAATCACGCCGGTCGATGAGGTAAAGACTCGCTCAACTGGCACTCCGGTCGCTTTGGACACGGCCTGCGTGACCTCGGCCACCGAGGTCTGGCCATAATGACCGGTAAAGGCATTGGCGTTGCCCGAATTCACCAAGATTGCTGCCGTGCCGTCGCTGGGCCCGCCGATCTTGTCCTGACAATCCAGCACAGGCGCGGCGCGGGTGGCGGATCGGGTGAAAACCCCGGCGACCGAGGTGCCAGGGTCCAGAACAGCCAGCATGACGTCTGTCCGACCTTGATACCGCACCCCGGCTTCAACGGTGGCGAACCTTACACCGTCGATTGCGGGCAGGTCAGGGAAACCGGCGGGGGCCAGCGGCGAAACCTTGGTGATCGTGGCCACGCAGATTACTCCTGAATCAGGTCCAGCTGGCGGATGATCTCGGGGCCTGCCCCTTCCAACGGCGAGCGTTCGATCTGCGCCTGCTGGGTCAGTTCATCGATACGCGCCTGAATCGCGTCCTGCTGAAGGGTCTGAGTAAGCTCATCGCGAACCGCCTCCAGTGCGGGGGCTTCGGATTTGCGTTTGTCGTTCAGGATCACCAGATGCCAGCCGAACTGGGTTTGAACGGGGTCCGAGATCTGGCCCTTTTCCAGACCAACGACAGCGTTTTCGAATTCTGGCACCATCTGACCCTTGCCGAACCAACCCAGCGATCCGCCATTGGGACCGGACGGACCGGTGGAATGCTCGCGCGCCATCTCCGCAAAATCTGCGCCATCATCCAACTGTGCTTTGATCACCTTGGCCTCGTCTTCGCTTTCAACCAGAATGTGGCTGGCGTCGAACTCGTCTTCACCTTCGAACTCGGCATATTGCGCGTCATAGGCGGCCTGAATGGCTTCATCCGTTACAACCGAGTCGGTCAGGGCACCTACCGTCTGCACCGCCAGCAAGGACCGCTTTTCGTTGTCCAGAGTCAGCGCGTTCTGCGACGTCAGCTCTTGTTGCTGTTGGCCCAGCAACTGTTGCTGAATCAGCTGTTCCAGCACGAAGTCAAACAGAACGTCGTCTTCGATCTGCGTGTATTGTGGCGGCAGCACTGCGACAGTGGCGATGATATGACCCAATGTGATCTCATCGCCATTAACCCGCGCCATTACAGTGCTGGCGTCAGACTTGGTTTCGGCGGCCAACGGCAGCGCCATCACGGCAGTCAAAGCCAGCGATGGCAGAAAAGTGAGGCCTTTGGGCATGGAATCATCCTATTTCTTTGCCGCGACAGGGCGCGGCGTTGACACTTCAGAACCTGCCGCTTACATCGCTTTGAAGCCTTGGACAGGGCCGCCTTTCACCCCCCGTATCTATGGGTTGCGCGCAAGGTGGGCAAGCCTGTCGCAACCAAGACAAGAACAGATCCGCTGGAGTGAACATGCTGGGATTCGGAACGCTCGCCAAAAAGGTCTTCGGAACGCCGAACGACCGCAAGATCAAGGCGACCCGCCCGCTGGTCGAAAAGATCAATGCGCTGGAGCCCGAGTTCGAACAACTCTCTGACGATGGTCTGAAGAAAAAGACAGAGGAACTGCGCAAACGAGCGCTGGAGGGCGAAAGCCTGGATGCGTTGCTGCCCGAAGCTTTTGCCAATGTCCGTGAAGGGGCGCGGCGCGCGCTGGGTCTGCGTGCCTTTGACGTGCAGTTGATGGGCGGCGCCTTCCTACATCAGGGCAATATCTCGGAAATGAAAACGGGTGAGGGCAAGACGCTTGTCGCCACGTTCCCGGCCTATCTGAACGCGTTGACCGGCAAAGGCGTGCATGTCGTTACTGTGAACGAATACCTCGCCAAGCGGGATGCGGAATGGATGGGCAAAGTGTTTGCGGCCCTGGGCATGACAACCGGTGTGATCTGGTCGGGCCAGCCCGATCCAGACAAAAAAGCCGCCTATGCCTGCGATGTGACCTACGCCACTAATAACGAGCTGGGTTTCGACTATCTGCGCGACAACATGAAGGCCGATCTGGGCGAGATTTATCAAAAGCACCACAATTTCGCGATTGTGGATGAGGTCGATTCGATCCTGATTGATGAGGCGCGGACACCACTGATCATCTCGGGGCCGTCACAGGATCGCTCGGATCTTTACACCGCGATTGACGCCCTGATCCCGTCGCTGAGCGATGAGCATTTCACGCTGGACGAAAAGTCCCGCAACGTGACCTTCACCGATGAAGGCAACGAATTCCTGGAACAGCAACTGATCGAGGCAGGCCTGATCCCCGAAGGACATTCCCTGTATGATCCCGAAAGCACGACCGTGGTGCACCATGTGAACCAGGGTCTGCGCGCGCATAAACTGTTTCAGCGCGACAAGGATTACATCGTCCGCGATGGCAATGTGGTTCTGATCGACGAATTCACCGGCCGGATGATGCCGGGCCGCCGCCTGTCAGAAGGCTTGCACCAAGCCATCGAAGCCAAGGAAGGCGCACCGATCCAGCCCGAGAACGTGACCTTGGCCAGTGTCACGTTCCAGAACTACTTCCGCCTCTATGGCAAATTGGGCGGCATGACCGGTACTGCGCTGACCGAAGCCGAAGAGTTCGCCGAAATCTATGGCCTTGGTGTCGTCGAAGTGCCGACCAACAAGCCGATTGCGCGACTGGACGAAGACGATCAGGTCTATCGCACAGCAATGGAAAAATACGGCGCGATCATCAAAGAAGCGAAAGAGGCCAGTGAAAAAGGCCAGCCGGTTCTGATCGGCACCACCTCGATTGAGAAATCCGAAGTGCTCAGCCAAATGCTGGGCAAGGAAAAGATCGAGCACAACGTTCTGAACGCTCGCCAGCATGAACAAGAAGCTCAGATCGTTGCCGATGCGGGCCGCTATGGGGCAGTGACCATCGCCACCAACATGGCCGGTCGCGGCACCGACATTCAGCTGGGCGGCAATGTGGAAATGAAGGTTCTGCAGGCACTGGCCGAGAACCCCGAAGCCGACCCGGCCGAATTGCGTACGGCAGAAGAGGCCAAGCACGCAGAAGAAAAGCAAAAGGTTCTGAATGCGGGCGGTCTGTATGTTATGGCGTCCGAGCGCCACGAAAGCCGCCGCATCGACAATCAGCTGCGTGGTCGTTCTGGCCGTCAGGGTGACCCGGGCCGCACCGTGTTCTACCTGAGCCTCGAAGACGATTTGATGCGCATCTTCGGCTCGGAACGGCTGGACAAGGTGCTGACCACATTGGGCATGAAAGAAGGCGAAGCCATCATTCACCCCTGGGTCAACAAATCTCTGGAGCGCGCGCAATCCAAAGTCGAAGGCCGCAACTTTGACATGCGTAAAAACGTTCTGAAATTCGACGATGTGATGAACGACCAGCGGAAGGTGGTCTTTAGCCAACGGCGCGAGATCATGTCGGCAGACGACCTGTCCGAGATCGTCTCGGATATGCGCGAGCAGGTGATTGACGATCTGATCGACGAATACATGCCGCCGAAATCCTATGCGGATCAGTGGGATACTGAGGGTCTGCATGAGGCCATCAAAGACAAGCTGACCATCGACGCGCCGGTTCAGGACTGGGCCGCCGAGGAAGGCGTGGATGATGAACAGGTGCGCGAACGCCTGATCAAATCCGCCGATGAAATGATGGCGCAGAAGGCCGTTGCCTTTGGCCCCGAAAACATGCGCAACATCGAAAAGCAGGTGCTGCTACAAACCATCGACAGCAAGTGGCGCGAGCATCTGCTGACGCTGGAACATCTGCGCTCGGTCGTTGGGTTCCGGGGCTACGCACAGCGCGATCCGCTGAACGAATACAAAACCGAAAGTTTCCAACTGTTCGAAGGCATGCTGGATTCCCTGCGCGAAACCGTGACACAGCAGCTTTCACGCGTTCGTCCGCTGACCGAAGAAGAGCAGAAAGAGATGCTGGCGCAGATGGCGGCACAGCAGGCTCAGACGCAAGCTGCGGTGGATCAGGCAACAGATCGCGCCGAGGCCAAAGCCGAAGCTGCAGCGTCAGGTGACGCGCTGCCGGGCTTTGACGAAACCGATCCGTCGACCTGGGGTAACCCGTCGCGAAACGACCCTTGCCCCTGCGGATCTGGCAAGAAGTTCAAACATTGCCATGGCAGGTTAACCTAACGTCATCGACATCCTGATCACAATGAGTCCGTTTCGAGGACACAAATAAGCCTCGATTCAGGATCAGTGTGCGACTCGCTCCTTCAACTGGGGAGGGTGTCTTGTTTGTTGTAAGAAACTACGTGACCATGTGCGGCACAGTCGCCTGTGCCCTGGGCATTGGTTACCTGATGCAATATGGAACAGCTGCGCAGCCAAACGATGCGCAGAACCAAATTGCTGCGGCTACGCAAACAAATCAAACGTCGGTTCTGGCAGGGTTGGATAGCATCGTGCTGACCTCAGCCTCAGCAACCGCATCTGGCGCTGACGACGCTGTTGTTGCGACCAAAACCACCCGTGTCGAACCCCGACAGAAGCCCACACAGAAATCCTGTAACCTAAGCGCCCGCGCTGTTGCCGTGCCCGGCGCGCAGGCCCGCCTGACCATCAAATCTCCGTGTCGCGGCAATGAGCGGATCAGCATTCACCACAGCGGCCTGACCCTGACGCAGGTCACCGATCAGAACGGCACGCTCAGGGTAACCATCCCGGCGCTGTCTGAATATGCGATCTTTCTGATCTCATTCCCGGATCAAACCGGGACCGTCGCCACGACCCATGTCCCTGATCTGCAGGAATATGATCGTGTGGCACTGCAGTGGAAGGGCGACAAAGCGTTGCAAATTCACGCACTGGAATTCGGCGCCAGCTATGGTGGCGATGGTCACGTCTGGTCGAACAGCGCCACAGCAGGCGCTGGCAGTGTTGTCAGTCTGGGCCATTCAGGACTGACAGACGCCCAAAATATCGAAGTATATTCGTTCCCGGCGGGCCAGTCCCAGCAAACGGGAACCATCGACCTGACCGTCGAAGCGGAAGTGACCGAAAACAATTGCGGTCACACCTTGAACGTTCAGTCCATCGAGCTGCGGGCCAACACAGGCCTACGGTCACGTGAACTGAGCGTGGCCGTACCGGACTGCTCGCAATTGGGCGAGTTTCTGGTGTTGAATAATCTGCTCCAAGACCTGACAATCGCGGCAAAGTAACCCGCAGGCAGGCTCGACTTTCTGATGACTTTTTTCCGTGTGGCGATGTCCACGCTGTTCTTGGCAACACTTGGTACAAGTGCTGTGGCGCAGGACATCACCCTCACTTCGCATGACGGCCAGGTCGAAATCACGGGCGACCTGCTGGGCTTCGATGGCGAATTCTACCGCGTCGACACACAATTCGGAGAGCTGACTGTGGATGGCTCGGGCGTTACCTGTGATGGCCCAGCCTGCCCCAACCTGACGGATTTTGTGGCCGAGGTCTGGTTTTCGGGCTCGTCGGTCATGGCCGAAACCGTGTTGCCCGCTCTGATCATCGGGTTTGCGCGGCAAGAAGGGCTGACCGCAACACCAAAACGGGTGGATGAACGCAGCTTTGCCTATGAGCTTTTTCAAACCGGTCGGACCGCTCCGCTTGCGCGATTGTTCTTTCGCGTTGGAAACACGGATCAGGGATTTGCCGATCTGATCGCAAATGATGCCGACATCGTCATGGCCCTGCGCGAAATCCGCGAGGCGGAACGGACCGCGGCGGTAGAGGCCGGGCTAGGCGACCTGACCCGCCCTCGCCGGTCGCGGGTGATTGCATTGGATGCCATGGTCCCGGTTGTTGCCCGGGACAACATTACCGGTCAGATTTCACCCGCCGATCTGGCACGTGTTCTGTCCGGTGAGGTCACAAACTGGGCGGATCTGGGTGGACCTGATGCACCTATCGCGCTGCATATGCCGGATGCGGGGTCGGGGCTTGCCCAAGCTGTCGAGAATCAGCTGTTGGCCCCGGCAGATGTGGAGCTGTCTTCTGATGCCATACGCCACGGGCGCAACGGCGATCTGGTACAGGCCGTGGCGAAGGATTCCTACGCGATTGGGATAGCCAGCCATGCCTCGGCCGATATCACGCGCGCCCTGCCTCTGACCGGCGGGTGCGGGCATGCGCTCGCCGCATCACGTGACGCCATCAAGACCGAAGATTATCCGCTGACGCTGCCGATGTTCCTCTACCTGCCGGAACGCCGCCTACCCCGGATCGCGCGGCAACTGCTGGCCTATAGCTTGGGCGCTGATGCCCAATTGGCCATCCGTCAGGCCGGGTTTGTTGATCAGACACCGGAAAGAACACGAATTGGTCTGCAAGGCGACCGGCTGTCCAACGCCATTGTGTCCGGTGGGGCAGAGGTCGGATTGGAAGAGGTTCAGCGCATGGTCGATACACTACGTCCGATGGCGCGTTTGTCGCTGTCGGTTCGGTTCGAGCCCGGATCGTCCAGACCCGACGCCCAATCACGCTCGAACATTCAATATCTCGCGCAGGCGCTTGAGACCGGAACGCTGAACGCCCGCAAACTGCTGTTTGTCGGGTTCAGTGACGGGGATGGGCCTGCCAGCACCAATGCCCGCATCGCCCTGCGCCGTGCGCAAACCGTTCGGAACTCGGTTCTCGGGGCTGTTGAGACCGAGATACCCGACAGTATCGAGATCGCGGTCGACGGGTTCGGTGAGGCGATGCCCATGGCCTGCGACGACACCGAATGGGGCCGCAAAGTCAACCGCCGCGTTGAAATCTGGGTCGAATGACACGCTAGAGGTATCCTTCGGACCGAAAACTCAGCTCGGTCGATTTGCCAATGATGAGATGGTCATGCAGGGTCAGGCCCAACGCGGTGCAGGCATCTTGAATGCGGTTGGTCATATCGATATCGGATTTCGACGGCGTCGGGTCGCCTGACGGGTGGTTATGCACCAGGATCAGGGCCGAAGCATTCAGCTCCAGTGCGCGCTTCGCCACCTCGCGCGGATAGACCGGTACGTGATCAACGGTGCCCTTGGCCTGCTCTTCATCCGCGATCAGTACGTTCTTGCGGTCCAGATAGAACACGCGGAACTGCTCGGTCTCACGATGGGCCATGGTGGTATGGCAATAGTCCAGCAGCGCGTCCCAGCCTGAGATCACATGCCGCTGCATCACCCGTGCGCGCGCCATACGGTGGGCGCAGGCCTCAAGGATTTTCAGGTCGGTGATCACTGTATCCCCAACACCCTTAATCTGCCGCAGCCGTTCTTCGGGCGCGGTCAGAACGCGGTTGAAATCGCCAAACGTATCCATCAGCGCGCGGGCCAGCGGCTTCACGTCTTGCCGGGGGATGGAGCGGAACAGGACCAGTTCCAACAGCTCATAATCCGGCATCGCGGCGGAGCCGCCCGCCATGAACCGTTCGCGCAGCCGCTTGCGATGGTCTTTGATGTAGGAGGGTAACCGACCCGTCGGCAGCGGCTGCGCTGGCGCTTCGTCCGTATCGAAGAGCATGGGGGCTTCGGCAAAGGCGTCCTGTGTCATGATCTGACACTGGCGCAGAATCGGTTTCTGAATGGTTAACGCATCTCACCCGCCATACGCGCCGTGGCGCGTCGGACGACCATGTGTAGAACAATCGAGAACACGCCCAGCGTCAGCATTGCGGCAAACATCAGATCGGTTTTGGCGCGACCATTGGCCAGCAGCATCAGATAGCCCAAACCTTGTGACGACCCGACCCATTCGCCGATCACCGCCCCAATCGGCGCATAGACCGCCGCCAACCGCATCCCCGAGGCCAGCGAAGGCAAGGCCGCTGGGATTCGAATATACCAGAGTACAGATCGTCTGCTGGCCTGCATGGTCCGCGCAAGGTCCAGATAACCGGACGGGGTGCGCATTAACCCGTCAAAGAAAGACGAGGTGATCGGGAAATAGATGATCAGCACCGCCATCGCGACCTTGGACCAAAGGCCATAACCCAGCCACAGCGTCAGCAGAGGGGCCAGCGCAAAGACCGGCAGCGCCTGCGTGAACACCAGCATCGGCTGCACCAGCACACGTGCGGCGCGAGAATTGGCCAGCTGCAGTGCAGTGACCACGCCCAGAAGCGTACCGCACGCCAGACCAATCAGCACTTCGATAGCGGTGATCCAGGTGTGTTCCGCAATCAACCACCGGTTCTGCCACCAGGTCTCGGCCACGACCGCAGGCCCGGGCAGGATGAATTTGGGCAGGCCGGTAATCGAGACAATGGTTTGCCAGATGGCCACGGCGAACAAAGTCGCGGCGAGGGCAGAGAGGTACTTCATGATGCCTCTCTCAGTAGTTTGAGCAATGCACCCTGAGTCTCGAGTGTCTCAAGGTCGTCCACATGGCGCGGCGCCGGGGCCTTGGGTGGAGTGCAAGGCGTCAGACCATCCTGTGTCATGACGGTGATGGATTGGCCCAGACGCGCGGCCTCCGCCGGATCATGGGTAACCAGTAGAACGGTTCGCCCTTGCAAAACCTCAGCGGCCAGATCCTGCATATCCGCACGGGTTCGGGCATCGAGGGCTGAAAACGGCTCATCCAGCAGGACAATGGGGCGATCTTCCATCAACGTGCGGGCCAAAGCCACGCGCTGGCGTTGGCCGCCCGACAGTTCCGACGGTTTCTTGGTCATGTGATCTTGCAAGCGCATCCGTTCGATCAGACGGTCACGACGGTCCAGATTGGGCTTTTCGCCCCGCAACCGCGCGCCAAGCGAGACGTTTTGTGCCACATTCGCCCAAGGCAGCAGCAAATCGTCCTGCGCCATATAGGCGACACGATCCGGCACCGGCTGTCCGTCACCAGCAGTGATCTGGCCCGTGAAGACTGCCCCGGTCTCCAGCCCTGCAATCAGCCGCAGGACCGTGGTTTTACCAACGCCCGATCCGCCCAACAGACACGTCCACGACCCGGCCCCAAGGGTCAAGGTCAACGGCGCGAACAAAGGCACGCCGTCGATGGTGGCAGCGCCGCTGATGGTCAGATCAGGCGCTGGGGTCACGGTGTCAGACCCATTTGCCAGAAATTGACCTCAAGCTGCGTCGCCATCTCAAAGGTTTTGCAAAGGTCTGACCAGATTGGCAGAGCTGCATAGTCCGGGCCAAGCCGTCGAACCAAAGCGCCATCCATCAGCGCTCCGATGTCATGGCAATAGCTTTGATACTGCTCACCCGCATAAGTATCGATCCAGGGGCGATAGGTCTCGGATGTTGCCTCTTGCGTCAAACGCGCACCGATCTCGGCATAGCCAATGACGCATGGCAACAGAGCAGCCAGCAGGTTCAGATAATCACCTGAATAGCCAGATTCGAGCACAAAGCGGGTATAGGCGAGGTTTTCAGGCCGCTCAGGCGTCGCCGTCAAATCCTCACGAGAAATGCCCTCAGCTTCGCAAACGCCAATATGCAGCATCATCTCTTCATGCATCAGCCCGTTTACCGTTGCGGCGGCCACCTGCATTTCCTCATGCGTCTGTGCCTTGACCACGGCCAGCGCCCAAGCGCGGGAAAAATGAGTGAGGAACACATAATCCTGCCGCAGATAGTGCAGGAACGCGTCGCGCGGCAGGGTTCCATCCTTCAGGCCCTCGACAAAGGCATGGCGGGTATACTCCTGCCACGACCCCTGTGCCGCATCGCGCATCAGCGCGAAGGCTGTACCATATCCGCTCATTGCGCGGTCACATCAATTGTGATGTCGCCAACCGGGTTGATGCTGTCGATCATGCCGCTGTCTTTCAGGAACTGCTCGAACCGCGCATACCGACCCGCGTCAAAACCGGCAGGGCGCAAAGCAAAGCGGGGCAGTGTGTCAACCCAAGCACGCGCGTTCAGCTCATCCTGCAACTCTGGCGAAGTGGAGGCAAAAATTTCCCAGCTTTTTTCGGGATTGTTGACGATATACTGTGTCGCCTTTTCGGTCGCGGCCAGAAAACGCGCGATCTTGTCCTTGTCCATGGTCTCGGCGTTGGCGACATAGATCAGCTCATCATAGGGCGGCACGCCTTCTTCCTCGATGTAAAAGCAGGTGCCGGGGACACCTTCGATATCCATTTGGTTCAGCTCGAAGTTGCGATACGCACCGATCACCGCATCCACTTGACCGGTCATCAGCGACGGAGACAGAGAGAAGTTCACGTTGATCAGTTCAACATCGTCCAGTGCTACGTCATATTTGCCCAGCACAGTGGTCAAAACCGCTTCTTCCACACCAGCGACCGAGAAGCCGATTTTCTTGCCTTTCAGGTCAGCAGGCGATTTGATCGGGCCGTCTTCCAGAACCAGCAGACAGTTCAGAGGGGTCGCAACCAGCGTGCCGACGCGTTTCAGCGGCAGACCCTCGTGGATCTGCAGGTGCAGTTGCGGCTGGTAGGATACGGCCAGTTCGGCCTGACCAGCGGCCACCAGACGCGGCGGGGCAGAGGGATCGGCGGGTGGAACGATCTCAACCTCGAGGCCCTGCTCGGCGAAATAGCCGTTTTCCTGCGCCACAATGATGGGGCCGTGATCGGGGTTTACGAACCAGTCCAGCAGGACAGTCATCTTGTCTTCGGCCCAAGCGGGCGCAGCGGCAAGCAGGGCAATAGCAGCGATCAGTTTCTTCATGTCTCGCGTTTCCTTTTCACTCACGAGGTTGAGGCCGCAACGAGGACAATCTCGCCCGACCAATCCGGTTCAATCTGTTCAGCCGCACGCCACGCGCGCAGGCCGGTCGCACAGCACAAAGCCAGTCGTTTTGCCTTGTTAGGCTCTGATTTCAGGTGTTCCACGCTTAGGCGACGTGCCAGGGGATGGATGGGTTGAGGAGCTTCGTCTTCACTTCGAAGCTCAACAATCACATCGTCCGAAGACAGTTGTGTGGCAGCCACGAAGGCGAAGGATTGCTCAGGCTCGGGCGCTGCGTCAAAGCGGAAGCTGGAGCTTCGGAAGGTCTGGGCATCCACCTGCACCATCTGGCCAAGGGGCGACGGGTTGAGGCCGAGGATCAAAGCCAACGCCATCTGCGCCTGCATCGCGCCGATCATCCCCACAACCGGTCCCAGAACACCTGCCGTGGCACAGCTCGCCCCGCTGGTCGGGGCCTCGGGGAACACGGCCCGCAATGACGGCGCACCGCCGCAGAACGCACCCACATAGCCAGACAGACCCAGCACCGAGGCGCTGACCAATGGCTTGCCGAAGGTGAGGCATATATCCGACAGGGTGTAGCTGGCGGCATAGCTGTCCGCACAGTCGAGGATCAGATCAGCTTGTGAAACAAAATCAGCCGCATTTTTACATGTTAGAGCCTGATGTACCGCCATGACGTCGATATCTGAATTCAAAGCACGACAACGATCGGCTGCAACTTCGGCTTTTGGGCGTCCGCAATCGGTCTCGGTAAACAGCGTCTGTCGATGCAGGTTCGACTGGGCCACGTCATCCGCATCGAGGATGGTCAGATGCCCAACGCCTGCCCCGGCCAGCAAAGGCAGGGCCGGAGCCGCCAATCCCCCCGCCCCGACAACCAAAACCCGAGCCCCGGACAGGCGCGCCTGCCCTTCGGCCCCGACCTCAGGCAGGATCATCTGACGAGCGTAGCGGCTCATCTGGTGGCCTCGATCCACTGGCGCACCCGCGCCTCGGGGTCGGCGTTCAGGGTGATGTCCGTAACGACCGAGACAATGTCGGCACCCGCCTCAAGCACGCCGGACGCGCGTTCGACGCTCATACCGCCGATCCCGACCAGAGGGATATCGCCCACACGGGCCTTCCACTCGGTGACGCGCGGCAAGCCCTGCTGCTCCCACTTCATCTTTTTCAGGATCGTCGGATAGACCGGCCCTAGCGCGACATAGTCGGGGTCCATGGCCAGAACGCGCTCAAGCTCATCATCGTCATGGGTGGAAACGCCCAGCTTTAGACCCGCTTTTCGGATCGCCTTGAGGTCGGCGTTATCCAAGTCCTCCTGCCCCAGATGGATCCAGTCGCAGCCAGCATCTATCGCAGCCTGCCAATAGTCGTTCACCACCAGAACCGCGCCAGACTGCTTACACAGATCGCGAGAGGTCGCGATCTCGGCCCGGACAACATCGTCCGGCTGATCCTTCATGCGCAACTGCACCAGCTTTACACCCAAGGGCAGCATCCGCCGCAGCCAGTCGGAGTGATCAAAGATCGGGTAGAAACGGTCCAAACTCATGACAGGAACGCCTTTCCAACAACGGGGGTTGAGGGTTCGGCCATATCCCGGGCCTCAATCGGGTCGGCCTGATGGGCCAGCCGCCCTGCCTCAACCGCGCGCATCATGGCCTTTGCCATCAACACCGGATCACCGGCGCGCGCGACGGCTGTGTTCAGCAATACGGCGTCATATCCCAGCTCCATCGCGTGGGCCGCATGGCTGGGCAGGCCGATCCCAGCATCAATCACCAGCGGCACATCCGGGAACTCGGCCCGCATTGCGCGCAGGGCGTATTCATTGTTCAACCCCCGGCCCGAGCCGATGGGCGCACCCCAGGGCATCAGAACCTCGCATCCGGCCTCAAGCAGTCGCTCGCCCACGATCAGGTCGTCGGTTGTGTAAGGAAAGACCTCGAACCCATCCTCGGTCAGGATGCGCGCGGCCTCAACCAGTTGGAAAACGTCCGGTTGCAGACTGTCGGTATGGCCGATCAGTTCAAGTTTGATCCACTTGGTCTCAAACACTTCGCGAGCCATATGCGCGGTGGTCACCGCCTCTTTCACCGTATGACACCCGGCCGTATTGGGCAGCACCAGCACGCCCAGATCGCGGATCATCTGCCAAAAGGTCTGACCGGCCCCCGCTTCCCGCCGCAAAGAGACCGTCGCCACACCTGCGCCGCTGTCGCGGAACGCCTGTTCGAGGATAGCGGGGCTGGGATATTGCGCGGTGCCCAGCATCAGCGGATTGGGCAGATCGACACCATAGAAGCTTTTCATCCTCACCCTCCTTGCATCGGCGACAGGATTTCGACCCGGTCACCTTCGGATAGAGCATGGGCAATGCGCAGACTGGAGGGGACGAATTCCTCGTTCACCGCCGTTGCGACACGGCCCGAGAAACCGCATTCCTCCAGCAACTCTGCCAAGTTGGAGGCCTTTACCTCCTTGGGGTCGCCATTAAGCACGATCTTCATCGACCATCTCCGAATGTTTGTTCTCAAGCGCCAGATCGGCCACGCCCTGTGCCAAGGCAGGCGCCAACAGGTAGCCATGGCGGTAGAGGCCATTGGCATAGATCGCCCGGCCCAAACGCCGAATACGCGGCAGGTTGTCAGGAAAGGCAGGGCGCAGATCGACGCCGATTTCCAGCACCTCAGCCTCACCAAAGGCCGGGTTCAGAGCGTAGGCCGCGCTGAGCAGTTCCAGCATTGAGCGTGCGGTAATCCGGCTGCTGTCTTCGCTTTCGATCATGGTCGCGCCCAGCATGTAAGTGCCCTCACCACGCGGCACGATGTAAAGCGGCATCCGCGGATGCAGAAGGCGCACAGGACGATTCAGCGTCACGTCTGGGCAGCGCACAACCAGCATCTCGCCCTTCACGCCCCGCAAATCAGGCAAAGCATCCCGCGCTTGAAGCCCCCTGCAATCGATCGCTCTCTCCAACTGCGCGGGCGCGGGCTTGTGGTGAAACACCACACCTTGGCCTTCCAAGTCCTTATACAGATCACTCAGCGCTTGCCTTGGATCAAGATGCGCCTCTTGTCTGAAGTACAGCCCCTTGCTGAATCCATGCAAATCAGGCTCTAATACGGCGATTTTTTCCCTATCTGCCTCGCAAAACGCTTCGGTCCTGCGCGCGAAACGTCGCAAGTCAGGCACATCCCGAGCGTTGGCAACAACCAGTGTACCGCACCGGCTCACGGCTGTACGATCCGCCCACCACGCGATGGCTTCTTGGCCTAGTCGCAAAACCGGTTCTTCGGCATTTTCATATTCACACCAAGGCGCCAACATGCCACCTGCCCACCAGGAACACCCATGCGGGCCAGGCGGGCCTTTGGGATCGAACACCTGTACCTTTGCCCCGCGCGCGGTCAGCTCGCTGGCGACGGCCAGCCCTGCCACACCGGCCCCTATGACGGACCAGATCGTCACGCCGACCACATCCGGTAAAAGTGATGCACCGGGCCGTGACCCGCTCCTACCCTTAGTGTATCTGCCTGTGCAATCGCGCCCTGCAGATACCCATGCGCTTCACGTGTCGAATCGATCAGGGACAGTCCTTTGGCCAAACCGGCAGCAATCGAAGACGACAGCGTGCAGCCGGTTCCATGCGTGTTTGTTGTGTTCTGCCGCGGGGCCTGAAACTCGGCGATCACGCCCGTTTCATCGACCAGAAGATCATGACAAATAACACCCGCGCCATGCCCTCCCTTCATCAAGACCGCCCCTGCGCCCAACGCGCACAGCGCTTTACCTTGAGTGATCAACTCTGCAGGTGAAGCCGCGCCGCACTGCCCCAACAGACACGCCGCCTCGGGCAGGTTGGGTGTCAGGACCGTCGCGCGCGGCAGCAAGACCTCGCGCAAGGTTTGAACCGCCTCTTGCGCCAACAAAGCGTCACCGGATTTTGCCACCATAACCGGGTCGAGTACGACAGGTCCGCGATATCTTGAAATCCTGTCCGCTACCGTTTGGATGATCTCAGACGTGGCCAACATTCCAATCTTGATGGCCCGTACATCCAAATCACTCAGAACAGCCTCGATCTGAGCGGCAATTACATCCAGCGGAATACCATGCACAGCCGTAACAGCTTGCGTGTTTTGAGCTGTAACGGCGGTGATCACGCTGCAGCCAAACACTCCCAATGCTGACATGGCCTTGAGATCGGCCTGAATGCCCGCTCCGCCGCCGCTGTCAGATCCCGCAATGGTCAAGGCAATTTGTACCACGTCGTTGCTCCACTTACTTGGGCAACGCGGGCATAGAAAACGTCTGTTTGTGTTAGACCGTTCCCTCCGCCGGTATTGCCCGGATCAGGTTCGATGGGTTGACGCACGCGCCTCTCAGCCCTGAATTCAGGGCACCCCAACGGTTGATTGGGACAATCTCAGGACAGGTCTCGGAAATCAAGCATCAATCTGCGGGTCATAAGGCCACATCCAACAAGGAAATAAGACCAATTCAGGTTGAATACATGCGAGGCTCTGCCTCGCGCTCCGGGATATTTCTGGCCAGATGAAGCAGGGGATCCAAACTTCATCTGGCTCTAGATATCCCGGGGGAGACGCCCGTAGGGCGGCGGGGGCAGAGCCCCCAATGCAAAAGGCCGCCCCATTTTGGAGTGGCCTGTTTCTTGCTCTAGCTTTTCATCCCATCCCAGAAAGATTTGACGGACGAGAAAAAACTTTTTGATTCCGGATGGTTATCTTCACCCAGATCATCGAATTCTCGAAGCAGCTCTTTCTGGCGGCTGGTCAGATTAACCGGCGTTTCCACAGCCAGCTCGATAAACATGTCTCCAACACCACCGCCACGAAGGGCTGGCATGCCTTTGCTGCGCAGACGCATCTGGCGGCCCGACTGACTACCAGCTGGTATTTGCACGCGGCCGCGGCCACCATCAATCGTAGGTACTTCGATGGACCCACCCAGCGCGGCTTTGGCCATGCTGACGGGCACACGGCAATAAAGGTTCACGCTATCGCGCTCGAACAGCTTGTGTTCGGAGACCTCGACAAAGATATAGAGATCGCCGGGAGGGCCACCGCGCATTCCCGCCTCGCCTTCGCCAGCCAGACGAATGCGAGTTCCGGTTTCAACGCCTGCGGGGATGTTCACCGACAGGGCGCGTTCTTTTTCCACCCGGCCAGAGCCGCTGCAAACCTTGCAGGGGTTTTTGATGATCTGACCCAGCCCGGAACAGGTGGGGCAGGTGCGCTCAACGGTGAAAAACCCTTGCTGCGCGCGTACTTTGCCCATGCCGGAACAGGTGGGGCAGGTAATCGGCTCGGCGCCGCCCTCGGCCCCGGTTCCGTCACAAGACGAACAGGCCACAGCAGCAGGGACATTGATGGTTTTTTGCAGGCCTGCATAGGCCTCTTCCAGCGTCACGCGCAGGTTGTAGCGCAGGTCTGATCCGCGTGCGGCCCGGCGTCCACCGCCGCCGCCACGCTGGCCACCCATAAAATCGCCAAACAGATCATCGAATACATCCGAAAATGCACTAGAGAAATCACCCTGCCCAAAGCCACCGCTAGGTCGACCGCCACCACCCATGCCGTTTTCAAAGGCGGCATGGCCAAACCGGTCATAAGCGGCCTTGCGGTCCGCGTCCTTCAGCACGTCATAGGCTTCGTTCGCTTCTTTGAACTGCGCCTCAGCATCCGGGTTGTCTTTGTTGCGATCGGGATGCAACTCTTTGGCTTTCTTGCGAAAACCCTTTTTGATCTCGTCCGCCGATGCGCCCTTGGTCACGCCGAGCACATCGTAATAGTCGCGTTTTGACATCAGTGTTTCCTTCTGCCTCAACGTAATCGGGCCGGCCCGGCGAGCGGACCGGCCCAAATTGGCCCGGTTACCCGTTACTTACGTTTGTCGTCGTCCAGATCTTCGAACTCGGCATCGACAATGTCATCTTCGGCTGGCGCTTCGTCAGCTGCCGCAGGCTCATCTTCGCCCTCTTCGGCTTGCGCCTTGTAGATGGCTTCACCCAGCTTCATGGCCGCTTCAGTGACGTTCTGGATGCCCGACTTGATCTTGTCGGCATTCTCGGTTTCCAGCTCGTCCTTCAGCGCGGCAATCGCCAGCTCGATGGCTTCGATGGTGGTCGGGTCGACCTTGTCGGCATGCTCTTCCATCGATTTCTCGGTCGAGTGGATGAGGCTTTCCGCTTGGTTTTTGGCGTCGACCAGCTCGCGGCGTTCCTTGTCGGCTTCCGCGTTCTCTTCGGCGTCCTTGACCATCTTTTCGATGTCCTCATCGGACAGACCGCCCGAGGCCTGGATCGTGATCTTCTGCTCTTTGCCGGTGCCTTTGTCCTTGGCCGAAACCGAGACAATACCGTTGGCGTCGATGTCAAAAGTCACCTCGATCTGAGGCATACCGCGCGGTGCGGGTGGGATATCTTCGAGGTTGAACTGACCCAGGATCTTGTTGTCCGCAGCCATTTCACGCTCACCCTGGAACACGCGGATTGTCACGGCGTTCTGGTTGTCCTCGGCAGTCGAGAAGACCTGAGATTTCTTGGTCGGAATGGTCGTGTTGCGGTCGATTAGACGGGTGAACACGCCACCCAGCGTTTCAATGCCCAGCGATAGCGGGGTCACGTCCAGCAGAACCACGTCTTTGACGTCGCCCTGCAGAACACCGGCCTGAATGGCGGCGCCCATGGCAACAACTTCGTCCGGGTTCACACCCTTGTGCGGCTCTTTGCCGAAGAATTTTGTGACCTCTTCGATCACTTTCGGCATCCGGGTCATACCACCGACCAGAACAACTTCGTCTACGTCAGCAGCCGATAGACCGGCGTCTTTCAGGGCTGCCTGACAGGGCTTCATCGACTTCTTGATCAGGTCCGCAACCAGCGATTCCAGCTTGGCACGGGTCAGCTTCATGACCATGTGCAGCGGCTGACCGTTCGAGCCCATCGAGATGAACGGCTGGTTAATTTCGGTCTGCGAGGTCGAGGACAGTTCGATCTTGGCTTTCTCAGCGGCTTCTTTCAGACGCTGCAGGGCCATCTTGTCGGCAGACAGGTCGACACCGTGTTCCTTTTTGAACTCATCCGCCAGGTAGTTGACGATGCGCATGTCAAAGTCTTCACCACCCAGGAAGGTGTCACCATTGGTCGACTTAACTTCGAACAGGCCGTCGTCGATTTCCAGAATGGTCACGTCGAAGGTACCGCCACCAAGGTCATAGACCGCGATGGTTTGGGTTTCTTCTTTGTCCAGGCCATAGGCAAGCGCAGCAGCTGTCGGTTCGTTGATGATCCGCAGGACTTCCAGACCGGCGATTTTACCGGCGTCCTTGGTGGCCTGACGCTGTGCGTCGTTGAAATAGGCCGGAACAGTGATAACCGCCTGCGTGACTTCCTCACCCAAATAGCTCTCGGCGGTTTCCTTCATCTTGCCCAGAGTGAAGGCCGAGATCTGGCTTGGGGAGTACTTTTCACCACGGGCTTCCACCCATGCGTCACCATTGCCGCCATCGACGATGGCATAGGGCACCATTTTCTTGTCTTTTTCGACTTCAGCATCATCCACACGACGACCGATCAGACGCTTGACGCCGAAAATCGTGTTGTCGGGGTTGGTGACCGCCTGACGTTTTGCAGGCTGACCGACCAGTCGCTCATCTTCGGTGAAGGCGACGATCGAGGGCGTGGTCCGCGCCCCTTCTGCGTTTTCGATGACCTTCGGCTGCGAGCCGTCCATGATGGCAACGCACGAGTTTGTGGTACCAAGGTCAATGCCGATTACTTTTCCCATAATTTTGATCCCTTTCAATTTAAGGCGATGTCCCGAGGGCCGGACCCGTTATGGCATCCTGTCCCCGATCTGATGTGCGCGACAGCACTACACCATCGCGCGTCCCGGCGTATATAAGGTCCGGACCAATGGCCTGCAAGCACTCTGAATCGCAGGTTTTCGGGAATCTGCAGCCTTTTTTGGCAAGGATTTGGTAAGGAATGGGGAATCAGGTATGGCGCAGCTGCTTTTGCGGGGGTTCGATATCAGGAAAGGGTATCTGGACAGTACCGCCCAGACCCGACTGATCGAGGCATTGCGCCCGATTATGAAAGCCGCGCCATTGGTGCGGCCTGTGACACCCTCAGGCAAGGAGATGTCGGTGCGCATGACCTCAGCCGGAGCGCTGGGTTGGGTCACCGACAGATCAGGCTATCGCTATCAGGATCACCACCCCAAAGGTGCAAGATGGCCCGCGATACCCGAGGCGATCTTGGCCATTTGGAAAGATTTGGTCGGCGCCGAACGTGAACCCGATTGCTGTCTGATCAACTACTATGACGACAGCGCCAAAATGGGCCTGCATCAGGACAAGGACGAGGCGGACTTTTCTTGGCCGGTCCTGTCAATCTCGCTAGGGGATGACGCCCTGTTTCGCATTGGCAATACAAGGCGCGGCGGCAAGACGGAATCGGTTTGGCTAAGCTCGGGCGATGTGGTGATCATGGGCGGCCCGGCCCGGCTGACCTATCATGGCGTTGATCGGATCAGGCCTGGATCATCCCGGCTGTTGCCAAAAGGCGGGCGGATCAACCTGACCCTGCGCGTGGCAAGTTAACGTCGGGCGTTCCAGCTTTGGGACATGTGCTTGCGCGAGAAGAACTCACCCAACAATCCAATCATTAACAGGGCAATACCAACCCATAACGCATATTCCCAACTGGTGTTTCGAGGAAAATAGTTGCGAAAGACGAACCCGCGGCACTGATCAATGATGTGAAACAAAGGGTTCCACGCAAACATCAGCAGAATACTTCCGCCCAGCGCATTGGCGATGAACATTTTACCTGAAAACACCATGTTCAGGCGCCGATAGATGGTGCTCAGCATTGTAGCTGTTGTTGGAAACCATGGTTTGAGCGCCATAAACACCAAACCAACGGCGCAGCCCGTGAACCAGGCCAGCATAAGCATGGAAAAGGCCCCGCCAGGGTCCTGAATATCAAGCGGTGATACTGCGAAGCTGTAGATGAACAGGATTACCAACATCGACATCAGTTGCTTGTATAGCGAACCAAAGGCAGCGGCCAGAAGTGTAACCATCGGGTTCATAGGAGAATGCAACATCATCGGGCTGTTCTTCCCGCCCAGTTTCGAGATACTTCCAACAGCCTGAACATGCATCATAAACGGGAAAATCCCCGACAGGATGTAGAGGATGAATTCCCCCCTGATCTTGGCGACGCGTGCGCCCATAAACGACATGATCAGGTAAAACACCAGCGCCATCAGAACCACCTGCAATATGCTTGTCAGGATCGCGAAAACCGCATTCGCGTGTTGAGCGCGCACCTCGCGAACCACGCCGTGAAACACCAGCTCGGCCGTGGTAAATGCGCCGCCCAACAGCGTTTGGTTGCGTTTGAAGTAAAACACGCGAGGGGTCTTTCCGTTTTGTTGCCCTCAAACTGGCACGAATACCTTGCCGTTCGGTAACCGGCACATCATAAGTCCGTCAGAGATTTGGATCAACAAACCACGTAAACGGAGCATTTTTGTGACCTACGATGCGCTTATCCCCGTCATCCGGCGTCTGGCCCTGGAAGCTGGCGACAAGATCATGGAGATCTACCAGGCGGATGATTTCGACGTGAAGGTCAAATCAGATGCAAGCCCCGTGACCGAGGCGGACGAAGCTGCCGACGCCCTGATTTCTGAAGGGCTGCGCGCAGCTTTCCCGGATATCCTGCTTGTGACCGAGGAACAGGCCGCGTCGCATTCGACCAAGGGGGAAACATTCCTGATCGTTGATCCGCTGGATGGAACCAAGGAGTTCATCAACCGGCGCGGCGATTTCACTGTCAATATCGCATTGGTCGAAAATGGCGTTCCCACGCGCGGCGTCGTCTATGCTCCGGCGCGCGGTCGCATGTTCTATACGCAAGCTGACGGGCAGGCGGTGGAAGAAACAGGCACATTGGACAAAGTTCAAGCTGGTGAGGTCACGCCCATCTCGGTCTCAGACCCAGACAATTCAGCGCTCTTGGTGGTGGCGTCGAAATCCCACCGCGATCAGGCCACAGATGACTACATCAACAAATATCAGGTGCAGGATAGCAAGAGCGCGGGCTCGTCACTGAAATTCTGCCTGGTCGCAACGGGTGAGGCCGATATCTATCCGCGCGTCGGTCGCACCATGGAGTGGGACACCGCCGCCGGTCACGCCGTTCTGGCTGGCGCGGGCGGCAAGGTCGTGCGGTTCGACAATCACGAATCCCTGACCTATGGCAAGGACGGCTATGCAAACCCGTTCTTCATCGCCTACGCTCCGGGTGTTGAGCTGAAAGAAGCCTGATGTCTGTTCTGATCGCCATCCCCACCCGCTATGCCTCGACCCGGTATCCCGGCAAACCTCTGGTTCCACTGACCGGTGCGACGGGCAAAGCGATGACGCTGATTGAACGATCCTGGCGCGCAGCCTGTTCGGTTTCGGGCGTGGATAAGGTGGTCGTGGCCACCGATGATGACCGCATCCGCGACGCCGCCGAGGGCTTCGGAGCCGAAGTCGTGATGACTTCGGAAGCCTGCCAGAACGGCACCGAACGCTGTGCCGAGGCGCATACCGTGCTGGGCGGAGGGTACGACATCATCGTCAACCTGCAAGGCGACGCCCCCCTGACCCCGCATTGGTTTGTCGAAGACCTGATCGCAGGCCTGCGCGCCGCACCTGATGCGGGTGTGGCGACCCCGGTTCTGCGCTGTGACGGTGACGCACTGAACAGCCTTTTGAATGACCGCAAACATGGGCGCGTCGGTGGAACCACGGCGGTGTTCACCCACGACAATAGTGCGATGTATTTCTCGAAAGAGGTGGTCCCCTTCACCTCGGATATATTCGCTGGCGATACCCCAACTCCGATTTTTCACCACGTCGGCGTTTACGCCTATCGCCCGGATGCTCTGGCGGCATACCCCGACTGGCCAACCGGGCCGCTGGAACAGCTGGAAGGTCTGGAACAGCTGCGTTTCATGGAAAACGGCCGCAAAGTGCTGTGTGTCGAGGTCGAAGCCAAAGGCCGTCAGTTTTGGGAACTCAACAACCCCGAGGACGTGCCGAAGATCGAAGAAATGATGGCCACTATGGGTCTGGAGTGACCTCTTTTCCCCCTGACCCCTAACCCAACATGGCGTAGGAACGCCTAACCCTGACCCCATGGATCGCCTATGAAAACTGTTCTTGTCACCGGTGGCGCTGGCTATATCGGATCCCATGCTTGCAAGGCGTTGTCGCAGGCGGGGTATGTTCCGGTGACCTATGATAACCTGATCACCGGCTGGCAGGATGCAGTTAAGTTCGGCCCGTTCGAACAAGGCGACCTGCTGGATCGCGCCCATTTGGACGAGGTGTTCACAAAATACCAGCCCGTCGCCGTGATGCATTTCGCAGCGCTTAGCCAGGTGGGCGAGGCGATGGCGGAGCCTGGGAAATACTGGTCCAACAACGTGACCGGCTCCCTGACTTTGATCGAGGCTGCGGTCGCAGCGGGATGTCTGGACTTTGTGTTTTCATCGACCTGCGCCACCTATGGTGAACATGACAACGTGGTGCTGGACGAGACTACCTCACAGCACCCGCTGAACGCCTATGGCGCGTCAAAGCGCGCCATCGAGGATATCCTGCATGATTTCGAGGCCGCATATGGTCTGCGCCACGTGATCTTCCGCTATTTCAACGTCGCCGGTGCAGACCCGGATGGCGAAGTGGGCGAGTTCCACCGCCCAGAGACGCATCTGGTCCCGCTTATGTTGGATGCCATCGACGGCAAACGCGACGGGCTGACGGTGTTCGGCACAGACTATGATACGCCCGACGGCACCTGCATCCGCGATTATGTGCATGTCTGCGATCTGGTCGACGCCCATGTGCTTGGGTTGAACTGGCTGGAGCAGGGCAAGGGCAGTCAGGTCTTCAACCTGGGCACCGGCTCAGGCTTTTCGGTTCTTGAGGTGATTGAACACTCCAAAGCCGTGACCAACCGGGCGGTGCCTTACACCGTTGGCGCCCGCCGCGAGGGCGATTGCACCAAGCTGGTCTCAGGCTCTGTCCGCGCCGAGGCTGAACTGGGCTGGAAGCCCAAAAGATCCACATTGGAGACGATGATTGCCGATGCCTGGCGCTGGCATCAGAACGGGCATTACGACCAATGAGGCCGGATTGAGCGGCGCTTCGCTACAAACCCTGCCCCGGATCGGATGGGCCGAGGCGTACCGCCTGCGCTGGAAACGCCGCCGCCTGTTGCTACGGTCCTGGCGCAGCCGTCATCAGCTGACCTGTCGGAACGATCAGACCCATAAGATTAAGCGCGGCGACATCCTGTCCTTTACCACGCTGCGGAATGAAATCACCCGGCTCCCTTGGTTTCTGCACCACTATCGACAGCTGGGTGTTGATCATTTTCTGATCGTCGACAACGGCAGCGACGATCGCTCGACCGAGCTGCTGCTGGATCAACCCGATATCTCGCTTTGGCAAACTCATGCCAGCTATCGCGCGTCGCGCTACGGGTTGGACTGGCTGACCTGGCTGCAAATGCGGCACGGTCATGGGCATTGGTGCCTGATGGTGGATGCGGATGAGCTGTTGATCTACGCCCACCACCAGACAAAAACACTGCATGACCTGACCGCGTGGCTGGACCAATCTGGGTGCCGGGCCTTTGGGGCGCTGATGCTGGACCTTTATCCAAAGGGCGCATTAGGGGATCAAGGTTATGACCCCGCAACTGACCCTACCGACGTGCTGAACTGGTTCGACGCAGCGCCGTATCGCGCCCAGCGCCAAAGCCCGTTGGGCAATCTTTGGGTTCAGGGCGGGGCGCGCGAGCGCATGTTCTTTGCAAAAACACGCCAACGGTCACCAACATTGAACAAGATCCCTTTGGTGCGCTGGTCCCGACACTATGCCTACGTGAATTCCTGCCACTCGGCCCTGCCGCGGCGGCTGAACGCGGCCTATGACGGGCCCGGTGGGGAAACACCATCGGGCGTTTTGCTCCACACCAAGTTCCTGCCTGAAATCATCCAGAAATCTCGGATCGAAAAGCAGCGCCGCCAGCACTTTCACGACCCCGACCAGTTCGGATCGTACTATAACGGGATCATCGATGGCCCGACACTTTGGAATGCTCAGTCGATGCCGTTTGAAGGGTGGGAACAGCTAGAGCAACTTGGGCTAATGAATGCCGGAGGATGGCAGCCATGACAAATACATACACATATATGTCATGTTTTCTGCTAACCGGTTCTAAATCCATTGCCCTGCAATATGCAAAGATGACATAACTTGGCATAATCCCGGCCCTTTTTCTGAAAGGGGTGGTGAATGCTCGCGTCACAATAAGGGTAGGCTAAACGCGTGAGCCTGTTGGATTCGTATCGGATGAGATTGCGGCGCAAGCGCCGTATCTTGTGCTGTGTGCGACGCCGACGCGAACTTGAGCCTGCCAGCAACAACACCGCCGCAATTCGGCGCGACGACATCCTGTTGATGAGCGTTGTGCGCAACGAAAAAATCCGCCTGCCCTTTTTTCTGGAATACTACAGAAAGCTGGGCATCGATCATTTTCTGTTTGTCGACAACGACAGCGATGACGGCAGCTTTGAATTCCTACGGGCACAGCCGGATGTCTCGGTCTGGCGCACAAGAACCAGCTATAAACGTGCGGGGTTCGGTCTGGATTGGTCAAACTACCTGCTGCGCAAATATGCCCACAAACACTGGGTTCTGACCGTCGATCCGGATGAATTCTTTATCTACCCGTTCTGCGATACCCGCCCGATCCGGGCCCTGACCGATTGGCTGGATGGCAGCGCTGTGCGCAGTTTCGGCACCATGCTGATTGATATGTACCCCCAAGGCCCCGTCCAGGATGAACCCTATCGCGAAGGTCAGGATCCGTTCGAGATTGCGCGCTGGTTCGATGCGGGCAACTACATGATCACCAAGAATCCAGAATATAAAAACCTCTGGATTCAAGGTGGTGCGCGGGCGCGCGTGTTCTTTGGCGACAACCCGTCGAAAGCGCCAGCTTTGAACAAAATCCCCCTGGTGAAATGGGACCGGCGCTATGTCTATGTCAGTTCGACCCATTCTTTGCTGCCACGCGGGCTGAACCAGGTTTACGACGAATGGGGCGGTGAAAAGACCAGCGGCGCTCTGCTACATGCCAAATTGATCAACACGCTAGGCGACAAAGCACGCGAAGAGCTGCAGCGCGGCCAGCATTATCGCGGGTCCGGCGAATACAAAGCCTATGCCCAACAATTGGATGAAAAGCCTGTATTCTGGTGCGATTTCTCTGAAACCTATATCAATTGGCGGCAGCTTGAAATTCTGGGCCTCATGTCAAAAGGAAACTGGGCATGAGCTCTTTGGGCGTTGTTATGCTGGTCCATACGGCCTTGGATCGCGCCGAACAGGTGGCACGGCATTGGACCGCAGCGGGCTGCCCGGTTGTGATCCATGTGGACCAGAAAGTCCCTGATCAGGTGTGTTCGGAATTCATCGCCTCTTGCGCCGACAACCCCCTGATCACGTTTTGCAATCGCCACAAATGCGACTGGGGTGGCTGGGGTATAGTTGCCGGAACACAGGCTGCATCCGAACAAATGCTAAAGAAATTTCCGGAAGTGCGGCATGTATTTCTGTCATCGGGGTCCTGCCTGCCCCTGCGCCCGGTGCAAGAGCTTGTAAGCTACCTGTCCGATCGCCCCCGTGTGGACTTTATCGAAAGTGCAACCACCGCTGATGTCAGCTGGACCATTGGTGGGCTGGATCATGAGCGTTTCACGCTGCGTTTTCCGTTTTCCTGGCGCAAGCACCGAAAGCTGTTCGACACCTATGTCAGGCTGCAGCGCGCCCTGGGTTTGCGCCGCCAAATCCCCGATGGCCTAATGCCCCATATGGGCAGCCAGTGGTGGTGCCTGACCCGCCAGACACTCTCTGCAATTCTGCAGGACCCTAAACGTAAAACCTATGATCGTTATTTCCGGCATGTCTGGATACCGGATGAAAGCTATTTTCAAACGTTGGCGCGGCTCTATTCGACCCATATCGAAAGTCGCTCGCTGACGTTGTCGAAATTCGACTATCAGGGGCGTCCACACATCTTCTACGACGACCACCTGCAATTACTGCGCCGCTCAGACTGCTTTGTCGCACGCAAGATCTGGTGGCGCGCAGATCGTTTGTATCAGACTTTTCTGACCGATCAGGCGGGCGCACTACGACCCGCAGAGCCCAACCCCGGCAAGATCGACCGGGTCTTTGCCAAGGCGGTCGAACGTCGAACCCATGGTCGCGATGGGCTGTATATGCAAAGTCGCTTTCCCAAACATGGCAGCGAAAATGGCCTGACCTCATCGGCCTACTCGATGTTTCAGGGCTTTAGTGAGTTATTTGAGGGTTTTGAGGCCTGGCTGGAAACTACAACTGGCGCTCGGGTGCATGGTCATCTGTTTGGCCCTGATCGTGCTGAATTTTCCAAAGACCAGACCATCACGAATGGTGCGCTCAGCGATTGCGCGACATTGCGCGACTATAATCCCACGGCGTTTCTGTCGAACCTGGTCTGGAACACACGGGGTGAGCGTCAATGCTTTCAATTCGGACCTAACGACACCCAAGACATCAACTGGTTCATGGCGCGGGACCGAAATGCGCAAATCTCGGTCATTACTGGTGCCTGGGCGGTTCCGCTATTCCGGTCAAACCTGAACTTCGCCGATATCCGGTTTGAGGCTGCGCGCCTGCAACAGATTGAAACCAAACAGATCGAGGTTCTAACTTCGGTCTGGACCAAGGCTAATGTGCGCAGCTGGACCTTGTCGGACTTTGTCGAAGCGCCAATGGAGCCGCTGCAAACCATCATTGACGAGATCGGCACGCAAATGCCCAGCCATCTGACCGAAGCACCCACGATGGTTGATCTGTCCGGCTTTGGCCAGTTTCTGCAAAACCTGAAGAACCAAGGAATGCACCCGAAACTTATGGGTGATTTCCCCGCCGATGACGTGTTTGGAACCCAGACCAAACCGTTCCGAAAGCCCTATCTGGTTCAGTGATGGCCGATGACGCGACCGTTTGACTACTTCATCATACTGGCCGCCATGCGCACAGGCTCAAACCTGCTTGAGGCCAATCTGAACGCGCTGGATGGCATCACCTGTCATGGGGAAGCCTTCAACCCGCATTTCATCGGTCGCGTCAAAGCGCAGGATGTATTGGGCATAACCTTGGAACAAAGGGATAAGGATCCCGCACAACTGATAGAGGCGATGCGCTCTGACGCAAATGCGTTGAACGGCTTTCGGTATTTTCAGGACCATGATTCCCGGGTGCTGGAATCGGCCCTGAAAGATCCACGTTGTGCCAAGATCATTCTGACCCGCAATCCGCTGGACAGCTATCTGTCGCTCAAGATTGTGCGCAAAACCAAGCAGTGGCAGCTAAAGAACATCAAACGACGGCTTGAGGCCCAAGTTGACTTCGACGGGCCCGAATTCTCTGACTATCTGGATGGGCACTATGGGTTTCAGTCCCGCCTGCGTGCCCATCTGCAACGCACTGGTCAGGCCGCGTTCTACATTGACTACAACGACCTGACCGATCTGAGCATTCTGAACGGCCTTGCCGCCTGGCTTGGGGTTTCGTCAAGGCTGGGCCAATTGGATGACCAGTTGAAACCGCAGAACCCGACACCGGCCCTGTCCAAAGTTACCAACCCGGATGAAATGCAAAAAGCACTATCCGGGCTGGACCTTCTGTCCATTTCGCGCAGCCCGAATTTTGAACCCAAACGTGACCCTGCGGTGGATGGATATATCATCGCGGCCGAAACACCGCTGATCTACATGCCACTGCGTGGGGCTATCGAACCGATCGTGCGCCAATGGATGATCGCACTGGACGGTGTGGGTGCCGGTGCATTGCGCACTGATTTGACGCCTAACATGGTTCGCGATTGGATGCGATCTTCGCCCGGTCATCGCAAATTCACGATCCTACGCCATCCCCTGGCACGTGCCCATAGCGCGTTCTGCACCCATATCCTGAACAAAGGGCCGGAGTGTTATGAAGACCTCCGCACGCAATTACGCAATCGGTTCAAGCTGCCGATCCCCGGCCAGGTGCGCGAAAAGAACTATTCCAAAGACCAGCACTATGAAGCATTTTCTGCCTTCCTGACCTTTCTGCGCCACAACATTGCGGGCCAAACCCCAATCCGCGTGGATGCAAGCTGGTGCACCCAGGCGCAAGCACTAGAGGGGATATCAACCTTCGCGATGCCTGACCTGATCCTGCGCGAGGATGAGTTGCCAACCACCCTGCCCGATCTGGCGCGGATCATGGGCCATGACAATCCGCCAGCGCCGGGTACCAGCGCAGCGGAAACTCCGTTTTCACTGAATCAGATCTGCGATGACAGGTTGCAGGCGCTGGCAGCTGAAACCTACCAGCGCGACTTTGATCAGTTCGGGTTTGGCGAATGGCGCCCGGTCAGGCCCGCAGGGTGATCAAAGTGCCCCGGTTGACCATCGCGTAGATCTCTTCCATCTCGTCATTCTTGACCGCGATGCAGCCCGCCGTCCAATCCGGCGTCTTTTTCGCGCGCTTGAATTCTGACCGCAGGTTCGGCTGGCCGTGGATAAAGATATCCCCGCCGGGATCGACTCCGGCGGCTTTGGCCTTGGCGATATCAGCCGAGTTTGGATAGGAAATCCCCAGCGACAGATGATACCGGCTGCGCGGGTTACGGCGGTCGATCAGATATGTGCCCTCAGGCGTGCGCCCGTCGCCACGCTTGGTTTTGGTACCTCTGGGCGCAAAGCCCAGATCGACATCATATTGTCGAAGTATCTGTTCGTTGTGCAGAAGATACAGCTTCCGCGCACCCTTGTTGACGACCAAAGAGGTCACCTCGGGCCCATTGTAAGATAGAATTCTAGGGCTGGCTGAGGCACAAGCCGAAAGGCTTAGCGTAGCCATCGCACCCAATCCAAATGCTCGACGATCCATGTTTCACTGCCTGCTACTCTGGTTTTTTTTGGCTATTATGCCAAAAAATCAAAAAACTGAAATCACTTTTTGATGTTCGATTGCTCAATTAAGCGGCGTTCGATGGCTTCCAGCCGCTCAAGTACCTCATCACGGTAGGCATCGGTTTTGACCTCATCCTCGGCATGATGCGCATCCTGCATCGAGTTTACGATCAGACCAACCAGCAGGTTCACCACCGCGAAGGTCGTCACCATGATGAACGGAACAAAGAAAAGCCATGCGTAGGGATACACTTCCATCACGGGGCGGACGATGCCCATGGACCAGCTTTCCAGCGTCATGATCTGGAACAATGTATAGGCTGACAGGCCCAGATCGCCGAACCAGTTTGGGAAGCTTTCCGAGAACAGCTTGGTCGAGATCACCGAGCCGATATAGAACAGGATCGCCATCAGCAGGAACACACTGGCCATACCCGGTAAGGCCGAGATGAAGCCTTCGACCACCCGGCGCAGGCGCGGTGCAACCGAAATGACGCGCAACACCCGCAGTATCCGCAGCGCCCGCAGAACCGACAGGCTGCCAGCACTGGGCACCAAAGCGATCCCCACGATCACAAAATCGAACAGATTCCAGCCGCTTTTGAAAAAGTTGCGCCCTGTCGCCACCAGTTTCATCGCAATCTCAGCAACGAAAATGGCAAGGCAAAGCTTATCAAGCGTCACAATCAGCGGGCCTGCGATCTCCATCAAGGTCGGAGAGGTTTCCATACCTAGCAGCACGGCGTTGAACATGATCACACCAGTGATGAAACGCCCGAACATGGGTGTTTCGATGATGTGCTGCAATCGCTGTCGAAAGCCCATGTTCGCTGTCTCCTCAGGATGCGGGGTTCAACACAAACCGCGCGGCCAGTTCCGTATGTGACGACCACCGAAATTGGTCAACAACCTGTACCCATTCAAGGGTGTAGCCTGCATTAACAAGCATTTTTGCATCGCGCGCGAAGGTCACCGGGTTACAGGACACATAAGCGATCACTGGGCGCAGCGCTTGTGCCAGTTCAGCCACCTGCGCCTCTGCCCCCGCGCGTGGTGGGTCCAGAATGACCGCATCAAAGGCCTTCAACTCATCGGGCATCAATGGGCGGCGAAACAGATCGCGCGCCTCGGTCGTGACGCGCTTCAACCCCGTCGCCCTGCGCCAGCCCTGATCCAGTGCTTGGGCCATCGCGGCTTCGCCCTCAACTGCATGAACCTCGGCCTTCTGAGCCAGAGGCAATGAAAACGTACCGCTGCCCGCGAACAGATCAACAACGCGCTTGGCACCTTCAGTTGCCTCTAAAACAGCCTGTGTTAGAGCCTGTTCGCCATCCTTCGTCGCCTGCAGGAACGCGCCCGGAGGCGGTGTGACCGTCGCCTGCCCGAACCGCTGAATTGGGGGCTGGCGCATGGCGATGACCTCACCATCCCAGCTGAGCCGGGCAAGCCCGTGCTTTTCGGTCGCTTGCGCAAGGGCCAGCTCTAACGGCCCATCCAGCGGCTTGCCACCCGTAACCGCAACATCCAGCCCGCCGTCGGACAAGGTCAGTGTCACGGCCAGAACGCCCTTGCGGCTGCCGCCCTGCATCGCAAGCGCTTCGGCCACGGGAATACCGGCGATCAATGCGGGATCCAGCAGATGGCAATCTGGGATTTCGGTGATCACGTCAGATGAGCGCCCGTGAAACCCGGCGAGCGTACCTTTCTTTGTGCGCCTCACAGCGACCGTTGCACGACGACGCGAGCGTTCGGGCGAGGTATGGATTGGACGCATAGGCGCCTCCAACCCCTGTGCGGACAACGCGTTTCGGACAACATCCACCTTCCAATCAGCAACAAAAGCGTCCGATGCATGCTGCAGCTGGCACCCGCCGCAGGCTTTGTAATGACGGCAAGGCGCTTTCACGCGTTGGTCCGATGGAGTTTCCACGCGGATGTCCGATAGAAACTGGCCCAGCAACGTACCCGAAACCACCTCACCCGGAAGGGTGCGGGGCGCATAGATCGGGCCGTCGGCGATGCCGTCGCCCTGATGGCCAAGCCGGTTTATGGTGTAGGTTTCGGTCATACCGGGCCTGATAACGGGGGTTTGGCCGCAACAAAACCCTTATTCGGCGGCTTCTGCCTGAATGAAACCACCAGACTGGCGATGCCAGAACCGCGCATACAGACCGCCCTGGTCCAACAGCGCGTCATGCGTACCGGTTTCGACGATGCGTCCCTCATCCAGAACGACGATCCGATCCATTTCGCTGAGTGTGGACAGACGGTGCGCAATGGCCAGAACGGTTTTGCCCTGCATGACCCGATGCAGCGCAGTCTGGATCGAGGCTTCGACCTCAGAATCCAACGCCGATGTGGCCTCATCCAGCACCAGGATCGGGGCATCTTTCAAAATGGCGCGGGCCAATGCGATCCGTTGTCGCTGCCCCCCACTGAGCTTCACACCGCGCTCACCCAGATGCGCATCATAGCCTTTGCGGCCCTGCGCATCCTCTAGACTCAGGATGAACTCATGCGCCTCGGCCTTTTCGGCGGCCTCGATCATTTCATCCTCGGATGCATCTGGGCGCCCATACAGGATATTTTCACGTGCGGACCGATTGAACATGGCCGTTTCCTGCGTGACCATGCCAATCTGACGGCGCAAACTGTCCTGCGTCACCTGCGAGACGTCCTGCCCATCAATGCGAATGGCGCCATTTTCCCCATCGTAGAGTCTGAGAAGTAGCGAAACGAGGGTAGATTTGCCTGCCCCGGATGCCCCGACAATCCCAAGCTTTTCGCCCGGTTTAATGGTCAATTCCAGTTCTGAAACGCCCCCGATTTCCCGGCCATAGGCAAAGCTGACGTCGTCAAATGTGATCGCGCCATGGGTCACTACCAGATCTTTGGCCTGCGATGCATCCTCGACCCGGTCGCGCTTGGCCAGGGTTTTCATCCCGTTCTCAATCTCACCAACATTGGCGTACAGCCCCATCAGCGTGAAGCTGACCCAACCAGTCATCTGCGAGATACGGACCGAAACAGCCCCTGCCGCCACGATATCACCGGTGGTCGCAACACCGCTCTGCCAAAGCCACAGCGTCGCCCCAATAAGCATCACGGGCAGCACACCCGCCAAAGTCATAAGAATGACCCGAAAGCTGGCCGAAAGTAGCCCGAACTCTAACGAACGCTCCCGCAGATCAACCATCGAATTGCGCGCTGCCTGATCCTCATGCCGGGCATGGGCAAACAGTTTGACCGTTTTGATATTGGTGATCGTATCGACGATTTGCCCCGACACCATTGCACGCGCACCTGCCCGTGCACCTGATCGTTTGCGAATACGCGGCAAATACCAACGCACCAGCAGAAAATAGACCGCCAACCAGGCAATAAAGGGCAGCATGACCAGAGGATGAATCGACCCTAACAAAAGCAAAGAGCCCACGAGAGAAGCCAAAGCAAAGACAATTGCGCTGATCGTTTCCGAGACGACCGAAGCCAGAGCTGTCGCGGTCTGAACCTGTTTCTGTGCAATCCGTCCTGCGAAATCATCGTCGAAATACGTGACAGACTGGCCCAGCGTCCATCGGTTCAGCTTGGCCAGAACAAGTGGCGGGATATTCGGCATGACCACATAGTTGTTCGAGAAGGCTGAGAACCCAAAAAACACTGGCCGCAACAGCATAAAGAACGCAACGCCGCCCAAAATCATCCATAGATTGCCACCAGTCAGAAACCCGTCCGGCCCGCTGGTCGTGGCCACATCGATGACACGACCCAGGATCCAGGCTGTTCCCGCCTCCATCGTACCGGCTGCTGCCGAGAAGAAGGCCGCGACAAAAAGCATGGGCCAAGCTCCGGATAGCGCCCAGCGAATGAACGCCCCCAACGTTTGTGGTGGGGGCGTTTCGATGTTTTTGAACGGGTTGATGAGGTCAGCGACCCTCATTCAGCGGCCTCCGGGTTCATGAAGCCACCAGATTGTCGCGCCCAGAACTGCGCGTAAAGGCCGCCCTGCGCCAAAAGATCGGCATGCGCGCCTTCTTCGACGATCCGGCCCGCATCCATCACCAGAATACGGTCCATCTGCGCAATGGTACTCAGCCTGTGGGCAATCGCGATCACGGTTTTACCTTGCATCATACCGTAGAGGGTTTCCTGAATGGACGCTTCAACCTCGGAATCTAGGGCAGATGTCGCCTCATCCAACAGCAAGATCGGCGCGTCCTTCAAAATCACCCTGGCAAGAGTCACCCGCTGCCGCTGACCGCCGGACAGTTTCACGCCCCGCTCACCCACATGCGCGTCATAGCCAGTCCGCCCCTGCGGGTCTTGCAGGTCAAGAATGAACTCGTGCGCCTCGGCCTGCTTCGCAGCGGCAATCATCTGTTCTTCAGTCGCATCCGGGCGACCATAAAGGATGTTGTCACGCACCGAACGGTGTAGCAACGCGCTGTCCTGCTGAACCATGCCGATATGCCCGCGCAAACTGTCTTGCGTGACTTGCGCGATGTTCTGATCGTCGATCAGGATCGCGCCCCGTTCGACGTCATAAAACCGCAAAAGCAGCTTAACTAGGGTCGATTTGCCTGCACCAGATCGACCAATCAGACCGATCTTTTCGCCCGGCTGAATGGTCAGGTTGATATGATCCAGACCACCCGTTTCACGACCGTAGTGGTGCGACAGATCGCGGATTTCGATCTGGCCTTTGCTGAGCTGCAACGGCTTTGAGCCGGGCGCGTCCAGCAGATCGATGGGCTGAGCAATCGTCTCCATCCCTTCGGCCACGATGCCAAGCTGGCGGAAGAAGCTGGTCAGCGCCCACATGATCCATCCGGTCATCGCGTTCAAGCGCAGGGTCAGCGCCGTTGCAGCCGCAACAACGCCAACCGAAGCGGTACCCTGCATCCAAAGGGTAATTGCCCAGCCAACAACCCCAACGATCAGAAAGCCGTTCAAAGTAACCAAAACCGCATCCATAATCGTAAATATCCGCATCTCGACCTGAAAGGTCCGACGCGTTTCCTCGATCGCTTCTCGCGCGTAATCAAGCTCCTGTCGGCCATGAGCAAACATCTTGACCGAGTGGATGTTGGTGTAGCTGTCGACAACCCGGCCCGTGACAGTCGAACGCGCATCAGATGCAGCCTGAGACGCGGGGCCGACTCGTTTCACCGTCCAGTGGACAAGCAGCCCATACAACGCAAACCAGATAAGCAAAGGGATCAGCAGGCGTGCATCAGCCGCATAAAGCAAGATCGCAGCACCAATCAAATAAGCCAGCGAGAATGAGATGGCGTCAAAGACCTGAAACACCACCTCGCCTGCCGCGGGCGGGGTTTGCATGATCCGGTTGGCAATGCGGCCTGCAAAGTCATTCTCGAACCAGCCAACGGACTGACGCAGAACGTGTTTATGTGCCCGCCAGCGGATCAGCGTACCAAAGTTCGGCAGGATCGTGTTGTTCAGCAGCAGCACATCGACCAGATGCAGCAGCGGACGCAACAGCAGGATAAAGCCTGCCATCAACAACAGCTCGGTCCCGTGGTTTTGCCAGACCTCTGCGGGGGTGCCCCCCAACAGGTCCACGACACGGCCCATATAGTAGATCAACCCGATCTCAACAGCAGCCACGATGATGGAAATCAGCGCAGCCCAAAAGAAAACCCGGAAAAATGGGCGCGAGTAATCCAGCATGAACGGCCACAGCCGTGTGGGTGGCTTATCGGTCTCACGATAGGCGACAAAAGGGTCAACGAGGTTTTCGAAATAGCGAAACATGGAGAGTGCTCCGATTGAGCAGAAATATAGACATGCGAAGAAGAATGGCGCCTGAACACCACCCTTTACGGGGAAAGTGCCCTGGCTTTAGCCGAACCAGATCCCGTAATACATTCGCATTCCTCCATCCATGAGTCTGCCGCACGTAACCACAAACAAAATCGTTTGTCATCCCTTTTTGAGACTTCACTTCAACCGGCCAGCAATTCCTCGCGGGTCAGGGTGAAGTCAGATGCGATCCACCGCGCCTCAAGCTCGGCCAGTTTCTTGCCCAGCGCGGGGCCGGTGAAGTTGGGGATCAGATCGGCGGCGCTGATCGGGAAACGTGCCGCTGCACCGTGATGGAGAGCTTGGCGCAAGTCCTCTGACCAGGGGTGTTCGAAGAAGGCACAGCGCAGCAAGGTTTCGTGCAGGCCTCCGTCGTCGCCGTAGCGATAGCCCAACTCTTCGATGCTGGTTGAGGCCTGCGCCTCCTCGCGCATTCGGGTCATGCGTTGCAGTTGCGCCCGGCTCAAGCGCAGTGTCGCGGCATCCTCGGGTGTGGCGATCGCGGCCAGCCTGCGCACCGGATCAGGTTCTGCGCCGGCTGCCTGTTCTATGGCTATCAGCGGGGCCATGGCACGGTCATCCGCACCGGGCAACAGATGAGCCAAGACACCCGCGCTGCGCATCGCAGCCACCGAGGGCGCAGGGTCTGGCGCGCCTAGCAGTTTTATCAGCTCAGCCCCGACCCGTTCACGGGATAGCGTTGTCAGCCCATCCAGATTGGACGCAATCGCAGCGAGCGCATCGGCGTCAAATCCGGCATCGGCGTCGCCATACCAGGCGTGAAACCGGAAATAGCGCAGCGAGCGCAGATAGTCCTCGCGGATGCGGTTTTCGGCCGTTCCAATAAACCGCACGCGCCGCGCCTGAAGGTCAGGCAAGCCTGACAGCGGGTCCAGCACCGTGCCGTCGGGCTGCGCGTAGATCGCGTTCATTGTGAAATCGCGGCGCGCGGCGTCTTCTTCAACGGTGTCGGCAAAGTCCACAACCGCACGGCGGCCATCGGTTTCCACATCGCGTCGAAAGGTCGTGACTTCATGTGGGGTATGATCGCAAACGATGGTAATCGTGCCGTGTTCCAACCCCGTCGGAATCGCCTTAAGGCCAGCCTTTTGAGCCAGTTCCATCACCCGTTCGGGATGCGCATCCGTGGCAATATCAATATCCGAAACGGGCGCGCCCAGCAGGGCGTTGCGCACGCATCCGCCCACGAACAGGGCCTGCGCCCCTCCTGTGGTGAGGGCTTCACAAACCGCCTGAGTCGCCGGGTCCGAAACCCAAGGCGCGCTGATCTGCTTCATTCACTTACCCGTGCTGCAAGCCCGCGCAATATGCGAGCCGTCGCGCCCCAGATGTAATAAGGACCATAGGGAACAGCGAAGTATTTCCGCCGTTGGCCACGCCACCGGCGCGACTCGATCACATAATTCTCGGGCTTTAGCAGATGTGCAAGTGGAACTGAGAAAACCTCATCCACTTCGCCCGGCTCGGGCACTGGATCAAAACCTTGGCGGATGATGGCCACAACCGGGGTAACAGCGAACGAGGTCACCGTTTCATGGCTGGGTAGAAAGCCGATCACTTCGGGCAACTCTGGATGCAGGCCAATTTCCTCATGCGCTTCGCGCAGGGCGGCGGCGGTGATATCCGCGTCACCTTCATCCTGTTTGCCCCCAGGAAAGGCGATCTGGCCGGGATGGTGTTTCAAAGCCGATGACCGCTTTGTCAGGATCAAACGCGGCACATCCCCGGAAACTGAGATCGGCACCAGAACCCCGGCCGGACGCAATTTGCGCCCGGGGGGAAGTACAGTTTCAGGGTTCAGATCAAAATCACTGGACCCATGGCCCGGACGATGCAACGCCGCAGCAATCTGATCCGTCGGATCATGCACCGCTGGCGTCTTCCGCATCAAAACCAACCGTCGCGGGATCCAGCACATAATGCGCCCCGCAAAACTGACAATCGGCAGTAACCTTGCATTCGGGCGTCGTCATCTTTTCAATGTCCCTAGCCGAATAGATCGATAAGCTTTGACGCACGCGTTCTTCCGAACAGGTGCAGCCAAACTGTACCATCTGCGCATCATAGACGCGTGGGCTTTCCTCGTGAAACAGGCGGATCAACAGATCAGTCGGCGCGATAGATGGGCCGATCAGTTCCAGATCATCAACGGTATCCAGAAGGATGTTGACCCGGCCCCAGTTTTCACCTTCTTCGCCGTCGACCAGATCGTTGGCGGTGAGGATTTCACCCGTCCCCTCACCCGAGGCCGCAAAAGGCGAAGCTTTGGGCATGTGCTGCAACATGATCCCACCGGCGCGCCAATGCTCACCCACTTCAGGTTCGGTCGATTTGCCGAAGCTCAGCGAGAAGCGGGTCGGCAGCTGTTCGGACTGGGCGAAGTATGCCTCGGCCGAGGCGCTGATCGACGCTCCGTCCAACGGAGTAATGCCCTGATAAGGCTGCGTGCCTTCGCCCTGATCGATCATGATCGCGAAATACCCTTCGCCCACCTGATCAAATGGGGCGCTGTTAGTCAGTCGATCCCGGTCAAAGCTGGCATAGGCGCGGATACGCGCCGGTTCACCTTCGACAGTGGGCGCATAATAATCGGTTGCTATCATGCGCACCGCGCCCTTGGATTGAACCTGTAACGACAGCTTCCAACGCAACGAAACGGTCTGGCCAATCAATGCTGTCAGCAAAGCCATCTCGGCCACCAGCGCCTCGACCTGTTCGGGATAGTCATGCTGCTTCAGGATGCCATCCAGCACCCCGTCCAGGCGGGCGACGCGGCCACGCATGTCCGACACATCAAGTTGAAAGGGCAGGACGGTATCGTCCCACGCGATTTTTGTTCCAAGAGACATGGGGTTTCCTTACACGCCACAGGTTGGCATACCGGCACCATATAGGTCACAGAGTTTGGGTTGTAAGGGGCCATACATGATCAGACGGTTTGGTGAAAGCCCTGAACCCGGGCGATCCTATACGCGCAGGGTAGGCGCTTATGCGTTGCTTCCACGCGAAAAGCACCTGCTTTTGACCTGTCAGACCGAACCGGGCCCCGATCTGCAACTGCCGGGCGGTGGTATTGATCCCGGCGAATCGCCCATTACCGCGCTGCATCGTGAGGTTTATGAGGAAACCGGATGGCGCATCGCCACGCCGGAACGCGTCGGCGCGTTTCGCCGCTTCACCTATATGCCCGAATACGATTTATGGGCCGAGAAGGTCTGCCTGATTTACCGCGCCCGCCCTGTCCTGCAATTGGGCCCGCCGACCGAAGCCTTTCACGAGGCGCTTTGGATGCACAGCGCGGATGCGGTTGAACTGTTGGGAAATGACGGCGACCGCCACTTTGCAGCCCTGCACCTGAACGGTCTTTAGTGCCCGTTATATTCAAAAAATACCGCCGAAACGTCGTCTCCCATGCCTTCGTTGGGCGGCATGCGCTGGGTCAGCCGCCAGAACATATCATCCAGAAATTCTGATCCACCCTGGCCAGACGCACAGTCCAACGCCATTTCACGCAGCCCCTCCTCCTCCAGCAGCCCGCCTTCTGCCAGGTGACATTCCGTGAAACCATCAGAGTGCAGCAAAAGCCGGTCACCTGGATTCAGCGTTGTTTCAACCTGCTGAAAACTCGCGTCTGGGATCAATCCTATAGGAAGGCCGCCATCACCAAGATATTCGGTGCTGCCATCCTGCCGCAGCAGCAACGGGTGCGGATGTCCGGCCTGCACCATTTTCATATGCCCGCTGCGCAGATCGACAATGGCGTAGACCATGGTGAAGTATTCCTCGATCCCGGTGTCCACCATCAAACGTGAATTGAGCGTTTCGGCCACTTGCTGCGGTGGCAACAGCGCATAGAACTTGTTCATCCGCTTTTCCAGCGCCACATTCTGATCGAAATGCTGGCTGGACAGATAGCCACCTAGTCGCGCGGTCATCATCGCTGACGTGATCCCATGGCCCGAGACATCGATACTGTAGAATCCCAATCGGTTCGGACCGGGCGAGAACATGCCCACCAGATCGCCGCCAATGTGACCGCAGGGCTTCAACAACAGACTGACCCGGGAAACACCGAACTCTCGCGTCAATTCCGGGACCAGTGATTCCTGTATCTTGCGGGCCTGTTTCAGGTCTTTGTCGATCGCATCATGGGCCAGCTTCAGTTCGTCGAGTGCAGATTCGATCAGTCGGTTCTTATCCGAAAGCTCTCTCTGCATATCCAATATGCGTGCGCCAGCAGAAATACGGGCCCGCAATTCATCTGCCTCTAGCGGCTTGATTAGAAAATCATCCGCCCCGGCATCCAGCCCACGCGCGACTTCCTGCTTTTCGCTTTTCGATGTCAGAAGGATGAAATAGCTGTAGTGTTCAGAATCGAGCGCGCGAAAATCACGGCAGAACTCCAGTCCGCTCATGCCTGGCATCACCCAATCGCTGAGCACGAGATCAGGTGCAAATTCAGCGCAAAGCTCCAGGGCCTTTTCACCGTTGTCTGCCTCAAGCACCTCAAATCCCCATTTCTTGAGCGAGGCCACCAGAATGCGCCTTTGCAGGCGGCTGTCATCCACGACCAGCACCTTTCGGATCGCACCGAAATCCAGTTCAGAACCGGTTTGTTCAAGACTTAGTGCTGACACCCTTTAACCCCAGGCTTCCTTCTTCAGGGACGCGGCAAACCTATCGCGCTGGGGTTTAACATCCCGTGAAGGCGCTATGGTCTTTGGCCTTAACCGCACATTTACCGGACATGCGTTAGCAAAGATCACCCTTATTCCGATTCAGGAGGATGACGATGATCCACTGGCCGCGAGTCAGACAATTGCGGGACGAGGTCGGCGCAGATGAAATTGATGAGGTCATCGAAATCTTTCTGGACGAGGTGCAGGAAGTGATCGCGCGCCTGCATGCCGATACCGAACGGCTTGAGTTGGAACAAAACCTGCATTTCCTCAAAGGCAGCGCCATGAGCTTGGGCTTCAATCAGTTCTCGAAACTCTGTCAGGATGGCGAACGCCGGGCTGCCGCCGGGCAAGCGGCAGAGGTGGATCTAACCGAAATCCTGGCCGTTTATGACGCATCCAAATCTGTGTTTCAGGCCGAATTACCTAGCAATCTGACCTAAATCACGAACTGTGCCAGCGTCTCATCTTCGGTGATGTCGGTATAGGTAAACCCGGCCTCATCCAGATGCGCAAACAGGCGCGCAAAATTCTCGGGCTTGCGGGTTTCGATCCCGATCAGGACTGACCCGAAGTTGCGCGCGGATTTCTTCATGTATTCAAACCGGGCAATGTCATCCTCGGGGCCTAGGATGTTCAGGAACTCTTTCAACGCGCCAGGGCGCTGCGGCAGGCGCAAAATGAAGTATTTCTTGACCCCGGAATAGCGCTGCGCGCGCTCCTTGACCTCGGGCAGGCGTTCAAAATCGAAATTGCCGCCCGATGTCACGCAAACAACAGTTTTGCCGCGAATAAAGCTTTGCACATCTGCAATCGCTTCGATTGCCAAGGCGCCAGCGGGTTCCAGCACGATGCCCTCGACATTCAGCATCTCGATCATGGTGGTGCAGATACGATCCTCAGATAGAACCAGCACATCTGACAGATGCCGTGATTTCAGCAATTCGAACGGCTTGGCCCCGATCTTCCCAACCGCCGCACCATCGACGAAATTGTCCACGTGATCCAACGCCACCGGATGCCCCGCCGCCATCGCCGCATGCAGACAGGCACCGCCCTTGGGTTCGACAAACAGGCAATGGGTGCGATCCCTGAACCAGGTCGCCACTCCAGCGGACATACCACCGCCACCCACAGGCAGCAGCACATGGTCAGGCACTTGGCCCAGCTGTTCTTCGATCTCAACCGCCAAAGACGCCTGACCTTCGATCACATCCTCATCATCAAAGGGAGACAGGAAATGCCCGCCCTGCGCCGCGCACCACGCCTGCGCCGCGGCCAAAGTGTCGTCGAAATAGTCCCCGGTCAGGTAAACCTCGATATTGTCACCACCAAAGATGCGGGTTTTTTGGATTTTTTGCTGCGGGGTCGTCACCGGCATGAAGATCACGCCCTTCACGCCCAGATGCTTGCACATATAGGCCACGCCCTGCGCGTGGTTGCCCGCGCTGGCGCAAACGAACAGGTCCTGCCCCTGCTGTTTGCGCATCGCATTAAACGCGCCACGAATCTTGTAGGACCGCACCGGGCTGAGGTCTTCGCGCTTCAGCCAAATATCCGCACCATAACGGTCGGACAAATGCGCGTTTCGCTGCAACGGTGTTGCAGGGAACACGGTACGCATCGCCTGTTCGGCGGTTCGGGCACAGGTCATGAAGTCAGTCATGACCGTTTCAGTGGCCTATCCTGACTAAAAGGGCAAGGAATACATATGTGTACGACGTGTCCGCCCTCATATGTTCAAAATAGGTATCCTGTCCCGTTCAGGCACGTTTTTGGGTGCGCCATCGCAATTCCCATGCATGGTCAACGCACATAACTTGCCCCCGCGTTCAAAACCCGCTAGGGGCCAGTCGTTCTTCGCACAAAGGGAAATCAGATGTCCGCGCCCAAGAAAGTTGTTTTGGCCTATTCCGGTGGCCTTGATACCTCGATCATTCTGAAATGGTTGCAGACCGAGTATGGTTGTGAGGTCGTGACCTTCACCGCCGATCTGGGTCAGGGCGAGGAGCTGGAACCCGCTCGTCAGAAGGCCGAGCTGCTGGGGATCAAGCCCGAAAACATCTACATTGAGGACATCCGCGAAGAGTTTGTCCGCGACTTTGTCTTCCCGATGTTCCGCGCCAATGCGCAGTACGAAGGACTGTACTTGCTGGGCACTTCGATCGCACGCCCGCTGATCTCGAAACGTCTGGTCGAAATTGCGCAAGCCACTGGGGCCGATGCCGTGGCCCATGGCGCGACGGGCAAGGGCAACGATCAGGTGCGCTTCGAACTGGCGGCTTACGCGCTGAACCCCGACATCAAGGTCATTGCACCTTGGCGTGAATGGGACCTGTCCAGCCGCACCAAGCTGCTGGAATTCGCCGAACAGAACCAGATCCCGATTGCCAAGGACAAACGGGGCGAGGCGCCCTTCTCGGTCGATGCCAACCTGCTGCACACCTCGTCCGAGGGCAAGGTACTGGAAGACCCCGCCGATATGGCGCCCGATTATGTCTATCAGCGCACCGTCCACCCCGAGGACGCGCCGAATGAGCCCGAGTTCATCGAGATCGGTTTCGAAAAAGGTGACGCCGTCAGCATCAATGGCGAGGCGATGAGCCCGGCCACCATCCTGACCAAGCTGAACGAATATGGCGGCAAGCACGGCATCGGTCGTCTGGACCTGGTCGAAGGCCGGTTCGTTGGCATGAAGTCGCGCGGTATTTATGAAACGCCCGGCGGCACCATCCTACTGGAAGCACATCGTGGTATCGAATCCATCACCATGGACCGCGGCGCAATGCATCTGAAAGACCAGCTCATGCCGCAATATGCGGAACTGATCTATAACGGCTTCTGGTACTCGCCTGAGCGCGAGATGCTGCAGGCCGCCATCGACAAATCGCAGGAACATGTCACCGGAACCGTGCGGGTGAAGCTATACAAAGGTCTGGCCTCAACAGTGGGCCGCTGGTCCGATCACTCGCTGTATTCCGAGGCGCATGTGACCTTCGAGGAAGATGCCGGCGCCTATGACCAGAAAGACGCGGCAGGCTTTATCCAGCTAAACGCGTTGCGCCTGAAACTGCTGGCTGCGCGCGACAAGCGGCTGAGCAAGTAAGCCGTCCCAGAACAATTTGGAAACCCGGCAATCCTTTGGATGCCGGGTTTTTTATATGCTGCTTCCCGTAGGGTCAGGCTTGCCTGTTGGGTCTGGATATCTTTACGCCTGCGTCAACCAAGAAGGGACGCTCAATGCTGCAAGATATCGCCGACGGAATTCAAAAAGGGCTGAACGGCAAAAGCTTTGATGGCTCGCTCAAGTTCGATTGCGGCGAGGCGGGTGTCATCGTGCTGGCCGACAATCAGGCCAGTACGCTGGATCGGGAAACCGACTGCACGATCCGGATTTCACAGGACAACCTGACCAAATTGCTGACTGGTAAGCTGAATCCGATGACCGGCGTGGCCATGGGCAAGCTCAAGATTTCGGGCAATATGGGCGTTGCGATGAAGCTGGGGCAGCTGCTGGGATAGACGATAAAATCGTCTCACCAGCGCGTGACAATCGATGTCAGCGCATTGCAAGGCGAGGCATCTACGGGCAGCTTGGTCTCGGAAGGAGACCTGCCATGACCCGGACTGCTTATCTCGATTGTATAAAACCCTCCTTACTTTTTGTGCTAATCTTGCTGGCGGCACTACTGCGCGCCCTGCCGGGTTCTGCCGCAGAAACCGAAACGCTAACGGTCGCCGGCGGATGTTTCTGGTGTGTCGAATCCGATTTTGAAACGGTACCCGGCGTAATTGGTGCGGTGTCCGGTTATACCGGTGGCACCACCGCCAACCCCAGCTACAAGGACGTGACCAAGGGCGAAACCGGCCATTATGAGGCGGTTCAGATCACCTTTGATCCCAGCAAAGTCTCTCGGGATACCTTGCTGGACATGTTCTTCCGTTCTGTTGATCCCACCGATGCAGGCGGACAGTTCTGCGACCGGGGTGACAGCTATCGCACAGCTATTTTCGTCTCTAACACAGGCGAAAAAGCCTTAGCCGAGCAAGCAAAGGCTGAGGCCCAATCCGCGCTCGGCCAAACCGTTGTGACGCCCATTCTACAGGAAACCACCTTTTATCCGGCCGAAGCCTATCATCAGGATTACTATAAGGGCGAAAAGGTTGTGTTCACCCGCTTTGGGCCCAAGCGCCAAAAGAACGCCTATAAGGCTTATCGCAAAGCCTGCGGTCGGGACGCGCGGGTCAAACAGCTTTGGGGTACAGATGCACCGTTTGCCGGGTCCTAATCGAACTGCGCGTCGCGCACCTCCCGCAGGTCCGGAATAACATCCGCCGTGCCGTGCCGTGTCACCATCAAGGCAGCGGCGCGGTTGGCTTGCAGAATTGCCTGTTCCATCGGCATACCCCGATCCATTCCCGCCAGCACGTAGCCGGTGAAAGTATCGCCTGCCCCGGTTGTATCCACGGCCTGCACCTTATGCGCAGCAAAATCGACCGGATCGCAGCCTTGCTGTAGATACCGCGCGCCCTTGGACCCAAGCGTCACGATCACATGTCGTACAGGCAGTTCGGCCGCACTTAGACCTGTTTCCTGTTTCAACTGTTCAGCTTCAACCTCATTCAGGATCAGGAAATCCAGATAGGGCAGCACGGCCTGAACCGCCTCGGCCTCGAACGGGGCAGCTGCATAGCAAACGGTCAGACCAAGCTCGCGCGCCATGCGGGCGGCCTCGACCTGTGCGTTGGTTTCATTCTGAAAAACAAGCAGATCGCCGGTGTTGGCAGACGCAAGCGCCTGCCCGATCTGTCCATCTTCAAGCGCGTGATTGGCGCCCGGATACAGAATGATCAGGTTCTCACCCTGCGCATCGACCGCAATGATAGCATGGCCCGTGGGGCTGCTGACCTCAGCTATGAACCGCGTGTCGACGCCATATTCCGTCAACCGCTCTTGTGCCCAGCGCCCATCGGCGCCAACCGCTCCGATATGGCTGACGTGTGATCCCGCCCGCGCGGCAGCCACCGACATATTGGCACCCTTGCCACCCAGAAACTTCTCGAGCCCGCTTGCCGCCAGAGTTTCCCCCGGCGCAGGCAGATGCGGCAAGGCATAGACCATATCCGCGTTGATCGAGCCGAGGTTCCAGATTGTCATCGCTTACCCAATCTCACACGAGGCCAGAATGGCCATGTTCAGGATATCATTGGCTGTTGAAACCGTCGAACAAATCTGAATTTGCTTACCTATGCCGGACAAGATCGGGCCAATCACGGTGGCCCCGCCCATTTCCTGCATCAACTTGGTTGAAATGCTGGCCGAATGGCGCGCGGGCACGATCAGAATGTTGGCCGGGCCGGTGAGGCGCTGAAACGGATACGCCTCCTGCTGGTCCACATTCAGCGCAACATCGACGGTCATCTCACCTTCGTATTCGAAATCCACGCCGCGTTGATCAAGCACTGCGGGGGCCACGTGCATTTTCTCGGCCCGTTCCGAGACCGGATAGCCAAAGGTTGAGAAACTGACAAAAGCCACCCGAGGCTCTAGCCCCATATGGCGGGCCACGGCTGCAGCGCGCTCGGCGATATTGGCCAGATCATTTTCGTCCGGCCATTCATGAACCAGTGTGTCACCGATCAGAACAATCCGCCCCTTATGCAACAGCGCGGTTACACCCGCAGCGCCATGTTGCGCATCGGCGTCAAACACGTGGTTTATGCGATCCAACACATGCGCCGATTTTCGGGTCGCGCCAGTGACCAGACCGTCACCATGCCCGTGGGCCAGCATAAGCGATGAAAACACGTGCCGGTCCCGCGCCGCCAGACGATGAATATCCTTGTGATCAAAGCCTTTGCGTTGAAGGCGCTGATACAGGAAGTCCTTGTAGCTGTCCAAATGGGTGGTATTGGCCGCGTTGACAACTTCAAGCTCGCGCACCGCGTCACCCAGTCCAGCTGCTTCCAGCTTTTGCTTCACATCGTCTTGGCGGCCAACCACCATCGCTTTGCCGAAGCCAGAGCGCTGATACATCACCGCAGCGCGCAAGACGCGGGGATCGTCGCCCTCGGCAAAGATCATCCGGCTTTGCGCCTGACGCGCACGGGCGTTTAGACCGCGCAGGATGCTGGCGGTCGGATCCATGCGGGATTTCAGGCTCAGCTCATAGGCGTCCATGTCGATGATCGGACGGCGGGCCGCGCCTGTATCCATCCCAGCCTTCGCCACGGCGGGTGGGATACGGTGGATCAGGCGTGGGTCAAACGGCGTCGGGATGATGTAATCGCGGCCAAAGGTCAGCGACTTGCCATAGGCCATCGCGACCTCATCCGGCACATCCTCACGCGCCAGACGGGCCAGAGCATGGGCACAGGCAATCTTCATCTCGTCATTGATGGCCCGAGCGTGAATGTCTAAAGCGCCCCGGAACAGGTATGGGAAACCCAATACGTTGTTGACCTGATTGGGATAATCGCTGCGCCCGGTCGCGACGATCGCATCCACGCGGACCTCATGCGCCTCTTCCGGTGTGATCTCAGGGTCGGGGTTCGCCATCGCGAAAATCACCGGATTATCGGCCATGCTGGCAACCATATCCTGCGTCACGGCGCCCTTGACCGAAACGCCCAGGAACACATCCGCACCCTTCATGGCATCTTCCAGCGACCGCAGATCGGTCGAGATCGCATGGGCCGATTTCCACTGGTTCATCCCTTCGGTCCGGCCCTGATAGATCACGCCCTTTGTGTCACAGACGATGCAGTTCTCGTGCCGCGCGCCCATCGACTTGAGCAGCTCGATACAGGCGATCCCCGCAGCCCCCGCACCGTTCAGTACAATCTTAACGTCCTCGATCTTTTTGCCCGAAATATGCAGCGCGTTCAGCAGACCCGCCGCGCAGATCACAGCCGTGCCGTGCTGGTCATCGTGGAAGACGGGGATATCCATCTCTTCCTTCAGGCGCTGTTCGATGATGAAACACTCGGGCGCCTTGATATCTTCCAGATTGATGCCGCCAAAGGTCGGCCCCATCAACCGCACCGCGCGGCAGAACTCATCCGGGTCTTCGGTGTCCAACTCGATATCGATCGAGTTCACGTCCGCAAACCGTTTGAAGAGAACCGATTTCCCTTCCATCACCGGCTTCGAGCCCAGTGCACCAAGGTTACCCAGGCCCAGCACAGCTGTTCCGTTTGAGATCACAGCAACCAGGTTGCCCTTATTGGTATAGTCATACGCGGTCTCAGGTGCCTCGGCGATGGCTTCACATGGAACAGCGACGCCGGGGCTATAGGCCAGCGATAGATCGCGCTGCGTAGTCATGGGGACGGTGGCCTGCACTTCCCACTTGCCGGGGGTTGGGTCCAGGTGAAAGGCCAGCGCCTCTTCTTTGGTGATCTTCGCTTTGGGCATTTTGAACGTCGTTTCCATGACTTCGGGGCTGATGCCTCATAGCGCAGGCAGGCGCGCGCCTCAACGGGAATGAGTTTTCGGCTTTTACAGAAGATGCGGGGTTTGTAAGGTCGCGTCCGGAACACGCCAGAAGGGGGCCACTTTTGTCCACAGTCACGCCGATGATGGCGCAGTATCTTGAGATCAAAGAGGCCCATGCCGACGCCCTGCTGTTCTACCGTATGGGCGATTTCTACGAAATGTTCTTCGAGGATGCCGTAAATGCTGCCGAGGCGTTAGACATCGCCCTGACCAAGCGCGGCAAACACAATGGCGACGACATCCCGATGTGCGGTGTCCCGGTTCATGCGGCCGAGGGCTATTTGCTGACCCTCATCCGCAAAGGGTTCCGCGTGGCCGTCTGCGAACAAATGGAAAGCCCAGCCGAAGCGAAGAAAAGAGGCTCTAAATCGGTCGTAAAGCGCGGTGTTGTGCGTTTGGTGACTCCGGGAACGCTGACAGAAGACGCCCTGCTTGAAGCCCGCCGCCACAACTTTCTGGCCACTTATGCTGAGGTCCGGGATGAGGCCGCACTGGCCTGGGCCGACATCTCGACCGGGGCATTTCATGTGATGCCTTTAACCTCCGTGCGCCTCAGTCCCGAGCTGGCCCGACTCGCCCCTTCCGAGCTGATCGTTGCCGACGGGATGGAGCAATCGCTGAACGAAACCGTCCGCGACCTTGGGATTTCGCTGACGCCTGTCGGGCGGGCCAGTTTCGACAGTACCGCAGCGGAAAAACGCATCTGCGGGTTGTTTCATGTGGGCGCGCTGGAGGCGTTCGGGTCCTTTGGCCGGGCTGAGATTTCGGCCATGGGTGCCTTGATCGACTATCTTGAGATCACGCAGAAGGGCAAACTGCCCTTGCTGCAAACACCAATGAAGGAATCCGAAGACCGTGTGGTGCAGATCGATGCCGCCACGCGCCGTAATCTGGAACTAACCCGATCTCTGTCGGGCGGTCGCGCCGGATCGTTGTTGTCGGTGGTTGACCGCACAGTCACGCCGGGCGGGGCACGGTTGCTGGAACAACGCCTCTCAAGCCCGTCCCGCAATTTGGATGTGATTCATGCCCGTCTGGACGCTGTCAGCTTTGCCGCCGAAGACAGCCTGATCGCCTCGGACCTGCGCGAAGCCCTGCGCAAAACCCCCGATCTGGACCGCGCCCTGTCTCGCCTGTCCCTCGAACGTGGCGGGCCCCGCGATCTGGCCGCCATCCGCAACGGCCTGACCCAAGCCTCCGCAATTGCGGGCATCTGCGTAGGGCAGGATCTGCCTGTCCTGCTGGCAACCGCCTTGCAAAACCTCGTTGGTTTTGACGACCTTCTGAACCTGCTGGATGAAGCCTTGGTGGCCGAGCCCCCCTTGCTGGCCCGCGACGGAGGTTTCATCGCCCCCGGCTTTGACCCCGAACTGGACGAAGCGCGCACCCTGCGCGACGAAGGCCGATCTGTCATCGCTGGGTTTCAACAGAAATATGCGGAACACACCGGTATCACGTCGCTGAAGATCAAGCACAACAACGTGTTGGGCTATTTCATCGAAACAACGGCTACGCATGCCGAGAAAATGCTGAACCCGCCGTTTTCTGAAAAATATATCCATCGCCAAACCACCGCCAATCAGGTGCGGTTTACCACCGTCGAACTCTCGGAGATCGAAACCCGTATCTTGAATGCTGGAAACTTGGCGCTTGAGATTGAAAAGAGGCTCTATAAAAGGCTTTCTGACGAAATTTTGGCTCTCGCCGCCCGCCTCAATCAAGCCGCCCGAGGACTGGCCGAGCTAGATCTGACCACCGCTCTGGCCGATCTTGCACGCGGTGAGAATTGGTGTCGCGCACAGGTCGACACCTCGCGCGCCTTTGAGGTTCAGGGCGGACGCCACCCGGTGGTCGAACACGCGCTGCGCCAACAAAGCGGCGACGCCTTCGTCGCCAATGACTGCGACCTCAGCGCCGAAGACGGGGCTGCCATCTGGTTGCTGACCGGTCCCAACATGGCCGGTAAATCAACCTTCCTCCGCCAGAACGCCCTGATCGCCCTACTGGCCCAAATGGGCAGCTACGTCCCAGCGGAACAAGCACATATCGGCCTTGTCAGCCAGCTTTTCAGCCGCGTCGGAGCGTCAGACGATCTGGCCCGAGGCCGCTCGACCTTTATGGTCGAGATGGTCGAAACCGCTGCTATTCTGAATCAGGCCGATGATCGCGCCCTGGTCATTCTGGATGAAATCGGCCGCGGAACCGCCACCTATGACGGCCTCTCCATCGCTTGGGCCACGCTAGAACACCTGCATGCCGCCAACCAATGCCGCGCCTTGTTTGCCACGCATTACCACGAACTCACTGCGCTTGCCGGAAAGCTCAAGGGAGTCGACAACGCCACCGTCACCGTGAAGGAATGGGAAGGTGAGGTCATCTTCCTGCACGAGGTTCACAAGGGCGCCGCCGACCGGTCCTATGGTGTACAGGTCGCCCAACTGGCGGGTCTGCCTGCCTCAGTTGTTGAACGTGCCCGCATCTTATTGGATCAACTGGAAAAAACAGAGCGTGAGGGCGGTAAACAAAAATCCCTGATTGACGACCTTCCGCTCTTCTCTGCCACTCCACCACCGCCGCCTGCACCGAGAGCCTCACCGGTCGCGGACATGCTGAACGACATCCTGCCCGACGAGCTGACCCCTCGCGAAGCACTCGACCTGATCTACAAGCTGAAAGAGGCGGCCAAATCCTGACCGCCCCTTCTTCTGTTCAAAAATACCTCCGCCGGAGGCTTGGCCTCGCAGAGGCCAATCAGCTCGCAGGTGTCGACGACACGCCAACCTGCGCCGGGCGCAGCAAGCGGTCGTGCAACATGAACCCTTCAGCCGAAACCTGAATGATGTCCCCCGCGCGTGTTCCCGGTACTGGCGCTTCAAACATCGCCTCATGCACATTAGGATCGAACCGATCACCAACTTCAGGCGTGATCACCTCAATCCCATGCTTCTGAAAAACATCTTTCAGCGCCCGCATGGTCAGTTCAACACCTTCCAACAGGGGGCCAGCAACCTCTTTCTGCTCATCGGTCGCGGCCTCAAGCGCGCGCTTCATGTTGTCGTAAACCGGCAGCATGTCGCGGGCCAGCTTTGATCCGCCATACTGTTCTGCGTCTCGACGCGCTTTGTCGCCACGCTTGCGCGCATTCTCTGCATCCGCCAACGCGCGCATGAACTTGTCTTTGTAATCGTCCCGCTCAGCGCGCAGCGCGTCGACTTCCAACGCCTCTTCGCTGATATCCATCAGCTCTTCAGCCAGCTCTTCCGCTTCGGCCGTTGCGATATCGTCCAGAAAATCTTCGTTCTTGGGCTCTGCCATCTCTTACCCTCTAGCTCCGGTCGGATATCAGCTTGCCGACCAGTTGCGCCGTATAATCCACGATCGGTACGATCCGCCCGTAATTCAGACGTGTGGGCCCGATGACCCCAACCGCACCAATTATCTTACGATCAGCGTTCATATATGGAGACACCACCAAAGAGGAACCCGAAAGTGAGAAAAGTTTGTTCTCAGAGCCAATAAAAATGCGCACACCTTCGCCTTCTTCGGCCAATTCAAGGAATTCCGCGATGTCGCGCTTGCGCTCCAGATCGTCAAACAAGGACCGAATACGCTCTAGCTCTTCTTCCTGACCAGATTCACCCAACAGATTCGCCCGCCCGCGCACGATCAAACGGGCCGAGTCAGTCCCGTCACCATCCCAGGCCGCTATTCCGCTTTCGACCATCGCGCGGGCCAGAACGTCAATTTCTTGCCTGCGCGCATCGATCTGGCTTTGCATCTGCCGTCGTACTTCGCTGAGCGTACGTCCCTCAATCAGCGCATTCAGGAAATTCGCCGCCTCCCGCATTGAGCTTGGCGTCTGTCCTGGCGGCGGCGTGAAAAGCCGGTTTTCCACGTGACCATCGGCAAAAACCAGAACCACCAGCGCGCGATCATGAGCAAGTGAGACAAACTCGATATGCTTGATCTCGGATTCATGTTTGGGCGTCAAAACCAGTGACGCTCCATGTGTCACGTGTGACAATGCAGAGCCCACACGATCCAGCATCCCGCCGACATCGCCAGCGTTAGAGCCTAAAGTCTCATCCAGTTTCTGACGGTCATCCGCGCCCAGATCACCCACTTCCAGCAGCCCGTCCACAAACATCCGCAGCCCTTGCTGCGTTGGAATGCGTCCCGCGCTGACGTGGGGACTGTCCAACAGGCCCAGAAACTCCAGATCCTGCATCACATTCCGCACGGTCGCCGCGCTGACTTTTTCCGAAAGGGTGCGTGTCAGGGTGCGACTGCCTACTGGCTCACCGCTGTCCAGATAGCTTTCGACGATCAGTCGGAAGACCTCACGCGACCGGTCGTTCATCTCACTCAGAATTTTGCTCGCTTCGCTCATCCGCGCACCCTTACTGGACAGCCATTAAATAGCAGGCACAAGAAAGGTCAATCGGGGTTGCATCGTAACGCTGCACGGCGGTATCCCCAACCCAGCAAACAAAGGAATTCCAATGCGACCCTCAGGACGTGATCTAAACGAAATGCGCGCCGTCTCAATCGAGACCGGTTTTACCAAACATGCCGAAGGGTCTTGCCTGATCAAGATGGGCGACACCCATGTGCTGTGCACTGCCACCATCGAGGATCGCGTGCCACCCTTCATCAAAGGCTCGGGGCTGGGCTGGGTCACTGCGGAATATGGCATGCTGCCCCGCGCGACGAATACGCGGATGCGCCGCGAGGCGGCCAGTGGCAAGCAAGGCGGGCGTACTGTTGAAATTCAACGCCTGATTGGCCGCGCTCTGCGCGCCGGCGTGGATCGTGTTGCCCTGGGCGAGCGCCAGATCACCGTTGATTGCGACGTGATTCAGGCCGATGGCGGCACCCGCTGCGCCTCGATCACCGGGGGTTGGGTTGCTCTGCGCCTGGCGGTGAACAAGCTGATGAAGACGGGAGACGTTATTTCCGACCCTCTGGTCGATCCCGTCGCTGCCGTGTCTTGTGGTATCTATGCAGGCCGACCTGTACTGGATCTGGATTATCCGGAAGACAGCGAGGCGGGCGTTGATGGTAACTTTATCATGACTGGATCCGGCAAACTGATCGAAGTGCAGATGAGTGCAGAAGGGTCTGTCTTCAGTCGCACCCAGATGGACCAACTGATGGATCTGGCCGAAAAAGGCGTGGCTGAACTGTCCGCAACTCAGAAAGCCGCTACCGCATGACCCGTAAGTTCGACGGGGACAGGCTATTGGTCGCAACCCACAACAAGGGCAAGCTCGAGGAGATGGCACATCTGCTTGAGCCCTTTGGCGTGACCGTGGTTGGTGCGGCTGAGATGGAGTTACCTGAGCCGGAAGAGACCGAAGACACTTTTGTCGGCAACGCTCGGATCAAGGCCCATGCCGCCGCAAAAGCTACCGGTCTGCCTGCCCTGTCGGACGATTCCGGGATCACCATCGATGCGCTGAACGGAGCGCCCGGAGTCTATACCGCCGATTGGGCTGAAACCAGCAATGGCCGCGATTTCCTGATGGCGATGACCCGCGCGCATAGCGAGCTGGAAGCCAAAAACGCCGCGCATCCCCGCCTGGCTCAGTTCCGTTGCACGCTGGTTCTGGCCTGGCCCGACGGGCATGATGAAGTGTTCGAAGGCGTCGCCCCCGGCCATCTGACCTGGCCAATCCGTGGCAAGGACGGGTTTGGGTATGACCCAATGTTTGTCCCTGAAGGCCACGACATTACTTTTGCGGAAATGGATCGCTGGGAAAAGAATAAGATCAGCCACCGCGGCCGCGCGGTGGAAATGTTCGTGAAAGGCTGCTTTGGCGGATGATTGGCGCAACGGGGGCTTTGGCCTGTATGTGCATTGGCCCTTTTGCGAGGCCAAATGCCCCTATTGCGACTTCAACAGTCATGTTTCCCGTGAAATCGATCAAAAACAATGGCTTGAGAGCTATCTTAGCGAGCTAAAGCGTTCAGCCGCCGAAACGCCTGATCGGGTGCTGAACACGATCTTCTTCGGTGGTGGCACGCCCTCACTGATGGCCCCTGACACCGTCGCCGCCGTGATCGACGAGGCCCGCGCCCTCTGGCACCCGGCCAATGACATGGAGATCACGCTCGAAGCCAACCCCGGCTCTGTTGAAGCAGGCCGGTTTTCAGCTTATCGCGACGCTGGGGTGAATCGAATATCCATGGGCGTTCAAGCGTTGAACGACGATGATTTGCGCCGATTGGGCCGCATCCACACTGTCGCCGAGGCACGCGCCGCGTTCGATGTCGCTCGCACTTGCTTTGACCGCGTCAGCTTTGACCTGATCTATGCCCGGCAACACCAAACCTTGGGCGCTTGGAAAGCCGAACTGACCGAGGCCCTGTCGATGGCTGTTGACCACATGTCTCTGTACCAGCTTACAATCGAAGACGGCACTGCCTTTGGCGACCGATACGCGGTTGGCAAGCTGCGGGGCTTGCCCGAAGATGACAGCGCCGCAGATATGTATCTTGCCACACAAGAGATTTGCGACGCACATGGCCTGCCCGCCTACGAAGTATCAAACCACGCAAAACCTGGCGCCGAGTCGCGACACAACCTGATCTATTGGCGATATGGCGACTACGTCGGGATCGGTCCTGGCGCACATGGCAGGATCACCGTTTCCGGGCAGAAACTAGCGACCGAAACTTATCTGTCACCCAACGGATGGCTAACCGCGGCACAAAACGGGTCAGGAGAGAAAAGCCGCACCGCCTTACCCCTGCAAGATCAAGCAAATGAATACCTTATGATGGGTCTTCGTATTTCAGAAGGACTAGATATAGATCGGTATAGTGCGTTAGCCGGAAAGCCGCTGGAGCAATCCAAACTGGATCACTTGACGCAGATCTGCATGACCTCACAACATGGAAACCATGTGTCAGCAACCAAAGACGGACGCGCCGTTCTAAATGCGGTCATCCGAGAGCTATTGAGCTAGGTGCATGCGGTATCTTTGGGCCACATTCGGATTGTTCTGCGTTGCGCTGGCAATGCTTGGTGTTGTCCTTCCGCTACTGCCCACAGTTCCGTTTCTTCTGCTGGCGGCATTTTTCTTTGCCAAATCCTCATCCCGCCTCCACAACTGGCTTCTGACGCATCGGCTGTTCGGACCCATGATCGAAGATTGGCAGCGCTCCGGCGCTATTCGTCCAGCCGCAAAAAAAGCGGCAACTGTTTCAGTCGCCGCAGTATTTGGCATTTCTTTAATTCTATCCGCCCCACTCTATGTCCTGATCATTCAATCCATAGTCCTGAGCGCTGTGCTGACCTTTATCTGGACTCGCCCTAACGGCTAAGTTTCGCGCAGAGATCGTCGAGCTGATCCAAGTTTTCATAGGTCAGAACGACCTGACCGCTTTCAGTGCCCGGCTTGTGGTTGATCACCACTTTCATTGCCAGAATGGCCGAAAGGTCCTTTTCCAGCGCGCGCGTATCCGCATCCTTACCTGCATTCAAGTCGCGGGACTGAGGCGCTGTCCGGGTAGTATCCCCTTGCTGTTGCTTTTTCACCAGCGCCTCGGTCGCCCGAACCGACAAGCCATCTTTGACAACAAGTTTTGCCAATTCAGACGCATTTTCCGCTGTAATAAGCGCCCGCGCGTGACCGGCTGACAGCTTGCCTTCGATCACCAGCGCCTGGACATCCATTGGCAAAGACAGAAGGCGCAACAGGTTTGCGATATGGCTGCGACTTTTGCCCAAAGCCTCGGCCATTTTTTCTTGCGTATGGCCAAACCGGTCCATCAACTGCTTATATCCAGCAGCCTCTTCAACCGCATTCAGATCAGCGCGTTGGATATTTTCGATAATCGCTACTTCCAGCACTTCGGTATCGTCAAAATCACGAATTATGACTGGAATATCATGTAGTTGCGCCATTTGGGCCGCACGCCAGCGGCGTTCGCCCGCAACAATCTCATAGGCCCCTCCCTCAATCGACCGCACGATCAAAGGCTGGATAATGCCCTTTTCCTTAACCGAAGCCGCAAGCTCGTTCAGCTGTTCGGGCATAAATGTACGGCGCGGCTGGTCGGGGTTAGCTTTCAGCTTTTCAATCGGAACGGTCATGTCCGGGCGGCGCGGCTCTGACGGTGCGCGCCCATCGCTGTCCTGTGTCACATCCGCCATCAACGCAGATAGACCACGCCCAAGGCCCCTCGATTTTGTTTTCTTGGCGCTCACGTCGCCCTCCTGACTTGTCGCTTATGCGGCGACTTTGTTGTTCTTGTGCATGACTTCGCGCGCCAAGTGCCGATAGGCCATCGCCCCAAGCGACCCCGAGTCATACTGCAAAACCGGCAACGCAAAAGATGGTGCCTCACTGACCCGCACATTTCTTGGTATCTTGGTCTTAAAAACCATCTCACCCAGATTGTCACGCGCGTCTTTTTCGACTTGGCGGGACAAGTTGTTGCGGTTGTCATACATAGTCAACACAACACCTTCGATTCTCAGGTCCGGATTCGCAGTCTGACGAACCTCTCTGATCGTCAGCATAAGTTGCGAAAGGCCTTCCAGCGCAAAAAACTCACTTTGCAGCGGAACCAATACCGAATGCGCAGCAACCATTGCGTTTACAGTCAGCAAATTCAGCGAAGGCGGACAATCAATCAGAACGAAATCCAGATCGAATTCATCGATCGACGTCTGTCTTAGGGCGTCGTGCAACAAATAGCTGCGTTTTTCATTTGAAATCAGCTCGATATCAGCCGAGCTTAGGTCCACCGTGGCCGGTATGACGAACAAACCGCCGATCTCGGTTTCCTGAACAACTGCCTCAAGCGGTGCATCGTCAAGAATTAGATCGTAAGTCGTCCAATCCCGGTCTTCAACGCCCAGCCCTGTCGATGCATTCCCCTGCGGATCAAGATCAACGACCAAAACTCGGCATCCAGCCTCGGCGAGCCCAGCCGCAAGGTTTATTGCCGTCGTGGTCTTTCCAACGCCACCCTTCTGATTGGCAACCGCGATTATCCGGGGCCCGGAAGGACGAGACAGATCAACCACGTGATACTCCTTTGATCTTAAGGATAACGGCCTGAGGTTCAGTTAAACTTGTAATCGGCTCCGCGTCGAATTTCCATTCCTCGCGCGCCTCGTCCATCTCTTTTTTCCAATTTGCGCCTTTCGGCAACAAGGCTAGGCCGGATTCGCTTAAGTGCCTGTCACAAAATGACAAAAGCGTCTTGAGATCAGCCAAGGCCCGAGCCGATAGGATATCCACGCCCAGCGGGTCAACTGCCTCGATCCGCTTTGAGATCACCTCACAATGAACACCGCATTCCCGCGCGACATTGCGCAAAAAGGCCGATTTGCGCTGATCGCTTTCGACAAACTGAAAACGCGCCTGTGGCGCCTCGTCCGCAGCCATAATCGCGCAGACCATTCCTGGAAACCCGCCCCCGCTTCCGAGATCGACCCATGTTCGAAAGGACTTCGCGCAACGGAACACTTGCACTGAGTCCAGGACGTGCCGGTTCCAGATATCCTCCAGGCTCTTGCGGGAAACTAAATTGATCTTGGGGTTCCAACGCTTGACCAGCTCGACATAAGTTGTGAGGCGATCGAGTGTTTCACGTGAAACATCTAGTGCGTTGAACTCCGGAAATTCAGACGTCATGCCTGCCGCAGCCTCTCGTCACGACGAAGCCTTGCCAGCACAAGTGTCAGCGCCGCTGGTGTCACACCTTCAACCCGGCTGGCTTGTGCGATGTTGGCTGGGCGCGCGGCAGATAACTTCTGCTTCATCTCTGCAGACAGTCCATCGAGCGTACTATAGTCAAAACTCTGCGGGATTACGTAAGCTTCATCACGCTTCATCGCCTCCACATCACGCTGCTGCCGAGCTATGTAGTTGGCGTAGAGTGCGTCCCGCGAGATTTGCTGGCGAATTTCCGGTGCGGTATCATGCAGATCGGGGATTAAGGGGACTATGTCTTCAAAAGAGACATCCGGAAACGCCAGAATCGCAAGGCCGTCACGGCGGTTTCCATCCTGATTTACGTTGATGCCGGCGGCTTTAATCTCTTTCGGAGTGTAGGTGCGATCAGTAAGTATCGCTTTTGCACTCTCCAGCTTCGCCATCTTACTTTCAAAAAGCGCGCGCCTGTTTTCACCAACGCAGCCAAGCTGCACCCCGACCGGTGTCAAACGTTGATCCGCGTTATCCGCCCTCAGTGACAATCTGAACTCAGCCCTTGAGGTGAACATACGATAAGGTTCAGCAACACCCCGGGTTGTTAGATCATCGATCATAACGCCGATGTAGCTATCCGCTCGAGTGAAATGTACAGGTTCTTTCCCCTGCACCTCTAGCGCGGCATTCAGGCCAGCGACCATACCTTGGGCTGCCGCTTCCTCATATCCTGTGGTTCCATTTATCTGACCCGCAAGATATAGGCCTGGCACTGAAGCAAGCGACAGCGAGGCAGTCAGGATTCTGGGGTCCACATAGTCATATTCAATTGCATACCCAGGTTGCAGAATTTCGGCCTGCTCAAGCCCTTTGATGGACCTAACATAATCCTGCTGAACATCCTGCGGCAATGAGGTCGAGATGCCGTTGGGATAGATGGTGCGATCATTTACACCTTCAGGCTCTAAGAAAATCTGGTGTGAGGCTTTGTCAGCAAACCGAACAATTTTATCCTCAATGGATGGGCAGTATCTTGGACCAACACCATCAATATGTCCGCCATACATTGCCGATTTGCTGAGATTATTCTCAATAATCTCATGTGTCCGGGCATTCGTATGCGTGATACCGCATGAGATTTGGGGCGCAACTACAGATGTCGATAAAAATGAGAACAGTGTTGGCTCATCATCTCCATCTTGCCTCTCCAAATCCGACCAATCGATAGTCCGTCCATCAAGCCTAGGCGGTGTGCCAGTTTTTAACCTGCCAATGGGCAGTTCATAGCTGTCCAATCTCTGTGCCAGCTTCGTAGATGGTCGATCCCCCATACGGCCACCTGGTCGCGATACATCGCCGATATGAATCACGCCACGCAAAAAAGTGCCTGAAGTCAGAATAACCGCGCGAGCTGAAACCTCCGACCCGTCGCCAAGGATTACACCTGCAACGTGGTCCCTCTCCATTCTGAAATCGACAACCTCACCAATCAGAACGGTCAAATTCTCTTGCTGATCCGTTTCCGCTTGCATCGCCGCGCGATACAATGCTCGGTCAGCTTGCGTTCTGGGTCCTTGAACGGCTGGGCCTTTGCGGCGGTTAAGCAATCGAAACTGAATACCTGCGCGATCTGCGACGCGGCCCATGACCCCATCCAGCGCATCTATCTCTCGCACCAGATGACCTTTACCCAAGCCGCCAATCGCAGGGTTACAGGACATCACGCCGATATCGGTTGCTGACAGTGTCACAAGTGCAGTCGACGCACCCATACGTGCAGCCGAATGGGCAGCTTCCGTTCCCGCGTGCCCCGCGCCAATAACCACGACATCAAAACCTGAATGTTTCACGTGAAACACTCCTTATTTCCCAAGGCAGAAACTTGAGAAGATTTCATCCAATAGATCTTCGACACCTATTCTGCCCACCAAAGATTCAAGCGCCCGGATTGCAGTACGTATTTCCTCTGCTGCGATATCATACAGGTCCGGACCTGATTCCAGAACCGACATTGCACTGTCCAAAGCACGCTTTGCAGCAATCAGCGAAACCCTGTGCCGCTCTCGTGTCGCAATACCATGGCTAGTGGTACGACCATTCAACACACGCGATATGTTGTTAATCAACAGATCAATTCCCTGGCCGGTTTTCCCGGAAACTCCATTGTCAACATCTGGTCTAAGATCTGATTTCGGTCGAACAAAGATGTCCCCCTCTTGAAACGGTACGCCAAGTTCCGAGGGATCGTCAGAGAGAAAAACACGCAGATCGGCCGTTTCTGCACGTTTGCGCGCGCGTTCGATACCAAGGTTTTCAACGTGGTCTTCGGTTTCTCGCAAGCCAGCGGTATCCAACAGCGTTACAGGCAACCCCGAGAGGTCCATGCGTACCTCAATCACGTCCCGCGTGGTTCCTGCATATTCCGAAGTGATCGCTGCCTCACGCCCTGCAAGCGCGTTTAGCAGGGTTGATTTACCTGCATTCGGCAGCCCAATGATTGCCACTTCAAATCCGGTTCGAATACGTTCAGCAATCTGAACACCATCTGCCTCGCGCTGAAGGTCATCGATAACAACAGAAACCAACTGCCGAACTTCAGGAGTAACGTCGGTTGGAACTTCCTCATCCGCGAAGTCAATCACAGCTTCCAACAACGAAGCTGCCCGGATCAGGTCGCGCCGCCAACGTTCGGCAAGCTGCCCCAACTCCCCTGCTAGTATGGTTTGAGCTTGCTGTCGCTGTGCTTCGGTTTCAGCGTCGATCAGATCGGCAAGGCCTTCGACCTGTGTCAGGTCCATCTTGCCATTTTCCAACGCCCGACGGGTGAATTCTCCGGGATCGGCCAAACGCACGCCATCCACATCAGACAGGCATCGTATCACAGCGTCCACAGTAGCTGTACTGCCGTGAATTTGCAGTTCAGCAACGTCTTCGCCGGTAAAACTGGCTGGCGCTTGAAAGGTCAGAATCAACCCATCATCTAACCGAGAACCGCCGAGATCACGCAAAGTGCGAAAGGCCATACCCCGTGGTGACAGGGCACCGCCCGACATCTCGGCTGCAGCGCGATGTGCATCGGGACCCGAGAGGCGGATGACCGCCACCCCGGCTTTGCCTTGCGCGCTGGCCAAGGCGAATATCGTGTCCATTCGAAGGCCTCGCGTCAGTTAAGACCTGTGTCAGGTATTCATCGAATCGAAGAACTCGCCGTTGGTCTTCGTCTGTTTCAACTTGGACAACAGGAACTCGATTGCATCGGTCGTGCCCATCGGGTTGAGGATACGGCGCAGAACGAATGTCTTGGCCAGATCGCCCTTGTCGACCAGCAGATCCTCTTTCCGTGTGCCGGATTTGAGGATGTCGATGGCTGGGAACACGCGCTTGTCTGCAATTTTGCGGTCCAGAACGATTTCCGAGTTACCGGTTCCTTTGAATTCTTCAAAGATGACCTCGTCCATCCGGCTGCCGGTATCGATCAATGCAGTCGCGATGATGGTCAGCGAGCCACCCTCTTCAATGTTCCGCGCAGCACCAAAGAACCGCTTGGGCCGTTGCAGAGCATTCGCATCCACACCACCGGTCAGAACTTTACCCGAGGATGGGACCACAGTGTTAAACGCCCTACCAAGTCTTGTGATCGAGTCGAGAAGAATAACAACATCTCGTTTATGTTCGACCAAACGCTTGGCTTTTTCAATGACCATCTCCGACACGGCCACGTGGCGCGTTGCAGGTTCGTCAAAGGTCGAAGACACAACCTCACCCTTCACCGAACGCTGCATATCGGTCACTTCTTCGGGCCGTTCATCGATCAGCAGGACAATCAGATAACACTCCGGGTGGTTCTGCTCGATCGAATGCGCGATGTTCTGCAGGATCACGGTTTTACCGGTCCGCGGCGGTGCCACGATCAAGGACCGCTGGCCTTTACCGATGGGTGACACAAGGTCGATCACACGGGCCGACTTGTCCTTGATGGTCGGATCCTCGATCTCCATCTTCAAACGCTCATCGGGATACAGAGGCGTCAGGTTGTCGAACAGGATCTTGTGCTTGGCCTTCTCAGGATCTTCAAAGTTGATCTTGGTGACCTTGGTCAGGGCAAAATAGCGCTCATTATCATCGGGCGCCTTAATCTCACCTTCGACGGTGTCGCCAGTCCGCAGCGAATGCAGACGGATCATGTCGGGCGAGACATAGATGTCGTCAGGGCCCGGTAGATAGTTCGCCTCGGGCGAGCGGAGAAAGCCGAAGCCGTCTTGCAGGACCTCCAACACGCCGTCACCGCCAACGGTCCAGCCCTCATCTGCGCGTTCGCGCAAGATCTGGAACATCATCTCGCCTTTACGCATGGTCGAGGCGTTTTCGATCTCCAGCTCTTCGGCCATCGCTAGAAGGTCTTTGGGGCTTTTGGCTTTAAGGTCGGCCAGATTCAGGGATTCAGTTGTCATGATACATACCTTCACCGCTGATAGCGCGGCACGAAGTGGAATTTCAGTACGGAAAATACGCCGCCCGGACGGGCGTGTTGCGGTGTTGATAAGCGCTTAGCTGGAAAGAGTCAAACAGGCCGTCAGAACTTCAAAACAACCGACAGGACGATGATCACCATCAAAACGGTCGGAACCTCATTCATCATGCGATACTGACGCCCTGTGAGCGTGTTTCGGCCTGCAACAAAGTCCTTTCGGCGCGCCATGAGCCAATGATGAAACCAAGTCATCCCGATCACAGCCGCCCCTTTGGTCCAAGGCCATACGAAATCCCAACTGACGATGCCTGGTGTGAACACCATGATCAGCCCACAAACCCAAGCCACGATACTGGCCGGTCCCATGATCACCCGTAGTAGCTTTTCTTCCATTTCAAAGAAAATCTTTTGAGCGCCATCGACTGTTTGCGCTTTCTCCACGTGATAGACGAATAGTCGGGGTAAATAGAACAAGCCGGCCATCCAAGAGATAACGGCCATGATATGGAGCGCCTTCACCCACGGGTAGATCGTGAAAAGAAGATCAGTCATTCTGGCTCCGAACGTTGTTCGACCCTTTCCCTAATAAAAAAAGAAGAAAGAAGAAAGGATGATGGTTTTGTAGTGTAGGTAATTTTCGTGGATTACTTTTTTGCCCTTCAGTTTTCCCCAGGTGGACAATTTTATCGGAAATCGATCCTTTTCTGTGTATTTTAGAAATAATGAATATATTACAGATGGTTAGGTGAAATCCAAGCTACATGATCTGGGGATAACTGCCTGAATACATATTGGGATTTCAGTTATCCCTGGGTTTTGACTTATCCTTGTCCCGGCTGGACAGTGTTTGAGCGACTCAGGGAAGTTTCACGGGTTTTTCCTGGGCTTGCGTGTCAATCTGAAAACCATACAAAGCGTTCAAGACCGCTCATTGATTTGCACACGGGGTTTTCCACATGTCTGTCCCCATCATCCTGGCCTCGGGCTCAACCATTCGCGCGCAACTGCTGAAAAATGCAGGTGTGCCTTTTACTGTTCAAATCGCGCGCGTGGATGAGGATTCCATAAGGCGCGCATTGCTGGCCGAAGATACCTCACCCCGCGACATCGCGGATGCGCTTGCGGAAATGAAAGCGCGTAAGATCAGTGATAAATCTCCTGGCGCGATGGTGCTGGGGTGTGATCAGGTGTTGGGTTTTGAGGGGCAACTGCTGTCGAAACCACAAACGCCCGAGGATGCGTTGGCACAGCTCAAGGCAATGCGGGGCAAGCGGCATATGCTGTTGTCTGCAGCGGTGATTTATCAGGATGGAGAGCCGATCTGGCGGCATGTGGGTCAGGTCCGTCTGCGGATGCGGATGAGCTCAGATGCCTATCTGCGCGACTATGTTGACCGGAACTGGGATAGCATTCGCCACGCGGTTGGGGCCTATAAACTGGAAGAAGAAGGTGTACGCCTGTTTGCGACCATTGACGGCGACTACTTTAACGTTTTGGGTATGCCCCTGTTGGAGCTGCTCAACTACCTGGCTGTCAAAGGGGTGATCGATCAATGACGGACTATCGTGTTCCCCTGGCCGGGGTGATTGGGCATCCGATCGGGCATTCGCGGTCGCCCAAACTGCACGGGCATTGGTTAAAAACCTATGGCTTGCCCGGACACTATATTCCAATGGATGTGGTCCCAGCGGATCTTGAGACCGTGTTGCGAACACTGCCCAAGGCCGGGTTTGTCGGCGCGAACGTGACCGTGCCCCATAAAGAAGCCGCTTTGCGGATTGCTGATCATGTCTCTGACCGGGCAACGGTGATCGGGGCTGCGAATACATTGGTGTTCCGCGAAGATGGTTCAATTCATGCCGACAACACCGACGGCTTCGGGTTTATGGAAAACCTTCGCAACGGCGCGCCGGATTGGAACGCCAAGGATGGCCCGGCGGTTGTGTTCGGCGCAGGCGGCGCGGCACGGGCAGTGTTACAAGCGTTGGCGGATGCGGGGGTGCCCGAGATTCTGCTGACCAACCGCACCCGCACCCGCGCGGACCATCTGAAAGAAGAATTCGGTCAGCGCATTACCGTGGTCGATTGGGTTCAGGCCGGAAATGTCGTTGAAAATGCAGAACTTGTGGTGAACACAACCTCTCTGGGCATGCAGGGCCAAGCGGAACTGCGGGTGCCATTGGATGGGTTGCAGCCTGGTGCGGTGGTGACTGATCTGGTTTACGCGCCGCTGAAAACCAACCTTCTGAAATTGGCGGAAGAGGCCGGGTGCACCACGGTCGATGGGTTGGGCATGTTGCTGCATCAAGCGGTTCCTGGGTTCGAGCGCTGGTTCGGCGTTCGCCCAGAGGTCGACGCCGACACCCGCGCGGCGGCCCTGGCATGAGTTTTGCGCTTGGCCTGACCGGCTCGATTGGTATGGGCAAAAGCACCACGGCTCAGATGTTTGTCGACGAAGGCTGCGCGCTGTGGGATGCGGACGCGGCTGTGCACCGGCTTTATGCGCCGGGTGGTGCGGCGGTTGCCCCGATGGGTGCGGCCTATCCTGACGCCATCATTGACGGAGCGGTCAGCCGGGAGGCGTTGAAACAGATTATTTCACAGGACGGGTCTGCGTTGAGAGCCATTGAGGCCATTGTCCACCCTCTGGTCGCGGCAGACCGTGCCACATTCCGCGAAAACGCAACAGCGGATATTCTGGTCTTTGACATTCCCCTGCTATTCGAAACCGGCGGTAATGCGGCCATGGACGCGGTAGCCTGCGTTTCCATTCCAGCAGAGGAACAAAAGCGCCGGGTCATGTCGCGAGGCACGATGACCGAGGCGCAGCTCGAGCAGATCAGAGCCAAACAGATACCAAATGACGAAAAATGCGCACGGTCGGATTATGTGATCGTGACTGACACTCTGGACCACGCCCGCGCGCAGGTGCAGGATGTGGTCAGGCAAATACGGGCGGGGTTGGCAGATGCGTGAGATTGTACTCGATACCGAAACCACTGGCTTTGATCCCGAAAGCGGGGATCGGATCGTGGAAATAGGCGCAGTTGAATTGTGGAACCATGTCGCCACGGGTGAGACCTATCATGTCTACATCAACCCCGAACGGTCCATGCCGGAAGAGGCGTTTGGTGTGCATGGGATTGGCCCCGACCTGCTGGAAGCCCCGCGCCCGGCAGAAAAGGGTGAGGTCACGCTGAAAGACAAACCGGTTTTCGCCAAGGTCGGTCAGGGGTTTCGCGATTTTGTCGGTGACGCAAAGCTGGTGATCCACAACGCCTCATTCGACATGAAGTTCCTGAACGCAGAACTAAAATGGATGGGTATGGCTCCGCTGCCGATGGATCAAGCCATTGATACATTGGCCATCGCGCGGAAACGCTTTCCCGGCTCGCCTGCGTCTTTGGATGCGCTATGCCGTCGGTTCAACATCGATAATTCGAACCGGGTGCTGCACGGGGCCTTGCTCGACTCGGAGATCTTGGCCGAGGTCTATCTGGAACTGATCGGCGGCCGTCAGCCAGATTTCGGCCTGTCCACCTCTGCTGCCTCGGGTCCAGGTGGAGCAGATGATTGGCGGCCAAGCCCACGCGCAACACCGCTGCCCTCTCGGATCACCGATGAGGAACGCGCAGCGCATGAGGTATTTGTCGAGAAATTGGGCGACAGCGCCCTGTGGACCCGCGCCTGATCCATTCAGGCACGGGTCAGAACCTTAGGCGTCGGTCTTTTCCGCCTGAGCTGCCTGACGGCGCATCAACTCGTTGCGATACAGCGCGACGAAATCGATATTATCCAGGTTCACTGGTGGGAAGCCACCATCACGGGTAACATCGCTGACAATGCGGCGCAGGAATGGGAACAGCATCCGGGGGCATTCGATCATCAGGAACGGGTGCATCTGATCTTCTGGCACACCTTCCACATGGAACAGGCCGCAATAATCCAGCTCGCACAGGAACAGGACATCATCCATGCCTTTGGCTTTGGAGGTCAGGTTCAGTTTGATCGACACTTCGAACTGATGCTCGTTCGGGCGTTTCTTGGCATCCAGGTTCACCTGAACCTGAATTTCGGGCTGTACGTCACCCGACACGCCTTTTTGCGCCATCACGTTTTCAAAGGACATATCGCGGATGAACTGTCCCAGAACGCGCATTTGCACCTGAGGGGCAGTTTGTGCCGCAGTGTTTTCTGCAGCGTTTTCTTCGGCCATGGATCTACTCCAAAAATGAAATTCGCCACTGCTTATCAACTTGGGCGCGGCACCTCAATGCTCGTGGGGGCCTTCGACCCATTTCGATGGTTTTGAGGGGTCTTTCCGGGGGCGCACCTCGGTAAATTCTCCGTCAATCACATCACCCTGATCAAAAGGGCGATGTTGGGTATGAAAGCCCGCCCCGGACCCCATCTGGAATTGGGTGACTTTGACTTTGGACTTTAGATAGCGAAACACCGCGACCCGGACACCCGGGATAAGCAGTGCAAATCCAATGGCATCGGTGAAAAAGCCGGGTGTCAGAAGCAACGCGCCTGACAGCAAGATCATCGCGCCATGGGCCAGCGGTTCGGTCGGGTCATCCAGTTTGGCAAAGGATTGCTGCAACTGTCCCAGCGCCATGCGACCTTGTGTCCGCACCAAAACAGTGCCCAAAACCGCTGTAAAAACCACAATTCCCAGCGTTGGCCACAGGCCAATCAGACCACCCACTTGAATAAACAGAGCGATTTCGATGATCGGCACCAACAAAAATGCCAAGAACAGGTACATTTGCGCTATCCTTTCCATATGGCCCGGCTGTGGACTTGCCTCGCACTGTCACCTACATAGTGGCAAGAGGCCGCGTACACAAAGTCTTGGCTCTGAGAAGAGGATGAAATGAACGAACCCATGATCCAGTTGCTGGTCCTGGCCGGAATTGCCGTTTTCCTGATCCTGCGCTTGAAAAGCGTATTGGGTTCGCGTGAGGGCTTTGAAAAGCCACCTGTCCCGCATCAGCCCGATACAGGCTCGTCGCGCCGTGATTTTGAGGTGATCGAGGGCGGACCCGATCATGACATCACCGACCATGTTCCCGAAGACAGCGATCAGGCGCAAACTCTGGCCGCGATGAAGCGGATTGAGCCCAGCTTTTCCGTCAGCGAGTTTGTTCAGGGCGCACGCGGTGCCTATGAGATGATCGTGATGGGCTTTGAAAAGGGCAACCTGGATGAAATCCAACCCTTCCTGTCGGAAGAGGTGTTTGACACGTTTGTTTCGGTTGTTGCCGACCGCGAAGACAAGGGCCTTACGATCGAGGCGGAATTCATCGGCGTGCGTGAAACCACCCTGACGGATGTGAAGTTCGACAAGGACACCAACGAGGCCGAGATCACCATGAAGTTCGTGGGTGAGCTGACTTCGGTCGTGCGGGATCGTGGTGGCGACATCATTGAGGGCAACCCGAACACCGTCAAACGCCAAAAGGACAGCTGGACCTTTGCCCGCGTGATGGGCAAGGACGATCCGAACTGGCTGCTTGTTGCCACGGACGCATGATTGCAACGCTCCGGTCGCTTTTTCTGGTGGTTGCAATGACCACCGCCAGCGCCACCGGAGCAGAGGTGACGCGATCCATTCTGTCATTTGATGATTTGCAGGGCTGGGCCGAGGATGATCACGGCGCGGCTCTTTCCGTTTTTCTGAACACCTGCGGTGATCTGAGACATCCGGATTGGCGCGCGCTTTGCGGTGTTGCGCGCAGCTATGATGCGGATGCCGCACGTGCTTTCTTCGAACTGTTCTTTCGCCCGGTTCTGGTTGAGGATGGCGAGGACGCGTTGTTCACCGGGTATTTCGAGCCTGAACTCGATGGTTCGAGGGTCCGCACCGAACGCTTCAAATATCCGATCTACAAAATGCCGCCCGAAGCCCGAAGTGATGGGCCATGGTTGAGCCGTCGGGAAATCCTGACCAGTGATGTGATGCAAGGCCGTGGCCTGGAAATTGCTTGGGTTGATGATCCGGTCGAACTTTTCTTTCTGCAGATTCAGGGCTCGGGCCGGGTAAAGCTGCCCGATGGTGGCGCATTGCGCGTTGGCTATGGTGGTGCCAATGGGCACCCTTATCGGTCGATCGGCGTTGAACTGATCCGGCGCGGGATTCTGGGATCGCACGAAGTCAGCGCCCAGATGATCCGCGCCTGGGTGCGTAAGAACCCACAAGCCGGGGCCGAGCTGCTGTTTCACAACCCTTCCTATGTGTTCTTCCGCGAAGTGAGCCGCGTTGCGCCCGAATTGGGGCCGTTGGGCGCCATGAACCGGTCTGTGACCACCATGCGCAGTATTGCCGCCGATCCGGTGTATACACCGCTGGGTGCACCGGTCTGGGTCGAGAAAGATGGTGCAAACCCTCTGCGCCGATTGATGATTGCACAGGATACCGGATCTGCCATCAAAGGTGCGCAGCGGGCTGATATCTTTTTTGGAACTGGTGACGAGGCCGGACAAGCTGCGGGTAAGTTGAAAGATCCGGGCCGGATGATCCTGTTGTTACCCATTCAACGTGCTTACGCCCTGTTGCCGGATGAATTCTGATGACCCGGCGCAAGCTGACAAGTGACGAGATCGAGCTTTGGCGCAAGGTCACTAAACAGGCTGAACGGTTGCATCCCGAGATGCCTCAGACCGTGCGCCCGACAACCCTGCCCAAGCCGACACCCAAGAAGCTGCCGAAACCTCGGCTCGAAACCTTTGAACTGGGCCAGACCCATCAAGGCAGACCTTCCGGAAACAGTTTGAAGCCGTCGATAACGGAAACGTTGCGCGCTGCGCCAGTTCAGATGGACAACAAGGCGTTCGGTCGGATGAAGCGCGGCAAGCTGAAGCCCGAGGGCAAGCTGGACCTGCATGGGATGCGGATTGAAACAGCACATCCGGCGCTGGTGCGCTTTGTTCTGACGGCGCAGGCACAAGGCAAGCGGCTGGTGCTGGTGATTACCGGCAAGGGTAAGGATCGGGACGAACCCGGCCCTATCCCGACCCCGCGCGGCGTGCTGCGCAATCAGGTGCCGCACTGGCTGTCCATCCCACCGCTGGCGCAGGCGGTGATGCAAGTGACCCCGGCCCATATCAGCCATGGTGGGGACGGGGCTTACTACGTCTACCTAAGACGCATACGTTAGAAATCAGTTCTCGCGCGCCGGATACCGAACCCGATTAATGTGCAGACCAACAGGAAAAACGCTGCGATCCACAAGAATTGCAGGCTGAGCGGGACACCAATGTCGATCAAAACACCGGTCAAAACCGGACCGATGGCAGAGCCCAGCACCATCAGTGCTGTCGCCAAGGCTTTGATCGCCCCGATATGCCGGGTGCCGTAGAACTCGGCCCAAAACGCGCTGGGCAATGTGTTATGGGCCCCGCCGGTGATGCCCATGAAGATCAGGCCAATCAAAGCAATACCAATGGTGTCTGCGAAGGCCATGACGCCAAAGCCCATCGCCATTGGTATCTGATAGAATGGCATGATCCGGGCGGTGCCCCATTTGTCCAATGCCCATCCCGCCGCAAACATTGAGAAGATCGAAACGACGGTAAAGATCGGGAACAAGGCCACCAATTGGATATGAGCCCAGTCTTTGACCTCGGCCAAATGGACCTGATGGAAGAAAAAGGCCGTGATGAACGCCGAGGGCCCCAGAATAGCTGGCGCCATGCACCAAAACAGCGGATGCAAAAGCGCCTCACGGCGGGTCCAGTGACGGCCCTGCATTCCCGTTGACGCATATTCATCCGCAAGGCTTTGGGGTGTTCGCTCCTGACGCAGTAGACGGATCAGAACCGGAATACCCAGCAGGATCAGACCTGCCACCAAAACCCAAAGCCAGCGCCAATCCACAAAAGCCATTGCAGCAACAAAGCTGAGGGGCAGCAGAGCCTCACCGATGGAATAGCCCAGCGAGGCGATGGACAGGGCTTTGCCACGTGATGCGGTAAACCAGCGTGCCATGGCAACTTGTGCCAGATGGGTGCTCATCCCCTGCCCGAACAGCCGCAGCAGAAAGATGACCACCGGCAAAAGGGCGCCCCAGGTGTTCCAAGCCAGCGCAAGTGCCGCTAGGGCAAGCCCCGCAAGGACAACAGGCCCCAGAACGCGGACGCGGAACACATCTGTTAAACCTCCGGCCCAGATCATCACCCCTGCTGCCACCAAGGTGCCCAGTGAGTAAAGCCCGCCCCAGGCCCCATGGCTCAGCCCATAAGCTGCGCGGATTTCCCCAGCAAAGACCGAGATGAAGAATGTCTGCCCAAAGCTGGACAGGAAGGTCAACAGGACACCAGCGCCAAGCCAGGTTGCATTGTCATGAAGGAATTGACGCAGGTTGAACCGCGTCACGGCGTTGTCACCTCTGCCTGTCCGGTTTCGGTCAGCACAATTTCGGTTGCGCCATCGGGGTTGCGTTGATCTTCAGGCACCAGAGTGTTGATGCCGCGACTGCGCCCGTCATCTGGTCCGAACGTGCCGCTGACGCGCCGGACCGAGCCGAGAATCGCCAAAAGCGCTGGCGAAGTGGCTGCCACGAAATGCGAGGATTGCGCATCACTGTTGAACGCAGTTGTGTCGATCACGTTGATCGGAAACTCTTCCAGCGCTTCGATCGAACTGATGTTCCCCAAACGCTCACCTTCTGCGGTCCCGCGCAGGCGAGCCGAGATATTGAGTATCTTGTCCTTCTGCGACACCATCACGATGAACGGGTCGGGCGGGTTTGCAATCCGGGTCATCTGAGATCGAAAGAGATCAACATCCAGATCGGGTGAGATCAGAACAACACCCTCCAGATTTCTTTTGGCCCAGCCAGGTTCTTTCAACTCGGCCTGCCGCATCATCTCCATCGACAGCGCGCCGCCCATGGAATGCGCGACCAGAACAACGCGTTTCACGCCCATGGATTTCAAACTGCGAACCGTTTGTTCCAGCCCATCGCGCGCGAACAGCATGCTGTCCAGATCATAGGCATAGCCAAAACCCGTTGCGCGGCTTGGCCATGAATAAACCAGGATCGAGCCGGGTATACCGATATCATTCGACAGCTGCGCCGCCCGGAACAGGGTTTCAGTCTGGGTCGAGTTGTAGCCATGGACGAAAATCGTCACGTCATCCTGACCCTGCAGATGTTCTTTTAACCCGTTCGGGCCATCCAATTCAGTCACATTGGCCAGCACAAACTCTTTCTTCGGGTTTGCATTGGCGTATGAAAACTTAAGCGTCCCGGGTGTATGGGTCGGGGGGATCGAAACAGTGGTTTCAAGAAAGCGCAGGCTGTCACCGCGCCGGAACCCATAGGATCCATCAGGCTCTTTTGCGCGCGAGGTACTGGCGAACACCGTCTTGGGTGTGCCAATCGACAATGCCGAGGGCACCGTTTCTGTAACGGTTCTGTCGACACAGGCCCCAACCGAGAAAACCAGAAACAGAATGAGCAGATAGCGCAATGCACAAGACCTTTGGAAATGTTTTGCGCTAAGCTATCGATTTCTGCCCTCGCGTCCAGTGACACGGGGAATCTGCGGCGGCAAAATCCAGCTGAATCTGTTACAGAACGTAACGGCTCAGGTCGGTGGATTTGGTCAGCTCGCCCAGGTTTTCTTCGACGAAGGCGGCATTGACGGTGATCTCGGTCCCGGCCTTGTCGGGTGCGGTAAAGGACAGTTCCTCAAACACACGCTCCATCACGGTGTAGAGCCGCCGCGCGCCGATGTTTTCGACGCTCTGGTTCACATCCGCCGCGATCCGCGCCAGCGCCGCAATGCCGTCTTCGGTAAAGCTGACCGTGACCTCTTCGGTACCCATCAGGGCGGTATATTGGCGGGTCAGGGCGTTGTCAGTTTCGGTCAGGATGCGCACGAAATCTTCTTCGGTCAGCGCACGCAATTCGACCCGAATGGGCAAGCGTCCTTGAAGCTCAGGTAACAGGTCCGACGGCTTGGCGATGTGGAAGGCCCCGGAAGCGATGAACAGGATATGGTCGGTTTTCACCGGGCCATGTTTGGTGCTGACCGTCGTGCCTTCGATCAGGGGCAGCAGGTCGCGCTGTACCCCTTCGCGGCTTACATCGCCACCGCGCGCGTCTGACCGGGCGCAGACCTTGTCGATTTCATCCAGAAAGACAATGCCGTTTTGTTCAACCGACTCCAGTGCCACGCGGTTGACGGTTTCATCATCCAGCAGCTTGTCGGCCTCTTCGCCGATCAGGGCGTCGTAGCTTTCGGCGACGGTCATCCGTTTCTTGACGGTACGCCCGCCGAAGGCTTTGCCGAAGATATCGCCCAGATTCATCATCCCCATCTGGCCACCCGGTTGACCGGGAATATCGAACATCGGCATCGGATTTGCGGTTTCCGATAGCTCTAGCTCGATCTCTGTATCATCCAGATCACCCGCTTTCAGCTTTTTGCGGAACATCTCACGCGTGCCCTCGCGGGCGTCTTCGCCTGCAATGGCGGTGATTACACGATCCTCGGCGGCCTGATGCGCGCGCGCTTTGACGTCCTCGCGCATGTATTCACGAGTTTGAACGATGGCGGCGTCGGCCAGATCGCGAACGATCTGTTCAACATCACGACCCACGTAACCGACCTCGGTAAACTTGGTGGCCTCGACCTTGATAAAAGGTGCGCGCGCCAGCTTGGCCAGGCGGCGGCTGATCTCGGTTTTGCCCACACCGGTGGGGCCAATCATCAGGATGTTTTTTGGATAGACCTCATCGCGGATGTCATCAGACAACTGCTTGCGTCGCCAGCGGTTGCGCAACGCCACGGCAACGGCGCGCTTGGCGTCTTTCTGACCAATGATGAAACGGTCCAGTTCCGAGACAATCTCGCGCGGGGTCAGGTCGGTCAAGGCGCAGTCCTTTCAGTCGGCAGGTCAAACTTGGGCTTAGGTAATCATGTGCGGCATGAAAACAACCAAGTGGATGTATTGGCAGCGTTGGTTAGCAATGCACCACCCGGTTTGCAATGCTTTCTATAGGTGAAGCGCGCCCACTCTGTTACAGTGATTTCAATGCCTTGCGGGTCAGGAGCGCAGAGATGACGAAAATCGCCAAGATCACCCTGCTATTTGTGGTGTTTGTGGACCTGATCGGACAAGGCCTTGTTTTTCCGATAATCAACTCGCTGATCATGGAAACGAAATCGGGCTTCCTGCCTGACAGCACACCCGAAGGACAGCGGCATTTCTACTATGGCCTCGTGATTGGGTGCTTCTTCCTGTCCTGGTTTCTTGGTGTGGTCTATGTCTCGAAAGTCTCAGATTCCATCGGGCGCAAGAATGCCTTGCTGATCTGTCTGGGCGGGGCGCTGGTGGGCTATGCGCTGACTATCGCGGCGCTCTATATGAACAGTCTGATCATGCTGATTATCGGGCGGTCGATTACCGGGTTCACAGCGGGCAACCAGCCCATCGCGCAGGCAGCAATGATCGACGGCAGCACAGATGCAGCTGACCGCGACCGAAACATGGGGTATATCGTGACCGGCGTCAGCTTTGGCCTTGTGGGCGGCCCGATTATTGGGGCCGTTCTGTCAGATGCCGCCCTGCTAGGCAGCTACGCGACGCTGAAAACCCCGTTTTATGGCGCGTTTGTCCTCGTGCTGATCGCCATCTTCCTTGTGATGACATATTTCAAGGACACCCGCACCGAACGCGAGCCCTTTGTCTTTCGCCCGCGTGACATCACCGACAGCCTGATCGCCGTGCGCGGCCATCCGATGGTTCTGAAAATCATGCCGGTCTATGCGTTGTTCATGGTCGCCAACGTGACCTTCTATGTCTTTGTCGACAATTTCCTGACCAGCGCCTGGGGCTACGGCGTGATCGGCGGCAGCATGGCGATGGTGGTCATCGGTTTTGCGCTGGCCTTTTCCAGTACTTTCCTTGTCAAGCCGGCGCAGGAGAGATTCAGTAAGCACCAGATCATCTACACCTCATTGGTCATCATGGTGATCTGCGGCTTCGCTTTCGCCTTCAGCCCCAGCGGGGTGCTGAGCTATGTGCCGGTCTTCTTCTTCTACTTCTTCTTCGGCGTGTCCTATCCTACGCTGTTGGGCCTGTTTTCCTCCAGCGTTGCCGAAACGGATCAGGGTTGGGTCATGGGTGTGACCACAGCCGTCTTCTGCCTTGCGGGGGGCATCATGTCGCTGATCGGCGGCGGATTGATGAGCATCGATATCCGCCTGCCCTACTACATCGTGATCGCGACGGCCTTGATGGGCCTGATCGGGATGCACCTGAGGTGGAAAGGGAAAGAAATCAAGGCGCTGTTAGCCTGAGATTGTCTCGACCGTCAGGTTGCCGTTGGTGTAGACGCAGATATCCGCGGCAATCGCCATCGCTTCGCGCGCCACCTGCTCGGCCTCTTTGTCGCTGTCCATCATCGCGCGGGCTGCGGCGAGGGCGAAGTTCCCGCCCGATCCGATGGCAGCCACGTTGTGCTCGGGTTCCAGCACATCCCCTGCCCCGGTGATCACCAACAGGTCCTTTCCATCGGTGACAATCAGCATCGCCTCAAGCTTTTGCAGGTACTTGTCGGTGCGCCAGTCCTTGGCCAGCTCGACTGAAGCACGCGCAAGTTGGCCGGGTGTGGCTTCAAGCTTGGCTTCCAGCCGTTCCAGCAGTGTGAAGGCGTCTGCTGTTGATCCGGCAAAACCAGCAACCACCTCGAACCCACCGGGCGACAGACGGCGTACCTTGCGGGCGGTGCCCTTGATCACGGTCTGGCCCAGGCTGACCTGCCCGTCCCCGGCAATGACAACCTGCCCGCCTTTCTTGACGCCAATGATGGTCGTGCCGTGCCAACCGGGGAAATCGCTGTCTGCCATGAAAGCCTCCGTTCTGCTTGTCGCTATATATGGGCCGGGTGCTGGATCGGCGCAACCCGTTCTAAAACTGCGTAAAAGATATGCAATAGACGCAGATCGGGACTGTCAAACGAGCAATTGTGAGTCCGGGTCGCGCATCCTACATGAGGCTTACAACCGACAACGGGTCGGCTGTTTCAAATCCAAGGACTGCGCAAATGGCAACCACTGCAAATATTCATGCGCCGCTCGGAGCAGCTACCATCCTGCACGTAGTGGACGCGTTCACCAACGCTTTCGAAACCGTTGTCGAATGGAACGAGAGCCGTAAGACCCGCAAGCTTCTGTCGGAACTGAGCGACACACAGCTGGAAGATATCGGTCTGGTTCGCGCGGATATCGCGAAGCTCTGATCCATCGACCGGATCGTCAAATCGGAACAGCCGCCCGGATCCCCGAGCGGCTTTTTCTTTGTCATTTCAAAGCGTATTTCCCTAGCTGAGATGGCACAAAGGCCTCAATCGCGGCAGTAGCAACCACATGTCGCGTGCCAGCGGCCTTGTCCTCTACATCCTGTCCACCCAGAACCGCGCACACTTTGGCTTTGCCGCGTGGAAGATCAGCTGCGACCAGATCACAATCGACCTGGCCGGGGCTTTGCACACCAATCGTCACCTGGACCCGCATCTCGGTGTGATTGATTCCCAGGGTCGAGAACAATGTGATCGAGGAATGATGCAGTGCATCCTGCACCGCCCGTCGTGCAGCCTTGGTGTAATCCTGACCATACAGGTCGTTCCCCATCCCCATCTCAAGGATGATACGCTGTTCACTCATTGCGCGGCCTCCATATCAAACGAAACCGCCAATGCTGCATTGGCGATCACCGTTCGGCCCTGCCCGTCGGGCTTTTTGATATCAAGCCCACCCTTAGCGACCGAGATTCTGGGGGTACCATAGGGAAATACAGCCAACAGCTTGTCAGTATCCACCCGTTCGGGCTGCTGCACACCGATTTCGACATCTATGATCATCGCCTCTTTGGGAAAGCCGAACAGCTCGGCCATGTTGATCGAGTTATGCCACAGCGCGTCCTTGATCGCCCGTCGCGCGGCTTCGGTGTAATCCTCCCGGCGCAGGGAGGTTCCCATACCGAATTCCACCAAGACCCGTGTTTTGGCCATCTGCCCTCTCCGATTTTTCAACAAAAAAGGCGCCCGGGTTCAGGCGCCTTTGGTCTTTCTCTGATCTCAATCGGATCAGATAGATTCGTCGATCCAGCTTTGCAAAGCAGCCTTCGGCGCCGCGCCTGCCCGGTTCGAGACCACCTGGCCGTCCTTGAAGATGAACAGCGCCGGGATGCCCCGCACGCCCATGGCGGCGGCGGCGTTCGGGTTGCTATCTACGTCAACCTTGGCGATTTTTACCTTGTCGCCATACTCGGCGGCCAGTTCTTCCAGCGCGGGGCCGATCTGTTTACAGGGGCCGCACCATTCGGCCCAGAAGTCCACAACTACGGGAACGGCCGAATTCTTGACCTCGGCGTCAAAGGTGTCGTCGGTAACGGCAACGGTCGACATATTCTGTCTCCTGAATGGGGTAAACTTGGGATCAGAACGTAGGTGCCGCCGTAGGGAAGGTCAAGATATCTGGGTGCGGGCCAGCGCGTCCGTCACAAGATCGTGTGGCAGCCACATCAGTTCAGCACTGCGCGTCCAAAGGATCGCGGTGCGGATGGTCTTATCAGGATAGATCTGTGTCAGCGCCTGCGCATAAGCACCCATTTGACGCAGCAGACCTTCGGGGCAGGCTTCGGCGTTTGTGGGAACTGTAGCATTTGATTTGAAATCAACCACATGCACCTCGGTGTCGGTCACGATCAACCGGTCGACAACCCCACGCATGCGCTGTCCGTTTAGGTTGGCAGACACGGGAACCTCTGCCAGAGCATCGGGGGCGAATATTGGTTCCAGATGTGTGGCCGTCAGAACTGCTGTTGCTTCGGCCAGAAGCTCATTTCGTTCCCCGTGCTGCATATCGGGCAGAACGCGGGCGCAAAGCTTGGGCCAGCTATCCTGCGCCGTACCGGGCAAATGTTCCAGCAGCAAGTGCAGTCGGGTGCCGCGCAGCTTTGCGGTCTCTTCATCCTGACCCGCGTCACCAGGAAGCGCCTTGGCCCCGCCCAGATCAGATGGGCTGACGGTTTCAAGGGTCTCAGGCGCATCTTGCGCGGGTGATTTGTAGAATTCGGGCAGATTGAGGTTTGGTTCCTGCGGTTCTGAATGCGCGATAAGGGGCAAAGCATCCCAGTCGCCATGCGCCAATCGCTGCGTATTTGTTCCGTCCAGTTGTGTTGCCCCTGCCCGCGCCATCGCCGCCTCAACCATCTGATACCAGCTGGATCCATCCTTGCCGACATCACCCGCAGCCGCCACGATCAACCACTTCTCGGCCCGTGTTAGAGCCACATAAAGCAGCCGCAACCGTTCATTTTCTTCCCGGCTGCGCGCCTCGTCCCGCGCCCGAGAAATCAGTTTGGGTGAGGTATCCGCCGGAACTTTCCAAAGTGGCGTCCCGTCTGCGACCATGATCTCTGCATCATGTGGGGCCCGGCGCTTTTCGGTGTCGGGCAGGATCACAATGGGAGCCTCCAACCCTTTTGAGCCATGCACCGTCATGACGCGGATCATGTTGCCCACACCGCTCATCTGTCGTTTGATTTCCAGATCATCGGTCTCCATCCAGACCAGAAAGCCGGTCAGGCTGGGAATATCGGTGCGTTCATAGGCCAAGGCCTGCGATAGCAGGGCATTGATTCCATCCTCGGCTTCTGCCCCAAGCCGCCCGAGCAGCTTTCGCCGCCCGTCGTGGCGAGTCAGAATGCGCTCGATAAGGTCGTAAGGGCGCAGAAAGTCGATTTGGCTGCGCAAATCGTTGAGCATGGCGAGCGTTTCGGGGAATTCTTCCGCCCGGTTACGCAGCGCGGCCCAAAGATAGGTTTCCTGCCGTCGATGGGCCAGATCAAACAACGACTGTTCGGTCCAGCCGAACAGCGGGGATTTTAGAACAGTGGCCAGCGCCAGGCTATCCTCAGGCGTCGCAAGAAAGCTCAGCAATGCCGCAAGGTCTTTGACCGCCAGTTCTGCGCCCACTTTCAATCGATCCGCCCCTGCGATGGGCAGCCTTTTGGCCTTACACGCGCGTATGATCTCGGCAAACAGGTCCGAGCGACGCTGAACAAGGATAAGAAAATCACCCGGCTGTATTTTGCGGCGCACGAAAGTGCCGGGCTCTTGACCGTCCTCGGGGATCATTACATCGCCATCAATCATTTCCTGGATCGATGATGCAATCTGGTCGGCGAGAAGAACCGTGTGATGGCGCGATCCGGGCCGATCTACCGGGTCGGTCCAGTCGCCGTCTTCATCATCCTCAACCTTCTCAATTGCTGGCCAAAGATCGACACGCCCTGGCAGGCTTTCCTTGAAAGCAATGTGAAGCGCCTCGTCCTGAAAACCCGCTTCGGCGTGCTCTTCAAACAGAATATTGACTAAAGAAAGGATCGCGCTTGAGGAACGAAAGGAATAAGCAAGCTCAGATTTTTCCAACTTAGAGCCTGATTCCGCCAGTTTCCGCCCAAACTCTGCCTGCATCCGATCAAAGGCTTGCGGGTCTGCGCCTTGGAACGAATAGATCGACTGTTTTTTGTCCCCGACCACGAAAATCGTGCGTTCGACCCCCGAACGGGCCCCTTCCCCGCTGGTGAATTCCTGCGCCAGTTTTTCGATCACATCCCATTGATCCGGGCTGGTGTCTTGCGCCTCGTCCACCAGAATGTGGTCGATGCCACCATCCAGTCGATACAGCACCCATTCCGCCACGGCCGGGTCGTTCAACACTTGACGAGCACGAAGGATTAGATCGTCGAAATCCAGCCAGCCGCGCAGTTGCTTGCGGCGCTCATATTCCGGCAGGAAGGCGGCGGCAAATCGGTGCAGAACGGTGGTTTTCTGGGCGGCGACCAGCGCCAGGCGCTGTTCCCGAGCGGCTTCGACCCGCAACATCAGCGCCTCAAGCTGGGGCATGTGGTCGGCTAGAGCGCCTTCGCGCGCGGCTTTCGTGGGGAAGCTGCCGATTTTAGCAGAGAACGGGTCCTTTGCAGCCTTGCCTGTCAGCAAAATCCCTTCGAGCAGCGGCAGTTGCGTCAATCGCGCCTCGGTGAATCCGGCCAGTTTTATTGCTGCCTTGGCATTGTTGCCGCCGCTTTCCATAAGCGCAGGCAGGAGCGATTGAATCAACTCAACTTCACCGCCCATAAATACCTGGGACAGCAGACTGTTTTCATCAAACCCATTCGGCAGACCAAAGCGATCCAAAAGGTCAGGCCACTGCAAAGGCTGATCAAACAAGCTCCGCCTTTGGGTCACTGCCGCTGTCAGCCTGTCAAATCCGGTATCGGTGATGAACCGCGCGACGTCTTCGATCAATGGTGCCTGAGGGCCCTCGGCGAAATCTTCGATGATTTCCTCACGCAACAAGGCTGCGGCGCGATCTTCCATTTCCGCAAATTGCGGACTGACGCCAGCCTCCAACGGAAAACGACGTAAGAGCGAGGCGCAGAACGAGTGGATCGTCTGAATTTTCAGCCCCCCCGGCGTTTCGATCGCACGGGCAAACAAGGTCCGCGCCTGCGCCAACCGATCTGGGTCAATCGCCCCTGTTACTCCCAAATCGACCAATTCGCCTTCAAGCCTGTGGTTAGCCAGCATTGCCCATTCACCCAGGCGCTTGAACAACCGGTTTTGCATCTCGCTGGCCGCAGCCTTGGTGTATGTCAGGCACAGGATGTGCTGCGGCTGCACCCCATCCAACAAAAGTCTCGCCACGCGGTCGGTCAGAACCCGCGTCTTGCCCGAGCCCGCATTGGCAGCGAGCCAGGTCGAGGCGTCGGGGCGCGCGGCCTGTACTTGCCGCTCGGTCGCATCGTTGCGCGCGGTCATGTCAGATCCTCTGGCCAGGTCTCGGCAGAACGGTCCCATTCACCGAACCGCGCCAGATGATCATAGTCGCCAATATCGGTGTCTTTGTGCAGCATCCGGCGGGATGAAAACCCCTGATTAGGCTCTAAATAGACGGAAATGAGCTGTTTCAGCTCGGTCAGGACCTTCTCGGTCGGTTCTTTGACTAGGGGGGCTGCGACCTCTTTGTAGCTGCCACCCATCCCGATAAAGATCGCCTCGGCCACATCGGTTGGGTCGATCCCTTCAATGGCCCCTTGTTCGGCCATCGCCGCCTCGATCAGCAATTGCTTATCGAACTTGGCCTGTTGGCTTTCGCTCGGTGGCACACCGGTTTTGTAGTCGATGATCCGCAACACACCCCGGCTGTTGCGGTCAATCCGATCGGCGCGTCCGGCAATGGTGAAATCCAGTGGAGTCAGCGCCAGTTTCATTACCGCTTCAAATGCCACCGGTCCGCCATCACCGCGTCGGGCGGTCTCGGCGCGCAGAAAATCGTCGGCAATTCGGTCCAACCGCGCCAGCCAAAGCTTGCGCGCGGTGGGCCATGCGACGTGCTTTTCCAGCAAATCATGGGCGCGTTTCAAGAAATTCTCGCGTGTCAGCAAGGCGGTGTCCAACACGCTTTCCTTGACAAAATGCTCAAGGATTTCATGCACAACGATCCCCCGCAGCAGCGCATCCGGGGCTTGTACTAAGGGATCAAGGGGCCTTAGACGCAGCACATGTTTGGCGTAGATTGCGTAAGGGTCGCGGATCAGCCGCTTGATCTCGGTCACCGACAACCGGCGTGGTCGCGCAGCAACTGGAGGGCGCGGCGATGGCCGGTGTGCAGGGTCGATTCTGGGCGCGTGTTCCAATGTCTTGGCCCAACTCAGGTAGGTTTTCCCCCGCCCCTTCATGTCAGACAGTGCCGCTTGGCCCCCCTGATCTGGCAGGCCATTCAGCAGATTGGTCAGGCGGTTCAACCAGCGGGACGGAACGGTTTCCGCATCATCCGAGCGGGTTGCGCGGGTCAGCCAAACTTCGGGCGCGCCGATGGCCTGTTGAAAGTCATGCGCCGAAAGGCCGATCCGGCGTTCTGGCAGCAACAGGCCTGCCTTATCGCGCATCTGACGGTTCAGCCAGGGGTCCGGTGCCGGAGCCTCGGGCCAGCTGCCTTCGTTCAGGCCACCCAGAATCAGCAGATCAGCCCCTTGCACCCGTGCCTCAAGCGTGCCCCAGATCATGATATAGGGATGCGGTGCGTCGCGGTCGCGCACCTCTTCCCCGGCCAGCAAAGCCCCCAAAAGGTCTGCAAAGTCATGTGCTGTCATTGGGCCGCCATGTTGGGCCTCATCTTGCAGGGCAGCCAGGACGCCCAGCGCCTTTTGGCCTGCGTTTTTGTCCCAGAGCGTACCCTGTTCTCCGGCAGATCCAGCCGAGATCGCCTCGGCCAGATCCCATAACCGCCTGACCCAATCGGAAAGCGGATGCGTGCCCGAAACCTGCTGATCGCAGAAATACTGACCAACCCAGCCAATCCAGTCTGCGGATGCTTCGGTTCGGATGGACGACGCCGTTAGGCTGACACGATCCGGAAACGGGGGCCCATGGCGCCGCAGGTCCAGCTCCAGATCGCGGGTCTGTAGCAGATGGGTGCCACGCTCTCCACCATCATGGCAGAGGGGGTGTTTCAGAAGGGTCAACAGCGCCTCACCGTCCAGACGCCGGGCAAACAGGCCCGCAACATGGCGCAGGAAGCGGCCCGGAGGTGACAGCTGCAAGGGCAGACCCGCGCTGTCATCGGGCAAAATGTTCCACCGGTCCAGCGCTGCGCTGACTTGCCGGGTCAGCATCCTGTCAGGGGTGATCAGCGCGGCTGTCTGGCCAGTTTCTGCGGCCTCACGCAGGCGCAAGGCGATGGCCAGCGCTTCGGATCGGGGTGAATCCGCCTCGACCAGTGTCAGGTCTTTTGTTGCCTGATCCAGATCTGTCAGCTGCGGCCCTTCGGACATCCACGCATCGGTGATGGGTGCCGGGCGTAAGGCTAATGATACCAAACGGTTACGTGCGCGAGAGGGGGGCTCACCCCCTGTCCAAGACTGGATTTGATCTGGGGTCAAGCCCAGCTCTCGCATCAGTTTTCGGAACCGGAACTGCGGATGGTCTTCCGAAATCAGCGCCTCATCCAACCGATCCCAGACCGCCCGCGGCTGGTCGAAATCAAACCCCGGCAGGATCAGTGCCCCCTGCGGCAGTCTCGCGATGGCCTGCATCAGCATCAAAGTGGTGCCCCGCGATCCAGTTGAGCCCGCCAGAATGACCGGGTGCTGGGGAGGGGACTCTGCCCACCGCGCGATCAGGGCCTCAACCACCCGGCGTTGCCGGGTCTGTGCATCCATTGTTTGATCGCCCGCATCGACGAAATGATCTGCGATCCCGATGAAAGCCTGTGCGCGTGCCCAATGCCCGGACAAATCACTGACATCCAGCTGACGGATCGCATCGGGATGTACACCTTCGCCCTGCATCTCATCAATCAATGCGGCCAGGCTGTCGGACAAATCGAACAGCGAAGCCCGCGCTGCCAAATCCGGTTGTTGATCCAGCAGTTTAGCGACCAGCTGTGTCAGTTCCAAGCGCCGTCGCAGCGGCGGGATGGCGGGTGGAATTTGTGCCAGATCAGCGCTTTCGCCCAGATCTGTGACCAAAAACAGCCGTGGCAGCAGACAAGGCGGCCCCTCATCGAACAGGTCCCGTACGCGGCGCGCCATCCGGCGGGTATTGACCACCAGTTGCACGCGGGCCAGTGCTTCGGGCGGGCCAGCGCTGCGCTGGCGTAGCCCGTCAACCAGCGCTTTGGGAAAATCCGCGCCGGGTGGAACGGCAAAGACACGGGGCAGGGGGCTGGCGTCAAACATCGGCCAGCAGCCCCTCGGCCAGCGCGATCCCTTCGGGTCGCCCAACGTCGCACCAGCGGCCGGGATACTCGACCGCAAACAGGCGACTTTGCGCGTGCATCCGGTTCCAAAGCAGGTTCAGCGAAAAGGCCGGTTCAGCGAAATCCTGCAACCCGTCGGTCTTGATGATCTGCGCCCCGCCATAGACCAGCCCTGGCCCGCGTGTGATCCGACCGTCTGCATCGGCGGTGAAATCCCCGTCACCGCCGTGACCAATCGTGCGCCCAATCGGGATACACATCAGCAGCGCATCCATGCGCTCAGGATCCCACGCTTGTTGCAGCAATGTCAAAGGGTTCGGACCGGCCCAGATGGCATCTGTGTTCATCGTGAAAACCGGGTTCGAGCGCAGCAGAGGCAAGGCAGCACGCAACCCGCCGCCGGTCTCCAATATCTCGGGCTCTTCCCGCGACAGGAGCACACCCTTGGGTATCAGGTGCGCCGCCAGTTGATCGGCGCGGTAGTGCAGATTGGCCACAACACGTTCCGGTTCCAGCGCCTCAACATGATCCAGCGCGTGATCGATCAAGGCTTGGCCAGCCACTTCGATCAGCGGTTTGGGGCGATCCTTCGTCAACCCTCCCATCCGGGTGCCAAACCCGGCAGCAAACATCATGACAGCGGTTGGAGTGTCGGTCATGCGGCCCTCAGCTTGGCCAGATTGTCGGGCGTGGGTTCGGGCAAAGCGTCTCGCAGCAACTGGGCCACCGGGATCAGGGCAGGGTGTTCCAGATCGCGCATCAAATGAGACCAGGTGGCAGGGATCAGATCGATGTATTTCGGCTTGCCGTAATCCATCGCCAGACGAGAGAAACCGCCCAAAATGCGCAGATTTCGCTGAGCTCCAAGCACCGCATAGGCAGCTCTGAAGTCGTGATCGTTTGCACCAGAGGCCGTGATGTAGTGATTGATCATCTGCATCTCGGTTCCTGCCGAAACCGAGCGGCGCACATCCTGCAACAGCGACACCAGATCATAGGCTGGGTGCCCCAGCATCGCGAGTTGAAAGTCCAGCAAGCCGACACGTTGCACGCCGTCCCGGTCCGGAAACCAGATCAGATTCTCGGCATGATAATCCCGCTGGATGACAACTTTCTGACCCGAAGTTTCCTGATGCAGTAGGTCCGAAAACCGGGTTTGAAATCGGTCCATCGCTGCCTGGTCATAACCGCCCTGAATGCCTTGAGCGTATTTGGTGAACGACCGGGCCGAAAGGTCGGTCATCAGGGCAGGATCATACGACGGTAAAGAGAGTAGTGGCGCCTGATGCAAATGAACCAGAACATCGGTCGCGGCCTCATAAAGCTGCCGCTCTTTACCCGGATCATGATCCAGAACACGCGCAAACAGATCGTCGCCAAAATCCTCTAGCAGCAGAAAGCCGAACTCGGAATCTTCCGCGTAGATTTCTGGCGCATTCAGCCCGACCGAGCGCAGGTAGTTGGCCACACGCACAAAAGCGTCGACATCCTCACCTTTCTCAGGTGGTGCATCCATGAGAACGGCAGTCCGACCGGTCGCCGGATCGATCAGCCGTTCATATTGTCGGTTCGAGGCATCCCCTGCCAAGTGCGCGCGTTGGGCACCAGCCCATGGTGTCTGCGCGATCAGGGCCTCGGCCAATACGGCACGGTTTGTCATGTGATCGCCTCCAGCCTATGCGCCCATTTCGGGTCAGACCACGTAAGTGTCAGATGCCGCGTTTCGATTTCATTCGGATCTATCGCAAAGGACATGGTCAGCGCGGATTGTGGAGCTAATGGACCTAGCTTCTCGGGCCATTCGACAAGGCAGATTGCAGTTTCAAAGGCATCGATCAGGCCCAGTTCCTCAACCTCATCGACCGAGCTGATCCGGTAGAGATCGCAGTGCCAGATTTCACCTACCGTGGTGTTATAGGCCTGCACCAGCGTGAATGTAGGTGAAGGCACGTCCTCGGGCACCTGCATCAGAGATTGGATCAGGCTGCGTGCGAAATGGGTCTTGCCGCTGCCAATCGGACCTTGCAGTAGTAGAACATCGCCAACGGCCAATTCCGTCCCCAATCGGGCCGCCAATGCGAGCGTGTCTTCGGGTGAAACCAGGGTCATGGAATGGGGCGGCATTGTCATGCCGCCACAATGGCCCCACGTCTGGGCGGCTGCAACCCGGTTCAGGCGCTGATTTGTTCGATTGTAGGCTGCCTGCTGATCAGAGCCTCATAACCAAATCGGACAATGGTTGCACCGTTCTGCATTGGGGTTACGGTACAGTCCAATTTCGTGCCGTCGCGCATGCCAATCTCGGCCGACCATTCGGCCCGGTTATCGCGCATTTCGATGAAATCGCGAATCTCACCCAAAACAGGTGTTGCGACACAGTGCTCCTGCCATTTCCGGGTGACATCCATGGCTGTTTCCGCCTGAAACCCCGCATCCGCCGGATCGCCCCATAGCTGTTGATAAGCGTAGTTTGTAAAGGCCAGCGTGCCGTCATCGGCAAACACCGCGATTGCATCTGCCAGCTTGTCAAAGATGGATTGCATCAGGTCCATTTCTGACCGGAAACGGCGGGTCAACGTGATCTCGGCGGTGATGTCTTCGAACAAAAAGGCCACCGCGCCATCGGGATGTGGCCGTCCGCTGACCGAATAGACCGACCCTGAGGGCAAAGACCAGGTTTCCTGATAGTTTCCGCCCTCTGCCGCTTCGAGCAGATCGTTCATCTGATTGCGCCACGAACGGTAGTTCTTTGGCTCTGGCATCATGTGTTGTTCGCGCAGCATGTCAAAAAAGCTGGAGAGGCTGGGGCGACAGCTGAGAAAGTCAGGCGGTAACGTCGTCAGATCGATCAGTGCCGGGTTGAAAAGGGCCAGTTGGCGGTTGCGGTCGAAGATGGCCAGACCAATTGACAGCTGCGCAAAGGTTTTTGTCATCGTTTGAACGAATTTGCGCTGGGCGGTTTCAGCCTCGACTATGGCGTTGATGTCGACGGCGTAGCACAGGCAGCCCTGTTCGTCTTCGACCTGCGTCAGATCGAACCAAAGCTGACTGTCGCAATCATCAACCTTGACCGCGACACGCGCTTTGCCACTGGGCCCCGGTTTGTCATCCGCATTGGAAAACAGGGGCGCGGTCAGGTCCACGTCCGGACCACGCGCCTTGCGCGCGACAGCAATATAGGCGGTGTTGCACCACCTGACATGCCCATTGTGATCCAGCAACCAGACCGGATATGGGGCCTGATCCATCGCATGCCGGATCGGGTCATTGGGGTCGCGCATATGTGTTTCGGTTGGTCGGGTCGGTTCGTGCAGTTGCACCCGGACAATTCCGTCGATCCATTCGCACAAAACCTCGCGCTCGACCGTGCAGTCGATGGCCGAGACAACCAGATTGCCTTGATCGCGCACTAGGACAGGCGTTTCAGGGAAGGTGGGAAAATCCCTTTGCAACAGGCGGCGCAGACCGCTCCAGTTTTTGACATCGTCAAATCCGGCCAGAGCGATGTCCGAATGGCTGATCAACCGAGCCCCGTCGAACAGGAAGACGGCGTCAAACAAGGACGAGTTTGAAAACAGTCCATAGCTGTCATCCCGCCGCGGGCGCCGCGGCAATAGCCATTGAACGGCTAGACAACATGAAACCAAACTGATTGAGGCCAGGATGATCCAGTCAGCCATAGGAAACCCCATGCCAGATTACGTGCTGGGATCAGACTATTGCTCCGATTGGTTAACGCACTGTTAACTCACACCCGAATGCGCTGGTTGCTGCCGGATGGCACTGGCGTGTCACCTTTTTGCGCGTCAATCATTTTGCGCGGCCATGAAACGCGCACGATAGCCCCCCGATGTGCCGGATTATCTGACAAATGCTGATAGGGGTCTGCGCCATTGGCAAACTCAAGCTCGGCTCCACTGCGTTCCAGAAGGGTTTTGGCGATAAACAGGCCCAACCCCATCCCTTCGTATTCGGGGCGCGCGCGTTGGTCTGTCTCGGCCCGCCTTCGGCGCATGAACGGATCACCGATCCGGCCAATCAGGTGCGAGGGATATCCACGTCCATCATCCATAATGCTGACGGTGATCTGATCCGCGGTCCAATGCGCCTCGACCCAGACATTGGCGCGTGAAAAATCCACCGCGTTCTGGATCAGGTTGCGCAGCCCGTGAATGATTTCGGGCTTACGCAGGATCGAGGGCTGCTGCACATCCCCATCCAACGCTGGGCCTTCGATGAAATGCACCAGTTTGCCGCGTTCGATATGCGGTTCCGCGGCCTCGTGGATAACAGTCGAAATCGGGGCCTGGCGCAAATGCAAATCGTCCTTACCTGCCCGCCCCATATCACGCAGAATATCGCGGCAGCGATCAGCCTGTTCACGGATCAGGGCGGCGTCATCTTTCAGATCGGGGCGATCCTCAAGCTCTTCGATCAGTTCCGAGCTGGTCAGTTTGATTGTCGCCAGCGGCGTCCCCAGCTCATGCGCGGCGGCAGCGACAACGCCGCCAAGATCAGTCAACTTTTGTTCACGCGCCAGCGCCATATGCGCGGCCGACAGCGCCTCGGACATGGATTGCACTTCGGAACTGACACGATGCGAATACGCCCCGATGAAGACGATCGCAATGATGATAGCCGCCCAGTTGCCGAACAGAAGAATATCGGGGATGCGCAGAATGAACCCGATATCGGTGCGCAAGGGCAGGTGAAATTCGGCCAGTAAGGTGGCAAGGATGATGGCCACACCGCCCACGATCAGGGTAGAGCGCGTGCTCATAACATTGGCTGATATCGTGACGGGCCCCAACAGCAGCAAGGCGAACGGGTTGTTCAAACCACCGGTCAGATACAGCAGAAACGCCAGTTGCAGCAGATCAAACAGCACCATTAGGAAGTTTTCGAACTCGGACAGGCGCTTGTTCTGCGGAAACAGGAAGATCGCCGTCAGGTTGCCGAGGACCGAGACTCCGACGGCCAGATAGCACAGCCCGAGCTCAAGCTGCACATGATAGGTTTGCTGCGCGACCGTGATGGCGGTGATCTGACCCACGATGGCCACCCAGCGCAGCAGGATTAGTGTGCGCAGCCGGATCCAGCTGCTGCGCTCCTGGCCGCGCCAAAACGTCTGATTGGAATCTGCCATGGGTCGATTATGTCCTGTTGCATCAGCTGTTCATCTTGATAGGTGTCCCGGCCGACACGATCAACAATCCCTTGCGTATGGATATTCGTCATGACCCGCCTCTATGCAATTCTCGCAACTGTTGTCCTGGCTGTTGGCCTTGGAGCTATGTGGCTTTTGACACAAGGATCAGGGTCGGATGACAAATACGCCCAATGCCGGTCCAGCCAGATCGCAGGCGGGACCGCCGCGATTGGTGGACCGTTCGAACTGGTCAATGGTAAGGGCGAGACGGTCACTGACACAGATGTAATCACCGAACCGACGCTAGTCTACTTTGGCTACACCTTCTGCCCCGATGTCTGCCCGTTTGACATGTCCCGCAATGCCGATGCGGTGGATATTCTGGCCGAGCGCGGGCAATTGGTGACGCCCGTGTTCATCTCCATTGACCCGGATCGGGATACGCCCGAAGTGGTGGCTGACTATGCGTTCAACCTGCACGAGCGGTTGATTGCCCTGACCGGATCACCCGAACAGGTCAAAGCGGCCAGCCAGGCCTATAAAACTTACTACAAGGCCCACGACAAAAGCGACGAATATTATCTTGTTGACCATTCGACCTTTACTTATCTGGTCACACCCGAGGATGGATTTCTGGAGTTTTTCAAACGCGACGACACGGCCGAACAAATGGCCGACAAGATTGGTTGCTTTCTCGATCAGGCATCCTGAGGACAAGCCGGTTTGACCTTTAGTGCGGCGCTGCTATTACTCATGTTAAAGCCAAAGGCATGAAATAACCGAAAGACCCAAGAATGGCAGACCCTTCTCAGCTTGATATCGGCCCGGACAAAACCTTGCTTCTGGTGGATGATGATGAGCCATTTCTGAGGCGTCTGGCAAAGGCCATGGAGAAACGCGGGTTCGAGGTTGAAACCGCCGGTTCCGTTGCCGCCGGTCGCGCCATTTCCACTGCCCGTCCACCTGCCTATGCGGTTGTCGATCTCAGGCTTGAGGATGGCAATGGGCTCGATGTTGTCGAAGTACTGCGCGAAAAACGCCCCGACAGTCGGGTCGTGGTTCTGACCGGCTATGGCGCGATTGCCACCGCAGTGGCTGCGGTCAAGATCGGGGCGACAGACTACCTTTCCAAACCCGCTGATGCCACAGACATTACCAACGCGCTGTTGGCCAAGGGCGACGAGCTGCCCCCGCCGCCGGAAAACCCCATGAGCGCAGATCGCGTGCGATGGGAGCACATCCAGAGAGTCTATGAGCTGTGTGATCGCAACGTGTCTGAAACTGCGCGGCGTCTGAACATGCACCGCCGGACATTGCAGCGCATTTTGGCCAAGCGCAGCCCGCGCTGACGGATTCACATGGCCAGGCTGTCGTCTGGTCGAGCCACTACTGCCAACTTTTGAACATTGACCACGCGACCGTTTTGGTCGCGTTTTTTGGTCTGGGTGTGTGACGGATTTACAGTGCAACAATATTCTGAGTATCGTTTTGTTAACCCTATTTATGCTACCGCGATGACCTGTGCATGTTGGTGATCTGCATGCGTACTGAAGGTTCAGAATCGATAAGTGAGAGGCCCCAGTGTCCCTATTGCCAAACACGCCGTATGAGGTGCTGAAAACCTCCAATCCAGTTTTGAAAGGGATTGTCGCGCTGGTGACAAAATCGGCTGAAATATTCGGGTTTTGGGCGCGCCCGCGAAAGGGGGCGGCGGGTGAAGTCTCGGAGATGAATTTGTTGGATAATCTGTACTGGGTTTATAAAAGCAAAAATCCGGTGCAATTGCCCGAACCCGAGCTGCAAACGTCTGAGTTTATGAAATCAAAGCACGCTCAGCTTGCGCCGCGCGCACAGGGTGAAAAGGTCGAGACTCTCACGCTGAGTTTTGCCGGGGATATCCTGCGCACGCACCGGGCTGAGCCCGCGCAGGATCAGGTTTATGCACAGATCGAAGACCTGTTGTTCAAAAACGATGTTGTCATCGCCAACTATGAATCGCCTGTTACAACCCAACCTCTGGTGGATGAAGTAATCGGCGATGCCGGCCCTCCTGTTGAATGTGCGTCAGAGGATCAGTTCGATGCATTGACCTGCCATAAAGGTCGGGCGATTGATGTCTTGAATCTGGCAAACAATCATATCTTCGATATGGGCATCGAAGGCGTGGAAACGACACTGGCCACACTGGCCAAGCGGAACATCCTGCCGATTGGGGTGAGTGAAGCCCCGGCTGATCCGGACGCGGCTAACATCATCGAACGAAACGGGATCAAGATCGGTTTTGCGTCCTGCGCGTTTGGAACCAATGGTCAAACGCTGCCCGACGGGCATGGATACCATGTCAATCTGGCCAAGCTGACCTCCAAGCATCAGCCGCCAGATATCGAGCCGCTGAAAACGCAGATATCAAACGCAAAGGCCGCCGAGTGCGATTTGATTATTGCGATCCTCCATTGGGGTCACGAATTCGAGCTGTACCCGCGACGGGCGCAACAAGAAGCGGCCGAGGAATTGGCGGAATTTGGAGCAGATATCATCGTGTGCCACCACCCGCATGTGCCCCAGCCAATTCAGCTTTATCGGCCAAAGTCCGACGCAGTCAAAACAGTGCCTATTGCCTATTCGCTGGGCAGCTTGCTGTGGGGGTTCTCCCATGAAGATATCGCAAGCAGTGTGATATTGCAGGCGGAAGTTCAAAAGGCCGGAGGTAAAACGACAGTCACAAGCGTGACCGCCACACCTGTCCGGTGGTCTGCCCACGAGTCTGAAGGACGCATCATTCAGAAGGTTGAACAGCGGGCGGATTAGTTTGAACGCTGCGTTCAAAGATGGCCCAGCAGCTGTTGATGCCGCTGCGTGTATGCCATTCGTACCTCAACCGGTGGGCGCAGTGTGATCTTCAAACCGTCCATAATGGCCTTATCGGGCCGCCCGAAGAACTTTGTCGCTTCAGCTTCGGAAAATCCTGCGATCTGGGTTGCTTCCATCCACGCACTGATCTTGTCGGCCTTCTTGATCTGTCGTTTTATCGTCTTTGGAACCTCGGCGGGTAGCCCGAACCGGATGTGGATCGCCGCCATCAGGCGGTCATCCAGCGCGCCGTAGCCCGCGCCGACGGCGGATTTGACGGGCGAGATCATATCACCAATCACATATTCCGGCGCGTCGTGCAGCAGTGCGGCGAGCTTCCATTTCGCCGGTGCATTGGGCGCGATCCGGCCATAGAGTTCTTCAACCAAAAGGGAATGTTCGGCCACGGAATAGGCAAAATCGCCGTGTGTTTGCCCGTTCCATCGCGCAACAAATGCCAGCCCATGGGCGATATCTTCGATCTCGATATCCACCGGGGTCGGGTCCAGCAGGTCCAGCCTGCGACCAGATAGCATCCGTTGCCAAGCGCGAGGTTGTGTTGCCATTTTGCCATGCCTTGTGAAGTGGGACACATTAAAATCACGATTTTCTGCTATGATGTACCTGTCAGGATCACCAGCTGCCAACGTTTTCTTGAGCATTCGTGCTTTGAAATGAAACGATGCGATCCCGACATAAAAACCGAGGGGGGGCGCACGCTTCTCCCGGTGCGCTCCTCTCACACAGCGAAACGCGAAACGAAAGGAGTTTGCTATGTTTAAGCGTTTATTCGCCCTTACCCTGACCTTTGGCATGGCCGCTACAGCCCCGCCCGCCTTTGCCCAAACCTGTGCAGAGCGCGCGCATGTGATTGCCAAGCTGCAGAAAAGCTACTCGGAAGAGCTGGCTTTTGGCGGTTTGCAGAAAACACGCGGCGCGCAGTCGGTCATGGAGGTTTGGACCTCAAAAGAAACGGGCAGTTATACCGTTTTGGTGACCCAGGCGAACGGCATTTCCTGTATTGTCGCCGTTGGCACCGATTTTTTCGAAGCGATCCCGAAAGTCAAAGTTGACGGCACGCCAAGCTAGTATCAGTGGCGTAACATCCCGTTTTCGGACATCTACATTGCCACCTGCCCCAAGGGATGCTAGGGGCAGCCACAGTGTGATTGACCGGAAAAATGGAGCGCCAGATGGCCGGGGACTATATCGTTAAAGACATTTCGCTGGCCGGGTTTGGCCGCAAGGAGCTGGATATCGCCGAAACCGAAATGCCAGGCCTGATGGCGCTGCGTTCGGAATACGGTGAAAGCAAGCCTTTGTCAGGCGCGCGCATTGTTGGTTCGCTGCACATGACAATCCAGACGGCCGTTCTGATCGAAACGCTGGTTGCCCTGGGCGCGGATGTGCGCTGGGCGTCGTGCAACATCTTCTCAACCCAGGATCATGCGGCCGCAGCGATTGCTGAAGCGGGCATTCCGGTCTTCGCCATCAAAGGCCAGACGCTGGAAGAGCATTGGGATTATCTGGACAAATCCTTCCTGTTCGAAGACGGCCCGAACATGATCCTGGACGATGGCGGCGACGCGACGCTGTACATCCTGCTGGGCGCACGGGCAGAGGCGGGTGAAGACATCATCCCCGTTCCGGGTTCGGAAGAGGAAGAGGTGATCAAGAAGCAGATCGCCAAGCGCATGGCGGCCTCACCCGGTTGGTTCACCAAGATGCGCGATCAGATCCAGGGTGTCTCCGAGGAAACCACCACTGGTGTGAACCGTTTGTATCAGCTGGTGAAAGACGGCCACCTGCCGTTCCCGGCGATTAACGTGAATGACTCGGTCACCAAATCGAAGTTTGACAACAAATACGGCTGTAAGGAATCGCTTGTCGACGGTATCCGCCGCGCCACCGACACCATGCTGGCCGGTAAGGTTGCCGTGGTTTGCGGGTATGGCGACGTGGGCAAAGGCTCGGCTGCGTCACTGTCCGGCGCGGGTGCCCGCGTTAAAGTCACCGAAGTTGACCCGATTTGCGCCCTGCAGGCTGCAATGGACGGTTACGAAGTGACTCTTCTGGAAGACGAAGTCGAAACCGCAGATGTGTTCATTACCACCACCGGCAACAAGGACGTGATCCGCATCGAGCATATGCGTGCGATGAAGGACATGGCCATCGTTGGCAACATTGGTCACTTCGACAACGAAATTCAGGTGGCCAGCCTTAAGAACCACAAATGGACCAACATTAAGGAACAGGTGGACATGATCGAGATGCCTTCGGGCAACCGCATTATCTTGCTGTCAGAAGGTCGTCTGCTGAACCTTGGTAACGCCACCGGCCACCCTTCGTTTGTGATGTCAGCGTCCTTCACCAACCAGGTTCTGGCGCAGATCGAACTGTTCACCAAGGGTGATGAGTACAAAAACGATGTCTACATCCTGCCCAAGCATCTGGACGAGAAAGTCGCCCGCCTGCATCTGGATCGCATCGGCGTGAAGCTGACCAAGATGGACAATGAACAAGCGGCCTATATCGGCGTGAAGCCGGAAGGCCCCTACAAGCCGGAACACTACCGCTACTGATTGTTGTCTGACGATGACACAAAACTCTAGGCGCCGCCGATACCTGTTTCTGGCGGCGTCTTTCGTTTTTAGATTAGCCGTCGTTGCAATTCTTCTGGGTGGCGGTGGCTGGGCCCTTTTGGCACATCCCAAAACGCCCGTGCCGTCACATTGGAACCCTTTGCGCGATCTCAGGGTAAAGGCTCCGGTCACGCCGGTTACCAAATACCAGCTGAAACGCGCCCTTGCAGATAAGATGCAGTGCAGGTCTGCGCTGTCGGATGCAGGCGCCCGATTTGAGGCGATGGATGATCTGGTCGTCGATCAGAACTGCGGGATCACCGGGCGGGGGCTGTTGTCACAGCTAGTGACCTCTCGGATCGACGCGGTCGAGACCAGTTGTCGGACAACCCTGCGATTGGCGATGTGGGATCACCATGTCGTGCAGCCTGCGGCGCGTGATTTTCTGGGAACGGGTGTAGAAAAGCTACGTCATGCAGGCAGCTACAACTGCCGCCGTATGCGCACTGCACAAGGTCAATCCAGCCGATGGAGCAGCCATGCCACCGCCGACTCGATTGATATAGTAGGGGTCGAACTGACCGATGGGCGGACGCTTTCGCTGTTGTCAGATTGGAATGCCGCGGGGCCAGAGGCCGCGTTTCTAAGACAGATCGGGCAGGGGGCCTGTGATTGGTTCCGCGTGGTTCTGGGCCCAGAATACAACCGTCTGCATGCGGATCATTTTCATCTGCAGGGCCCCGGCTGGGGATTTTGCCGATAGCTAACCGGGGCCTTGCTGGGTTAGAGCGCGATCAGCGCCCACTGACAGCGTCAGCCAACGCTTTGAACCGAACGATCTTGTAGATACCTTGCGAGGCATCCTCGCCCCCGTTCAAGACGGGCGAGCGGTGCAGTTCGTTGATGGTGGCATAGACATAGCCATCCGTTCCGATCGAGAACCCGTCGGGCCAGGGCAATTCGTCATCCGACTGGTACAGCACCTCATAGCTGCCGTCCGGTTTCGTCACGCCCAGAGCGTTGTCGGTCATTGCTGTGATGTAGACATTGCCGCCAGTATCGACCGTGGACCCATCCGAGATCGGCTTGTCTCCATAGCGTTCCACCCGCGCTTCCAGGTCAGCATCGGACAAGCTTTCATCTAACAGGTCGGTGGTGCGGAGGCGATACATCGCGCTGGCAGTCATCGGAGCGAAATAGACCCATGTGTTGGTCGGATCGACCGTGATCGGGTTGATGCCGATTTTCGCAGGGTTGCCGCCCAGCGTGATCTCACGCCCGTCGATCACCATCGGCGTATCTTCGGGGATCGTGTATTTCGATCCTTCAAGCACGCGCCGCGCGCGACCGGTTTCCAGATCGACCACGATAATGGCCGAGTTCTGGCCGTCGCCCGTGTCTGAGATATAGATCGCCTCATGATCTCGATCCACGGCCAGATCGTTCAGGAACGAGGTAGGCCGCACCACCGGCGCACCGATGTAATGGATCGCATGCAAGGTTTCGGTATTGGTATCCCATCCCACGATCCGACCGGTCTGGTTCTCGCCCTGACCATCCAGCATCCAAAGAATGCCCTCCCGATCTGCCCGCAGACCCAGAACGCCGTTCAGCCCGTCCGCATCATCCTGTGGTGCGCGGGCCCATGTTTCTGTCGGGTAGGGTTTGGTCGACCCATCGGGCATCACTTCGACAATACGCAGTTCAGGCCCGTAGAATTCATGCACCGACATGAACATCCGCCCATCCGGCCCGATGGCCAGATTTCCGGGTGGGATCGATTTGTCGAATTCCAGATATGTCTCCAACCCGTTCGCTAGGGTCGGAGTTGCCAGCGTCATCGCGCAGACCGCTGCATAAAGTGATTTCATCGGGACCTCCTCTGATTGTGACAGAGCAGATATCATTTGATTTTTTCTTCGATAACTGCCTGAATTATGAAACCAGTGTTTGGAAATTTCGAATGTACCATGTGAATGATCTGCTGACTTTCGTCTCGGTCGCCAAAACTGGTGGTGTTGGGTCAGCGGCGCAGGCGCTGGGCATTTCGGCCGCGACTGTCAGCCACAGAATTGCGAAGCTGGAGGAGGTTCTGAACCTCAAACTCTTTCACCGCAACAGCCGCAGGGTTCAGCTAACCAACGAGGGGTTGATTTTTCTGGACCGGATCGAACCCCTCCTGTCGGATCTGCGCGAGGCCGAGCTGGAGGCCGGGAGCGGCAAAGGTGCCCTTCGCGGGCACCTGCGTGTCACCCTATCCCCGTGGATTTTATCCCGCTTTATCATGCCTTTGTTAGACGAGTTCCAGACCGAGCATCCCGACCTGACGATCGAGTTTCTGGCAGTGGATCGCTATGTATCATTGGTGGATGAAGGCATAGATTGCGCCATTCGTGTCGGAAAAATGTCCGACAGTAACTTGAGGGCGCGCAAGCTATGCGAAAATGACCGAATAATCTGTGCTTCGCCCGAGTTTTTTGCCCGTCACGGCACCCCGACATCTGTCGAGGATTTACGGCAAATGCGCTGGGCTTGTTTGCCTTGGCAAACCCGTTTCGACACCTATGAGGGACAGCTATCTGTAGCCCGGCGCATTGCGGTGTCGAATTCAGATATGCTGACAGATGCCGCTGTGCAGGGCTTGGGTCCTGCGGTCAAATCACGGTTGGCCGTTCAGCGGGAATTGGAAGAGGGTGCGCTGGTTGAAGTTTTGCCGGGGTTACTGAAATCTCCCGCAGCTCCGATTTCATTCGTTCACGCAGGCAGTAACACGCCCGGCCGCAAGGTTCGGGCTTTCTCTGACTTAGCGGATCAAGCGTTTCGTGCGGCTTCGCGAAAGCGTCTCTCCGCTTAGGGGGAAAGCTTGGAATTTTTCCCTTTGTGTTGAAAACACTTGTGATTAACCTTCCCGCACCTGTTTCAAGGATTTGAGTAACCGCAGCCAGGACTGCTGATAGGGAGACTGTTTAATGGGAAAACGCGACGACTTGATCGCCAAATATGCCGATGACCTGAAGAACAAATGTGGCATGGATCCGGATATGGACCTGCTGACCAAGGTCACAATCGGTTGTGGCCCTGCGATTTATGATGCGGATGCATCGACTGTTGCCGCCAGCCAGGACGGTGAAATTGAGACTGTCAAAAACAACTTCCTGATCAAAAAGCTGGGCCTGTCCGACGGTCCCGAACTGATGGAAGCGATCAACAAAGCCCTGGAAACCTATGGCATGTCCGAACGCAACAAATATCGCGCTGTTGTCTACTACATGCTGACCAAGCATTTCGGAAAAGAATCCGTATACGGCTGATCCGATCCAGCCAAAGATACAAACGCCCGCTTGTCCCCAAGGCGGGCGTTTTGCATTTGAGACAGAGTTTAAGGACTTGCCGTTTGAAACCGGGGTCTTGACCGGTCTATAGATAGTTCAGTGACCAGGACGGTCAGAACCAGATATTTCCAGATGCGTGTGGTGAGTAGGGAGCACGCGGGGTAGGGAAGGTTCTGCATCGATCAGGGCCTTCCCTTTTATTTGTTCCTAATCGGCCTGCGTATTCCCCAATGCGCAGATCACATCCCATTCCGCGTCGCTGACGGGTTGAACGGACAGGCGTGAGTTTCGCACCAACACCATCTCTGCCAATCGCTCATCGGCTTTGATCTGATCTAATGTAACGGCCTGCGAAAACGGGCGCACTGCTTTGATGTCTACGCATTCCCAGCGTGGGTCGTCGGTGGTGCTGTCTGGATGGGCCTCGGCGCAGACCTCGACAATCCCGACAATCGCCTTGTCCTTTTGCGAATGATAGAAGAAGCCGCGATCGCCGATGGCCATCTGCCGCATGAAATTCCGGGCCTGATAGTTACGCACGCCATCCCATTCTTCGCCTGCGTCGCCCTTGGCGACTTGCTGATCCCAACTCCAGGTCGAAGGTTCCGATTTGAACAGCCAATATGCCATCAGCCAATCACCCGTTTCCAGGGGATCAACTCGACCGTAGCAAACAGCCCGGCTTTGGCATAGGGGTCATTGTCCGCCCAAGCCTGCGCGGCGGTGACATCTTCGACATCCAGAATGACCAGTGATCCAATCATGGCGTCCCCGTCCAAAAGGGGACCGGCCTGTGAGACGACGCCTGTTTCCTCGATATAGGCCAGATGGGCTGATCGATTGTCCAACCGCGTTTGCAAGGCGCCGTCTTTGTCTTTGGCGATCAGGGCGATGAGCATTCTATTCCTCCTTCAGGGGTCGACCCAGCAATGACTGAATCGCTTGTGCCACACTGTAGGCACCGTCGCTGAGTTCTGCCACCGTTGTGCTAATGGGCATCTCCAGCCCTTCGGCTTTGGCAATCTTCGCCACAGCGCGTGCAGTAGCGACACCTTCGACTGTGGTGCCTGTGTCAAAAGGCCGATCTAGACCCAAACTTTGTCCAAAACGATAGTTTCGGGACAGATCAGACGAGCAGGTCAGGACCAGATCCCCCAGCCCGGACAAGCCCATCAAGGTCTCTGCCTGCGCACCGCGCTGGGTGGCAAAACGCTGCATTTCGGCAAAGCCGCGCGTAATCAGGGCAGCCCGTGCGCTGTCACCCAAACCCGCGCCGATGGCGGCCCCGCATCCAATCGCCATAACGTTTTTCAACGCACCGCCCAGTTCGGCGCCGGTGGTATCGGTTGTGCGATAAAGGCGCAGGTTGGCGGTGGTTAGTCTCGCCTGCAGGTCTTTGCCCAAAGCCGCTTCGGCGCAGGCCAGGGTCAGCGCAGTCGGCAGACCGCGTGCGATGTCATCTGCAAAGCTGGGCCCGGTTAGGAGCGCAGGTTGCGCGTCCGGGACGGTTTCGCGGATCACCGCCACGGGGCCAAGGCCGGTGGACAGTTCAATCCCTTTGCAGCAGGCGACCAAGGTTTTGCCTGCCAAGGCAGATTTATGCTGCTCCAAGGCCATACGCAGCTGTTGCATAGGGACGGAAACCACCAGCACATCCGCTTGACACGCCTGATCGATTCGCGCTGTCACGCTAATCTGGGGCGGCAAAGCCACGCCGGGCAGGCGTTGCGCGTTTTCGGCCGTTTCTTGCATCGCTCTCGCCTGCGCCTCATCGCGGGACCACAAGGTCACTGGCCCGTTACCCGCCAGTGATATGGCCAAGGCGGTTCCAAATGCGCCGGAGCCCAGTACAGAAACGCTCATGCCTTGGCCCCTTTTTTGCCGCTGCCCAACATGGCAGGGCTGGTTTGATCCAGAGGCCAGCGCGGGCGGGCCGTCAGGTCCAGACCGTCTCGCGCACCGGCGCGAAAGCGTTCCAATCCGGCATAGGCAATCATGGCTGCGTTGTCGGTGCAAAGGGCCAAAGGGGGTGCAGTGAACCTAGCACCCATTTCATTGGAAACAGACTCTAATGCAGCGCGAATGCCCGAGTTTGCAGCAACCCCGCCCGCCACAGCGATCACCGGCTCTGCGGGGGTTTGTTCAAGATACAGGCCAATGGCGCGGCGTGTTTTTTCAGCCAACGTGTCTACGACCGCTTGTTGAAATCCGGCGCAAAGGTCGGCGCGGTCCTGGCGGGTCAGCCCGCCGTTTTCGGCTACGATTTGATCCCGCATGCGCATCAGGGCTGTTTTCAAACCGGAGAAGGACAGATCGCAGCCGGGTCGATCCAGCAACGGACGGGGAAACCGGAACCGCTTGGGATCGCCTGACCGAGCCTCGGCCTCAACCGAAGGCCCGCCGGGTTGGGGCAAGCCCAGCAAACGGGCGGTTTTGTCAAAGGCCTCGCCCGGCGCGTCATCGATTGTGCCGCCAAGGCGGGTGAAGTTATCGGAACCATGGGCAATCAGGTATTGGCAGTGACCGCCCGAGACGAGCAGCATCAGATAGGGAAACGCGATTCCATCGGTCAGGCGCGGTGTCAGGGCGTGACCTGCCAGATGGTTGACGCCGATCAAAGGCAGCCCGGTCGCGGCGCTGATCCCTTTGGCGCACATCACGCCCGACATGACACCGCCGATCAGACCCGGCCCGGCGGTCACTGCGATGGCGTCCATGTTGCTCAGGCTCAAACCAGCGGCTTCCAGCGCCTGCATCACGCAGATATCCAGCTTCTCAGCATGAGCGCGCGCCGCAATCTCGGGCACGACACCGCCATACGCGCTGTGCAAATCGGTTTGACCATGCACAACCGACGACAGGATTTCAGCCGGTGTACCGTCAGTTTGCCGCACCACGGCTGCGGCTGTGTCATCACAGCTGCTTTCTAACCCAAGGATGGTTAGTGTTTGCACCATTGGCCCGTTCCGTTGCATCATGATTGGCATGCGGGGTATCACCCTGCGCGGATGCAAACAATCCCATGGCCAAAGGCGCAGATCGTTGTATTTGTTGATGACCCGCCCGCGTGCTGCCTCGGAGAGGTTTGTGGCGCAGCTGCCAACCCGCACCAGATCACGGGTCGAGGTCATTTATTCCCCTATTCTTGAAATCAAACCGCTGCCCGTTCAGGTGCAGACTGACGATATCCAGGGGTTGATTTTTTCCTCCGCCAATGCGGTGAACGCGGCGGCCTCGTTGGGGGTCAGGCGCGATCTGCCAGCCTTCTGTGTGGGTCCTACCACCACCGGCACCGCAAAGGGTGCCGGATGGGACGCCCAGATGATGGGGGCCACTGCCGAGGAGCTAGTGGCGACGCTGTTGCGTGTCCGGCCGACGAGCCCATTGTTACATCTGCGAGGAGAACATAGCCGGGGCAACGTGGCCGATCGGTTGACGGCACTGGGCCTGACCACCCGAGAGCAACCCGTCTATCAGCAGCTTCTGTTGCCGCTGAGCGACGAGGCCGCGGCAGCCTCAATCGGTGAAAGGCCGGTCATCGCGCCTTTGTTTTCACCCCGAACCGCGCGACAATTTGCCGACATTTGGGCCGGAACTGCCCCTTTGTGGCTGGCTGCAATCAGCGAGGCGACCTCAGAGCCCCTTAAAACCTTGGGGTTCCAGCGATTGAAGATTGCCAAAGAACCCACACCCAAACACATGCGTAAAGCCGTTAAAAAGCTTGTGAAACACGCGATGCGGGTTGAGGGCGAGCCTGGCGCAGACTAACTTGGACCAGTCTGTAGTTCTGGTGATTTTAGAATCGATAAGGGGAATGTGACGGTGGCGGGCAAAAAGAAAACCGATCAGAAACCGGCGGAAACCCCGAAATCGGAAGATCTGGTGGACGAAGGTGTTATCGAAATGGCTGAGCCTTTGGATGATGCACCGCTTGACCAAGACGCCCCTGGCGAAGACCTGACTTCCGAAGCCGAAGCCGAAGCCGAAGCCGAAGCCGAAGCCGAAGCCGAAGCCGAAGCCGAAGCCGAAGCCGAAGCCGAAGCCGAAGCCGCAGCCGAAGCGCCGGTGGAGGAAACACATTCTGCGCCGTAAAAACCTGTC